>JAQUCE010000097.1 GCA_028686345.1 Kiritimatiellia bacterium
CCCATCTCAAGCAGCAATTCATCCAGACAAAGCAGGACTAAGCACTCACGGCTTATAGCAGGGATACAGGTTCTCACAAGCTGCGCAATATCGCGTGGGGCTGTGATGCGCTTCCTCGCCTTTATTTCACGCTCAAAGTAGCGCCTCATACAGGCACACACCAAAGAGATAAGCGTTGTTGAAGAGGGCCCCACACCACTGCAATTCTCCAATTCATGCAACGGCTGCTCCAGCACAGCGCTGAAAGATCTATGTTTTTCAAGCAGCTCTTTAGCAATGGATTTCGTGTCCTTGCGAGGAATCGCATAGGTTAAAAGCAGTTCAAGCAGCTCATGATCGGCGAGAGATTCGCCCCCACTCTTCCTGAACCTCTGTCGCAGGCGCTCTCTATGCCCGTAATTAAGGGAACTATGCTCCTCGCTCCTCATAATATGCTAATCCACTTTCCTGTCACAACAAAACAAATTTACTGTTTGAATCACAAGCATCCTACAGGGAATGTAGTTTTTTGTGGCTATAAATTATTTGACTAGCAATTTTTATCACAAAAACAATATCAACGTGCGGTTTTTGGGGCTAAAGTGCAATAACTCGATTTTGTCGCGTTCTTATTTTTTATCTCTCACAGAGTCCCATGTTAAAACTGCAAGTCATGTTTTTAAAAGTGATCTTGCGATAAGGGTATTTCAAGCGATTAGCAACCCTGTGGAGCAGGGATGAAATACCCTTATCATTTCGTTGAGATTAGCGGGCAAAACCTTTCGGACATCACACAAACTCTTTTGGTTGCTCGACTAGCTGCTTTAGAGCTTTAGAACTTTAGATCGTACAGTTCGGCTTTTTTGACACTGTCACGTTTATAAGCTATACTTTAATGCATATTGTCGGAGATTTACTTTAAATAAGGGAGAACAAATATGATTGTTGGGCTTGATATGGGTGGCACTCACATAGATGCAATTATTATGCAGGATGGCAAGGTTATCAAGGTTGTAAAAAAACCTACTGATTATGATGATCTCTTCCACTCTATCTGGACAACACTCAAAGAATTGTTACAGGGCATTGATCAATCAATGATAAAAAAAATAAACTTGAGTACAACAATTTCAACGAATGCGATTGTGGAAAACAAGACCGCAAACGTAGGGATGATTATTCAAAGCGGGCCAGGCTTGCCTAATGAACACTTGGCAGTCGGTAACAAAAATGTCTTTATTAATGGATATACGGATCACCGTGGTGAAATCGTTAGAGATGTCAATACAAAAGAAATTGATGAGGCGATCGCGTTATTCAGCAATACGAAGATTGAGGACGTTGCAATTGTAACGAAATTTTCAACAAGAAATCCTACTGGCGAATTGGAGATTGCAAAATTAGTTTCAAAACATATTCAGAGGATCACGTTAGGACATAAGACATCCGGGAAGCTTAACTTCCCGAGAAGGGTGAATACCGCATACTTGAATGCAGCTGTTTATGACACATTTAGCAGGTTTTTAGATAACATTAAATTGTCATTTGAAAAGGAGGGCATTCAAGCCCCTGTATCTATCTTAAAAGCTGATGGCGGCATTATGAGTATTGATGCAGCGAAGGATATGCCCGTTGAGACAATCTTGTCAGGGCCGGCAGCAAGTTTAATGGGGATACAAGCGCTGTTGGATACAAATAAAGACGCTGTTTTATTAGATATTGGCGGGACAACAACAGACATCTTCTTTTTAGCTGACGGTGTTCCGCTGTTTGAACCTGCAGGGATCAAAATAGATAAATACAAAACACTTGTCCGATCAATCTATAGTGTTTCAATCGGTCTTGGTGGAGACAGCAGCATTACTGTTGAGGACAAGAAACTTAAGATCGGCCCGCAAAGACAAGGCAAACCTTTTGCTTGTGGTGGCCCCGTTGCAACGCCAACTGACGCGATGATTGTCTTAGGTAAGCTGGATATCGGTGACAGGGCGTTAGCCAAAGAAGCTCTCTCTCAATTAGCAACAAATTCAGGGTTGAGCATCGATGAGGTCGCGAATGAAATTTTAGATACGATGGCTCGAATGATTAAAGGGAAAGTCAATGAGCTATTAACTGAAATCAACAGTAAGCCGGTTTATACGGTGGAGGAACTGCTACATGGTAAGAAGCTTGTTCCACAATCAATCAGCATGATTGGCGGACCCGCTAAAGCACTTGCACCACGATTAGAAAAAGAATTTAATGTTCCCTGTCACTACCCGCAATATTATGAAGTGGCAAATGCTATTGGTGCGGCACTTGCAAAAATAACAACTGAAATAAATCTTATTGCAGACACATCAAGGGGAACTTTGTCTGTACCGGAGCTTGGTGTTTATGAAAAGATTAATCGTCACTATAGCTTCAGTGCAGCACGCGAAAGAGCGCTTGAGTTAGTAGCTGAACGTGCGACATCAATGGGTGCCGAGCAAGCGGATCTAGTCACTGAAATAATTGAGGAAAGTGTTTTTAACATGGTCGATGGTTTCACGACTAAGGGGCAAAACATAAGAATTAAAGCACAGGTGAAACCAGGGCTTATTCACAAATTAAAAGGGGAGCAACATGCTTAAAGCTAAAAACAGGTTAGGAATCGTTTTCTTCCCGGCATTTGATTGGGCGATCAGCCCAACACATCCGGAACGACAAGAGCGATTGTTATATACACAGGACCAAATTTTCGAAGAAGGCATTGAAGATATTGAAGGGATTGAATTTTATAATCCAATTGTCGCGACTGCAAAGGATATTAAACGCGTTCATTTTACAGTGCCGACTGTTGAAGAGCGTTTAACAGACTCTCATTTTATTTCAGTTGGCGGGGCTATCAAAGCCATGCACTCTGTGATGAATAAAGATGTTGATAAAGCCTTTGCTTTAATCCGCCCGCCGGGTCACCACGCTCAACGCGTTGTTTATGGTGATCGAGGTTTTTGTGTTGTTAACGTTGAGGCCGTGATGATAGAGCGTATGAGACAAGAGTACGGCGATTTAAAAGTTGCCATTATTGACACGGATTGTCACCATGGAGATGGGACACAAGATGTTTACTGGAATGATAAAAACACGCTCTTCATCTCTTTCCACCAGGACGGCAGAACATTATATCCTGGAACAGGTTTTATTGATGAGTTGGGTGGTCCTTCTGCGTATGGGTACAACCTTAACATTCCATTACCGCCACAAACCGGAGATGAAGGTTTTGAATATGTTTTAGATAACGTTGTCATGCCAATATTAGAGGAATACAAACCTGATATTATTATCAACTCAGCAGGGCAGGATAATCATTATAGTGATCCATTAACGAGTATGAATTTCTCGGCAAGAGGGTATGCGAAACTAAATGAAAAGCTTAGTCCGGATATTGCCGTACTTGAGGGGGGCTATTCGATTGAAGGTGCACTTCCATATATTAATGTTGGAATCATTTTAGCGATGGCAGGGCTTGATTATTCACATGTGATGGAACCTGACTTCAGTCCAGACAAGGTCTCTCAGACGAGACGAGTTACGAGAGAAGTTGAAAGATTGTCAGATGAAGTAATGACATTGTGGAAACATCGTGCTCAACTTGCGGAGAAGAAATTCAGAGGCAAAAAATATGTAGAAAATCGCAGACAAGTTTATTACGACACTGCGAATATATTAGAGAATCAAACTCAGAGATTTAAAGTGTGTAGTCTTTGTTCAGGCGTAAACACAATTACATCGAGTAACGACAAGGGTTCTAAGATACTTGGAGTTACTATCCCAAGAGATGCGTGCAAAGAATGCCAGAGAGAAGGGCATGATCTTTTTGAAAACAGCATTAGAGATGAGTTTACCAATGTCTATCTTCAAGATCGAATCAATGACGAATACCCATGCAAGTGAAAATGTTTTCTGCAAGCAAGATGCCTGCACTACTTCATTATCACTTTTAGGGTCACCTCTCAATCACCCGCCCCGGAGCAGCCTTCCGTCTTCGCGCTTCGCAGCTACGCCGGACACGGAAAGGCTGAACAACAAACCTTGCACAGCTGCCGTTTGTTGTTCACGCTTCAGCGTGCTCTTTGCTTTCTGGCCGGTTATTAAGAAGTTACCTTTGTTTCCCGGAACGCGGGGCGTTTGTTACTGTAGAGCGGCTGGTCTTAACCGTGCCGCACGAATGACCTTGCGCCAAGCGTAAACTTTGTCGCAAACTTTGTCGGAGTGGAATGAACGCGCTACGGCGTTTTTGAGGTGAAAATCTTAGAGGTGAAAAATGGAATGAGGAAAGTGGGCGTCCACCGCATAGCGGCGGACATACTGAAAGCAACACAGTATATCCGCCGCTATGCGGTGGATGATTGCGAAACAAGCCGCAATGAGAACCGATAGACAACTTTTTGGAAAGCACAATCAATTGTTTTTTCTAGTCGCCTAAGCGACAGTTATCAACAGCTACAACCAACTGGAATTCTAACGAAATACTGCCAAAACATCATAGGTTTAAAAAGTTAAATTTGTACTTGATCGAGTACGGCTTAAAGCGGTATATTACTATTGTAGTCGAATACTATACGTCTATAGACTTTCGGTAGGACCCAAGGTTTTTATCCTTGTAAGCTTAGTTCGACTCTCAGCAGGAGTGTCATTAAAAGAATCACAAGTCAAAAAAGGTGTCAACATGAAGTTAAACACAGGTATGTTATGGCTAGCACTTTTACCTCTGGGCGCTTCAGGCCAGCATATTATTAACTCTGAGTGGATCGACATGCCATTCGGCCTCTACAACAACAGCTGGAAAGGCGAATCTTCCGAGAGCGGTGGCATCTTGACCGTAACCGGTTCCGGGGCAGACATGACCTCATACACCAGTGACGGAGGTCGCGTTCTTTTTAAACCCGTACACGGCGACTGCGATCTCACTGCCATGGTGCAGATTCCAATTTCGCCTGACCTGAATTATGAAGCTGAAGCAGGCCTGATGCTGCGGGAGTCCAATGACCGCGGCCTGAGATACATGGCCTTTGTTCGGGAGCGGGCAGATGCAGCCAATGCCGGACTCGTCCGTTCACTTGCGCGCCAGGCGCCTGGTATCAACCCGGCAGCGGTCAACCAGACAGGATATACCAATCAGTGGCTGAAAATGCGTGTGATCCGCAATGGCAACACATTCAAAACCTACACATCAACCAGCGCTGTTAACGAGGTCTGGATGTTGTTCACTCAGCAGAGTGTGGAACTGGGCGAGAATCTGAACGCCGGTATTTTTGTCTGCGCTCACACATCCAGCACTGCGAAGCTGATGACCAACGATTTTCAGGAGCTCTCTGCAAGCGCAATTGTAAACGTCCAGACCAATGCAGCCAATGGCGTTGACCTCACATGGCTGACCGACCTGCCTTATCTGCCCACCAACACCTGCCAGTACGCTTACAGCGTTACACGCACAGAACTTGACGGCAATCAAACAGTGGTGGCAACCGAACTGCTCACACCAATATATACTGACAACTCCATCACAGAGGGTCTTTACTACAAATACTCAATTTCGGCCAGAGAGCTGCCATATAATCCGCAGGCAACCACTCAGACAGTGCATGTCGGCACAAGCGGCACCTTCCGCCATCAGGCATCCGAAGTGAATCTGGTCGCCGGTATTGCAGCTGGATTGACGGCCGCTTATTATGACACCAAGGATTCTATTCTCCCCTACGCTGTTTCAAACATCACTTCGCTGGCCGCTATTCTCAACCCCCCGGGCGGTGAGACAACAGACTATAAAACCGTTGTTGATGCTTCGCTCTATGTTGACGAAACCGATACCTATACATTTTTCCTTGAACTGGATGATGGGGCAAAACTCTCGGTTGACGGGGTTAAAATCATCGAAAACTGGCGTGATGGCGAGCGCTGGACCGCATCCGCACCTGTGAAACTGGAAAAGGGACGCGCCCACGCCTTCAGAGTTGAGTATTATCAGGCGGCCGGCGGACGAATTTTCAATCTGAGGTGGAACCGCGCCGGTGATCCGAACACCGTTGTTGACGTTCCTGTTTCCTCCTTCACACCAGTGCCAGCCGGATGGATGACAGCCGGGATCGGCAACGTGAAACTCAACGGCAACGCGGAGTTCGATGCAATTAACAATACGATCTCCATCACAGCCTGCGGTAGTGAGCTGACCAACTTTGTTGACAGCGGAAGGGTTGCGCTGAGCGGTTTTGATACCACTATGGATCTGACCACCACTCTGACATCGCTGAGCAGCAGTGCCGCCTCGCCGCGGGCGGGGCTGACCGTGCGGGAGGAGGTCGCCTTCAATGCTGTGGGTATCTCTCTGCTGGCTGTTGGGGGTGGTGCCAACTACTCTCTGCTGGCACTCGCACGCACCGATAAAGGAGGGTTGGCCTCTGCCACGGAGTACACAACCTCAATACCCGCCACTGATCCGGTCTCTCTTCGCATCGTCAAGAAAACCTCAGAGTACACCCTCTATTATAAATCAGAGGCAGCGACATCGTGGAGTGAACTGGAGACATTCAGCATCCCGTTGACAGGTGGTGCGTTATGCGGTTTGATATCCTCCTCCGGTGACCCTGACACACCGGCAACCGCGCTCTTCTCAAACACAACCATTAACAGCGATGATGCAAGATTTTTGCCGACTGATGACACCTTTGTTCGCTCCGACAACAGCCCGCATGGCAGTGATGGAAGCTTGCAACTGAAGCACAGGGGCGCAACCACAACGCATGAAGCCCTGCTGCGCTTTGACCTCTCCGGAATCTCCTCTCTGCGCAATGCCACCCTGCGGCTGGTTATCTCCGGCAGAAATGATAACGTTGCAACCCAGGATATCAACGTGCGCGTGCACCACAACATGGAGTGGCAGGAGAAGACCCTGCGTTGGAACACCCCCCCCGCTGGTCTGCACTTCCCAACCGTTTTCATGGACAGCTCCGACCCAACTCTGGTCGCAAGGGTTCCAACCCGCTTTATTGGTGAAGTCATTGAGATTGATGTTACCGATGAGGTCTTAGAGTCCCTGAATGGAACAGGAGATCTGACCTTCACTCTCTCAGCCACAATCTCAATCGACCAGACGCTCAATCTCTATTCAAAAGAGCATTCTGACAGTGCTGTGCGCCCCTATATGGTGATCACGACCGATGCCCCTTACCGACTCACAGCTGCCGGTACAATTCAGAGCGGCGAGATCGCGCTGGCATGGAGCAGATATCCCGGTGCAGAGAGTTATTGCATCTACCGCGCAACCTCGGGCGCAGGCCCCTACACGCAGATCGCCAGCGGCGTTACGGCGACAACTTATTCCGACTCTGCTCTGACACCCGGCGCACCCTACTTCTATAAGGTTGCCGCTATAAGCGCTGCAGGCGAGAGTGCGCTCTCCGAAGCTGCGGATGCCAGAGCAGCCAGCGGATCAGCATCCCAGACCGCATCCGAAGACGCACATGTAAATGGCGGCACAGAGGCCGATACAACCTACAACAACACGACACTCACCTGCAAATCCAGTTACGGCAATCACTACTACCACCGTGAACCATACTTGAAATTTGCTGATATCTCGGGACTGGCCCATGCCTCTCAGGTCATCCTGAAAGTCACGCCCAGCACCGCCAGCGGCGGTACCGTCCAACCCTCACAGATACCGGTCAATTTCATACGTATGCCGGATAACACCTGGAGCGAGAGCACGGTCACCTTTAACAACCACCCCGTTGATTACCCGCCGCCGACACCACAGGCTCCGACCGCACCTGCATCCGACCGCGTGACCGCCTTCCCTGAGCAGGTCGGTGTTGCAATGTATGTTGATGTAACGGAGATTGTCCGCAAAGCGGCAGTTGTCAACGCCGACAACAAACTGAGCATCGGCATTCTGCGACTGGACACACAAGGCAGCTTCAATCTGGGGTTTCACTCCTCTGAAGCAACGACACCATCATACCGACCTCAATTATTCTACAGTGCGGTCAACCGTCCGGTCCTTCCCAAACCGGAGACCAGCGGTTACTATCCTGTACTGGATTGGGGCGAATATCCCAATGCGACCGCGTACCGCCTCTATCGCGCGCAGAGTAAAGATGGAGCTTACACCCTGCTGACAAATACAACCGAGACCGCCTTCAGCGATCTGACAACACAAAGCGGCAAGGTCTATTTCTACACCCTGACGGCTGTTACCAACAATGTCGAGACAGAGCGATCCCTGCCAGTGGCAGCGGCTGTCAACGTTGCAGAGCTCCGCTATCCTGTTGCTGACACCGGTGTTGATGGAAACGATCAGTATAAGAACTTCGGTGCCAGCACAACCGTCAACCTGAAATGGGGGCCTACCCGTGAACAGCTGTTTAAATTTGATGTCCGCGGACTTGAAAATATTACCAGTGCCCGCTTCAGAATAAACCCATCCCCGCCGGATAGTGCCTACACAGCGGTCAACATCCGCCTCTGGAAAGGCGACTATGGCGACTGGAGTGAATCAGCAGTGCAGTACAATGTAAACTACAGACCGTTCAACTACACGCCTCAGCAGAGTGATATGGCCAACCACCTGGCGACCATCTCGGTGGAGTACAAGGAGATCGACGGCGCACGCATGCTTTTTGCCGAGGCCGATGTGACCGTTGCAATCCGTGATGCGGCTCAGGCCGGAATGAAATACCTGACCTTGGTCTATACCGGTGACCCGGCCACGCCCGACGGCAAAGGCATGATGTACACCGCCATGCGTGAGTATGCCGGCACCGACAAAGATCCGGTCCTGATCCTCAGCGGCAGCACCTTCACGCCTCCTGAAGGGCTCATAGCCGAAGAGGTTGCCAACCCTTTGCCGGAATCCGGTGTTGCACTGAGATGGCGTCCGGTTGCAGGAGTCGACCACTATGTCGTCACGCGCACCACCCCGGCAGGGGAGACAACGGTTATTGTTGATGATCTTACGACAAGCTCCTATACCGATGCTTCGAGTACATTCCGTAACACCGGCGAGTACACCTATACCGTCACAGCGGTACATGCTGACGGAACAAAGGCTACCTCCGCCGTGAGCATTACAATGGCGCGGACCATGACTCAGCCGATTCTGGCCGACACCTTTGTCCGCGGCGGTGATGACTACACAAATGCCATCTACGGCGCCCAGCCCTTCATGGACCTCAAACGGGACAGCAACGGGCCATCCGCTTATAACCGCGAGGCGTTCATCAGGATCGGGGTCACCAATACACCGCCGCTAATCAAAGCATATCTCCGTGTGGTCTTACGCAGCGTCAACACAACCTTAGATGTTGATGTTCTGCTGATGGAGGTTCCTGACAGTGGCTGGGAGGAGGGTAATGCAACTTGGATCACCATGAAAGGCAGCGATTACTCTTCGACACTGATTCCGGCCATAAATGACCCCTTACTGCTGGACACATTAAATCTGCAGAACGATGGGTTAACTGCCGGCAGCGAGATGCTCTTTGATATTACGTCCAATATTCAGGCCGCCAAACAACGCGGTGCTGAAACATTTGTGATGCATCTCTTCAACGGCACTCCAGGAACCACAACAAACTACAGCATATCCAGCCGAGAAGCGGCCAACAATGAGGTCATACCCTATGTGATCTACACGATTCCGAAATATCCCGCAGGAGCGACGCTCTTAATCCTGCGCTGATTTTGACTGATTTTGACGCTTCGCATCTGCATGTTGGACTGATTTTGACGCTTCGCATCTGCATGTTGTTGCACATCAAGTAGTTAGCTGCAAAAAGGGCCTGTTTTCGGCCCTTAGAAGGCGATTTCAAGTGTGTTTTTAGGGTTTTAAGTGGGCTAAATCCGCGCCGGGCGCAGAGTGTCAAAGTGCGCGTGTGCGTTAGTGCGTTAGTGCGTTAGTGCGCGAATCAAAGAGTTGGTACCGTTAGCGTGGAAGCAACCCTACACCCCGGGGCGCGCCATTTATGAGCCTGTAGCAAAATGCCGCTCGTAGAGCGACATCGGTTGACGATGTTGTGCGACGATAGCGGTGGACGACTGGGATCATCAAGAACGGGCTCACTGTATCACTCTTGCGGCGGGCTGCTGCGCCTCGTCCTCAATCAACACAGGGATGGATATCCACTGCTGATCGCAGTTGTCATCGCGCTTTGGATCGGATGCGATCGTAACCAGAATGGCGTTGCCAACATGGTCGCCGATTGGCACGATCCATTCATGTAGATCGGCGTCGATGAGGCTCTTTTCTTTGGCCGGCATGCCGCTCTTCCATTCAGGATTGGGGCGGCGGCCATCTTGCGCTTTGACGCAGGTGCCATTGATGTAGAGCTTCGCAATCGTACTGTCGCCATAGGGGCGATCACCGGCACGCGTGTACACGCGTAATGCGGCCGAGCGCGTTGGCACGCGCATCAGAAAATCAACGTTGTTTTCCCACCCAGGGCCCCAGAGGGTGATCGCCCTCTGCGGTTTCTCCATGCCAGGCACTGCCAAAGGAAACTCCAGCGCCGACATATTGTTAGTGAGGATCAAATCCTGTAAGCCAGTGGCAAGCGAAACTTTACGGAGTTTTAACTTGGCGAACTCTTGCTCCAGAGGCTCGCCGAAATTCGACGCGGGCACCACTGCCGCAAAGAGAATATGGGCGGGAAATGTAACGTCCAGTTTGACCTCCTCGGCACTGGTTGTCAATGGCCGCGTTTTATTGTTGATAGAGACGGTCTCAAATACACGGTTAAGCGTGACTGGCACAACCCCCTGCATCGGCCCCTTGCTCTGTTTTACACGATCAAGCACCAGCAGCATGTAGTTGTCATCATGGCGGCACATCCGGACAAACACTCCCTCTGGCAGGGCGTTGATCTGAAGTGGCAGACTCTGCTCGCCGGCTGGCGGGAAGAGCGCGTACCGCGCGTCTGGGTTGAGCCCGAACAGGGTGTTGCCCGTGACAGCCGGCCAGCCGGGAATGCAGAGTGCTGTTTCAAGCTGGTTGGTGTTTTCGACGCGCGCATACAAGTCAATGCCGTCCGGGCCTGTCATCCGCTGCACGCGCCCATTGTCCGTGTAACGGTAGTGTCCACCCGCGTTGTCCTGATACATGCAGACCAGGTTTGGCTCACGAATACTGGGGTCAAAAAACGGCGTAAGTCCGCGCCTGGCAAACAGCTCTGCGCGCCAAGTCATGTGCCCGGTGAAACCGCTGCGACACGCAAGCGCTTCGAGCGAGGCGGAGGCCATACCCATGCCCCCGGCAGCATCGGAGCAGGCGGTGACAACGTGCTTGAGCAGATCAGTGCCGGCATTGATGGTCGGCATCCAGATTCGATAGCCGAACAGATAGGCATTAACAGGGAACTGCGCATGCTTGCGATGGGCGCGGAACTCTTCGCCGCCCCACACCTGCGCATAGACCAGCGGCCACTTGACTGCAAAGGCAATGGCATCAGGCCCGTACTCGGAGGCCATCGGCACCTCGGGCTGGCGCTCAAGCAGCTCCCGCATCATGGCCACGCTGCCCTGCGCGCCGAACTTGCCTTCAATAACTCCGTTGCCAAAGTCGCCGGCGCAACCTGCGGTGTCTTCGTAGTTAGCATCTGTGCCTGTTGTGCGCTGCCACCACACCATCTGCTCAGCGTGATAATTACGCCAGCCAGAGTGCAGCGGATCACCATAGAAGAAATGGCCATCCTTAATTCCTGCGAACTGATCAGCTGCTGCCGGGCCCTGAACATCACCGATCAGAGCGTTCATTGTCCGGTCTTTAGAGGCCTTGCCATAATCTCCGAGGCTGTACTTACGCGTTAAAAACCTCTTGCTGAGGTTGTCGCGCTTCCAGACAGGACTATTGTACTCAGCACAATAGGTGTTGACATAGGCCATGGTTTTGATCTTGTGTTTGTGAAAAACGCCAACCGCGTCGATATAGCCTTTGCGTGGTGTCCAATCAGGCAGATCAGTGTCGAACTCTGGTGCGCGAGCATTCCATTCGTGTCTCAGAATGGTCTCCGGCGGGAAGAGCGTTGTGACCCGCTCAAGCACGTTTGTTTTAGGATCCAAGTCATCGATCACAACCCTGATTTTATCGGCCCAGTCAACGCCTTCGCGGATCTTGAGTTCCTGCGCAAAGTGCGCGGCATACCAGCGTTTGTAAGGTGTCAGGGCCTTGATCCAGCCGCCGTCGGTTACATCCAGCCTCCAGCTCACAGAGTCTACGCGCTTGTGCGAGTCAAACGGCATCAGGTTGAGGTGCTCGAACGCAAAGGCAAAGCTTTTGCCGCTCCAGCTGAAATACGTGAAGTATGGGTAAAACTCGCCATCCTCCTTCCATAAAGCCAAGCTTCCTCTTCCGCATTCAACAGCCATAGCTGGTGCCTCGTTGAACGGAGCCTCGCCGAATGTGCGCAGAGCGGGCTTGATGTTCGCATCAAACATCATGCCGCCAAAACTCGGCAGGAAGAAGCGGGCTGCGGGCCTCAGATTCACGAGAGGAACCGTCACGCCAAAGACACCGCCAGTCGGAGATGTGGCCGAGGCTCGGAAGACCAGAGCACCGTTGGCATCGGTTTCCGCTTCGATGCGAAGGGTCTCCTCCGGAAAGCGCAGTGCGTCGGCTTGCAAGCCGCTCCATTCGGCCAGCACCCCTTGCCCTGTCCGTTCACAGGTGAATGCAGAGTCGGTGGCAGGAAAGTGATAGTTAGCTGTTAGG
This sequence comes from Kiritimatiellia bacterium, assembly GCA_028686345.1. Classification (GTDB taxonomy): domain Bacteria; phylum Verrucomicrobiota; class Kiritimatiellia; order RFP12; family UBA1067; genus M55B167. The sequence continues at coordinate 12,704 of JAQUCE010000097.1, forward strand.
GCATCTGCAAGACCCAAAGTGCCCCAGGGACTATGGATTTTCGACATTGCCGCCACACCCCCGGAGAGGTGTCCCAGCCCAGAGGGGATAGAGGTTTCCGCGAGCTGCTCGTCCGCGATCAACTCCCCTGTTAACAGGTTGCGGAGATGGACAATCCGCCCATCGCGGAAGGTCGCCTCTAGACGCTCGGTCTGAATGGTGAAGCTGCGCCCAGGGCGGTCGATTGTAACCTCAGGCATAGCGCCACAGAGTGTTTCAGCAGATACCAATACGCTCAGCCAAAGAACAAAACCACTTTTACTCATTTCGACCTCTCCTCAGTGCACAAAATTTTGCGCGTATTAGCATTCATTATATTGGGGCATAGGGCGGATACCATAGCGCCAGACGCTATCTCGCGGGAAAGAGTCTACTGTCACGGGCACTGGCAGCAACCGGAACTTCCAAGGTCTCCGGCCCAACCAGTCAGATCACCCACGGCCTCCGAGAAAGAATCCTTCTGCCAGAGGTAGTTATTGGCCTGAGTGCCTCCTGGAAATCGTAAGCCATAAGGACGCAGCTCGCGGAGCCCCTTTTCAAGCTCCGGGCCTCCATGCGTTATCCCATAAAACGCCGTTTCCGCCAGCAGGCTGCAGTTGAAACTGTAAATCCCTTTAGAAACCGGCTCAGCATCACCAACGCTGTATTTCACGGTGCTAGCGGAAACCATTGCCACAACCGAGAGAAAACAAAAAACCACCTTGTTTAAAACCATACCGTCACCCTCACAGAACCCCACAACATAATTTGTTACAAATGACATCAGAAAACAAGATTGTTTTATAAGCACTAATTCTACCCTCTTATCTCTCTATCCACAACAAACTTTTTGTCTTTTGTTTATTTTATAAATAAGGCGCTTGACTAACGCGCTGTATCATCTAGAATGTTTTGCCAAAACCAGTTATAAAAGGATTTTGAGATAAATGGGCATAATAATTGATCACGACGCGCGCAAAAGCGCTATCATCCAGCAGTCGATCCAGCTCTTTGCCGAGCAGGGCTATAATGGTGTCACGTTTCAAAAGATCGCTGACGATTGCGGCATTGCCCGCACCACTCTCTATACCTATTTTAAAAACAAACGCCAAATTTTCAACTACGCTATCTGGGAGACCTCCAACACTCTGATTGAAAAATATGCTACCATCCTGGACAAAGACGAGCCCGCTGAGACCAAACTGAAAAACATCATGGGCGCGGTTTTGCAGCTGCTGTTTGATCAGCGTTTAATGCTGACAGTGATATTGGACTATATCCTGGCAGCGCAGCGCGCAGGACACAATCTCGAAAAGAATATTGCTAAGCACACAATCGCGCTGCGCCGGATCATCCAGGGACTGGTTGTGACCGGCATGCGTACTGGCGAGTTAAAAGAGATGAGTGCCGCGCTTGCAACCGATCTCATCTACGCCCAGATGGAAACCGCCATCTTGCGGCTGACCATCAGCCGCAACGCCAACATGAAGCAGTTAACCCGCATGATGCACACAACCATTGAAAACCTACGCAATCCGGTGGAACCATAAAATGAAAACCCTCCTCACACTACTGTTTACAATCTCTTTTTGCTTCACGCTCATGGTCGTAGCCGCTGACGATGAGAGTAAATTCATACCCAAAAACTACTCTGGCAAAAGCTACAAAGACAACAACTACAGGGCAAAATCATATACATCTCAAAGTACGGCCCGTAGTGAAAAATATCGAGACCCGCCCAACAAGAGAAGCTTCTGGAATATCTTTAAACAAAAAGAGATTGCAAAACCCAAGGTGCTGGACGAGACCAAAACCAATGATGGCAAACCCTTCGCCAAATCCGCACAAAGCCCGCTGCCAGCCAAACAGCTTGATGAAAAGCCCGTGAAGGATCGCGCCTTTGAAAGTTCTCCTGAAGCAGCGGTTGCCAAGGAGTTTGTGCCAGATAACCGTCCCCGCGCGCGTGATCCTCTGCTGGCACCGCGTCAAGGAATCAAGGCGCCAACGCAATGATTACTCCGCAAATCGTGCAAATCATCTCCACCCTGCTGTTCGTCTGCGGCGCATCGCTCTACTACGGCATCCGGCGGACCCTGTACAAGCAGGGCTATCCTGTTTCCATCTTTGTTTACAGCGGCCCCTGCTGGAGCCACTACCGGGATTTGATCCGGAAATCAACACCAGCCGCGCAGCGGCGGCTGAGAGCCCGTAAAATTGCAATGACCCTCTCTCTGCTTCTGGCGCTCGCGGGTGTCCTGCTCGCGTCTGTGATCGCTCAACCCTCTTAACACGCCCCTCTTTCAAAACATTATGACCGGAAAAAACAAACAATCCGCCTGGGGTGTTCTGCCTGAAGAGTGGAAGCCTATCTGCAGGGAGCTGGGAGTGCCCGCCTACCGGGCTGACCAGATCACCGTGGCCCTGCACCGCAATCTTGCCATGTCGTGGCAGGAGGTCACCACACTCTCCAAAGATCTACGCCAGACCCTCTCCGAAAACTTCACCCTTGAACCTCTCAAAATCGTGCGCACTCACACCTCCGCCGACCGCGTTGAGAAGCTATTGCTGGAGTGCGACGATGGCGAGCGGATTGAAACGGTTCTGATCCCATCCAAGGGCCGGGTCACCCAGTGCATCTCCACTCAGGCTGGCTGCGCCTTTCGCTGCGCCTTCTGCGCCAGTGGTATGAACGGTCTCAACCGCAGCCTGGAGGCAGGCGAAATCGTGGCTCAGGTTATCTCTGCCTGCCAACTGATGCGCGAGAAACCGGAGCTGGTGCCTTTCAAAGCCATTGGCGCGCCCCGTCCCGGTAATATTGTGGTGATGGGTATGGGTGAACCATTCGACAACTACGATCAGGTGATCCGGGCGCTGCGTATCCTCAACGATCAACGCGGCATCAATATCGGCGCGCGGCATATCACCATCAGCACCTGCGGCGTTGTGCCCGGCATCAAGAGGCTGGGCGAAGAGGGTTTGCAGTTTGAGCTCTCAGTCTCGCTGCACGCGCCCAACGATGAGTTGCGCTCGCAGATCATGCCGGTCAATAAAAAATGGCCCATCCGTGAGCTACTGGATGTGTGCAACGCCTACACCGCGAAAACCGGGCGAATTGTCACCTATGAGTACACGCTGGTTAGAGACTTCAACGATCAACCCCAGCACGTGGCAGCACTGATCCAACTGCTGCGGCGGTGCCACTGCAAGGTCAACCTGATCCCACTCAGCCCGGTGGCGGGATACTCGGGCCGTCAGCCCGACGAACGCCGCTGTCTTGAGTTTCTGGATGCACTGCATAAAGCCCGCGTCAATGTCACAATGCGTAAATCACGAGGCAAGGATGTGAACGCCGCCTGCGGGCAGTTGCGCGTTGCTGAGGCTGGGGGGTAACACCAATGGCTAGCTGTGGCAGGCTGTGGATTTCAAGCCATTGAGCACGAAGCGCGAAGACGGAGGCCTGTCCCAGAGCGCGTTTTTGAGAAGTTGCCTTGCAAGCGATAATGGAGTAGTGCAAGCATCCTTGCTTGCAGATTGAGATTAAGATTAGGGGCGACAAATGAAAAGTGAAATTGGACCATACAGCCCTTGCCCCTGCGGCAGCGGCAGAAAATACAAGTTCTGCTGTTATCTGAAAGCCAAAGAGGCTTCAGCTAGTGCCGGACTCTTTACCACCGCAGGCTCAACCGGATTCAGGATGAAAACGCAGCGGGTGACCAGAGCCGACGACCGGATTGATGAAGGGCTTGCACTGCTCACCACTGGTGTGCGCCAGATGAACGCAGGCAACTACGATGACGCCATCAAAATTTTCAAACAATACTCCGCAGCCTAGTTGAAAAATACCCTGAGTACCTCTTTGCCAGAGCTGCATTACTGCAGATTCTACTCTCCTCTAACCGAACCATGGAGGCCGAAGAACTGATAAAAAACCTGCCCACAATCACGGAAACTCATACAGATGCCATGGCAGTCTGGATGTCAGCGCAGGCCAACTACTTCGAGCACATTGATGATCTTGAGAGAGCCGTTAAACTTGCAACATCCGCCCATGAGATGGCACCGCACTTGATGGCGGTTATGTTGACTTGTAAGCGCCTGCAAGAAATGAAGGATTACGGCAACGGCTAAGATTGGTTTATCGGCAACATGTTTTCAACCTTCATTAACTGAAAAGCTTGCGCAGCAGACTTTCGCGCACCTCGATCGATTCACAGAGCTTGAATTGAACACGGGCGCGATGCAGATTTTGCCCTGGATAGCTTGTCTTAAAATAGATGTTGCCAGCGAGGTAATCCTGGAAAAAACGCAACCCAAGCTCAAAGGTGATTAGCCGCACAGAGTCAAAGAGGTAGAATTTAGAGGCTTCACTCAAAAACTTCTCCGCCTGTTCAAGGTAGCCGCTGCAGAAAGCCTCACACAGCTCCAGATCAAGCACCACTTGGCGCAGGTCGCTCTCCTCCTCGCCAGCGGGATTGCAGATGGAACGCACGGCATCGCCAAAGTCATAGTGCACCAAGCCCGGGCTGATAGTGTCCAGATCAATCATCGCCGTACCTTTGCCGGTAAAGTCATCAATCATGATGTTGTTGACCTTGGGATCACCGTGCATCATGCGCGTTTTCAGTTCACCGCACACCAGCGCTTTTTGCAGCACAGTCGCGAACTCACGTCTCTTCTTTATAAATGCCGCCATGCGGCGCGCCTCCATGGAAGAGGAGAGACGGGCCTTGGCCTCCGGCACGTTCTCAACCACCTCATCATAAGCCGATAAATAGCGCGGCGTGATATGAAACCCAGGCAAAGGATCACCTATCGTCTCTGGCGCAAGATCGGAGAGCAGCCAATGAAAATATCCCAGCACAGTCCCGCACTCGTGAGCGTGCTCCAGGCTCTGCGCTTCATCAAACGCGGTCGCAGAGGGAATCTTGGTGATTACCCGCCACATCGAGCCAGTTTCATCTGCGAAATAATCTTTGCCGTCACGGGTTTGAATGATCTTCGGCATCTGCCAGATACGGTCAGCACTACAACAGTGCTGCTCCAGTTTTTCGTGCACATGCGCTGTGACCAAACGCAGATTTTTCATGATCAGGCAGGGGTCAGGGAAAACATTGCTGTTCACCCGCTGCAGTATCACCTGATGCTCTTCAAAGGTGTTTCTGAAGATCGCCAGGTAGGTGTCGTTAACATTGCCGTTACCTGTGGGCATGACCGTAACAAGACGGCCGCTAACATCAAATTGCTGTATCAGTTGAGAGAGTTCCATCCAATATTTCCTATATTTTTAACTAGCCGCGTAGGCGGCACGCAGCGCTGGCAGCGCGGCTGCGAGAGTTGATTGCTGCGCAGGCGCGACCGCTTCACGCATGCATTCGCGCACTTCTTTGTTTTAGTCCTGCCGGATTCCCAAACGCTTTTCCAGCTCGTTGTCACGCTTGCCGCCCAGCTCAACTGAACGCCGATAGTACATCTCAGGATCACCCAGCTGCTTCGGATTCATCTCCAGCAGTAGCCAAGCCATATTAATATAACCATCCGGGCGATGCGGCGCGGCTTGAAGAGCCTTATCGAGCGTTGTCATAGCCTTTGCATACTGCTGCGTCGCAGTGTACAAACCTGCCGCCAGCAGCAGCACCCCCTCATCCCCGCCGTAATCATCCAGCAGATCCTCTAAAACAATCCCGGCATCCATCAACTTGTTCTGGCGCATGAGAGTCAAAGCCATCAGATAACGGACCTTGAAGCTCTCCGGATCGTCGCGCAGGATTAAAATCAAGGACTTCTCTGCCTCAGCGTACTTTTCAACTGAGAACATATCCTTGGCCCACTCCAGCTCCTCCGCCATGTTGACATCTTTAGCAGAGAGCTTTTCCGCCGGTTTTTTTTCTGCGGAATCCTTAGCGGGAGCCTCGACAATCTCCGGCTCAGGCAGCACTGTTTCCCAAGTCCTGCCGTCACCACCTTTTGGGGTGAGCCTCTTTGAAACTTTGGCAAATTTATTGGTGGCAGCCTCTTCCGCCCGCTCACGACGTTTGCGCTCAAGCTCACGCGTGTCTGTCACCGCTACAGAGCGTGACGAAGCGTTAACTGTGTCGAGCATAATACGGTCAACCTCGGTCTCACACAGCGCTCTGCGGAAACGCAGCGGCGCGAAGTCGACAGAGGTCACCCGCTCCGGATATTGCTGCTCAATCTTAATCAGTTCCACCAAGGCCTTGCGATAGAGTTCAACCGCCTTTACTGAATCGCCATCAACATAAGTTTTTTGCGCCTCATCCATTATTTCATTGGCATCCTTGAGCAGCACGGAAACCTTGACCTTCTTGCCATCTTCAGCGGCAATGCCGCAAAAACTGAACAAGCAGCAAGCTGAAATGATTAAAACTAAAAATGAATTCTTTTTACACATGAGTATCTCCAATTGAGTTCCAAAGAGTATCACAACGGGCGGGTGTCATCAAGCGGCAACAACGCCAAGTTTTCGGATAGGGCTCGGCCTGAGCCGTGGGCTCACTCCTCTCTCTCTGCTCTCCTCTCCACGGGGTTTACCCCCGTGGTAGGGCGATTGGAACCCAGAGCTCGGCCTGAGCCGTGAACTCACTCCTGCTGATCATCGCTCCACGGGGATAAACCCCGCGGTGGCGGGGCTGTGTCGGCGGGCCGTGGGTGGTGGCGGAGGCCGTGGGTGGTGGCGGCTGATCATCGCTCCACGGGGGTGAACCCCGTGGTGGCGGGGCAGCGGCGGGGGCTGACTCCTCTCCACGGGGTTTACCCCGTGGTAGGGCGATTGGAACCCAGAACTCGGCCTGAGCCCACTCCTCTCTCTCTGCTCTCCTCTCCACGGGGTTTACCCCGTGGGAGGGCGATTGGAACCCAGAACTCGGCCTGAGCCCACTCCTCTCTCTCTGCTCTCCTCTCCACGGGGTTTACCCCCGTGGTAGGGCGATTGGAACCCAGAACTCGGCCTGAGCCGTGAACTCACTCCCTGCTGATCATCGCTCCACGGGGGTGAACCCCGTGGTGGCGGGGCAGCGGCGGCGGGCCGTGGGTGGTGGCGGGGGCCGTGGGTGGTGGCGGGGGCCGTGGGTGGTGGCGGAGGCCGTGGGTGGTGGCGGCTGATCATCGCTCCACGGGGGTAAACCCCGTGGTGGCGGGGCTGTGTCGGCGGGCCGTGGGTGGTGGCGGCGGGCCGTGGGTGGTGGCGGGGGCCGTGGGTGGTGGCGGGGGCCGTGGGTGGTGGCGGGGGCCGTGCGTGGTGGCGGAGGCCGTGGGTGGTGGCGGCTGATCATCGCTCCACGGGGGTGAACCCCGTGGTGGCGGGGCAGCGGCGGAGGGCTGACTCCTCTCCACGGGGTTTACCCCGTGGTAGGGCGATTGGAACCCAAAATTCGGCCTGAGCCCACTCCTCTCCCTCTGCTCTCCTCTCCCCGGGGTTTACCCCCGTGGTAGGGCGATTGTAGC
>JAQUCE010000098.1 GCA_028686345.1 Kiritimatiellia bacterium
CCTTTCAATACCTGCACATGGCGGTCAACCTTTTCCTGGAGCAGATCACTCACCGCGGTGATTCGCACCCCCTCAATCCGGCTGAGCCGGCCAACCGCGCCGGTGCCGCGATTTCCGACACCGATAATGCCAATACGCAACTCCGGCAGAGGAGCAGCCCTGAACCCCATCATTGAACCAGCCGCCAGGATGCCTTTGAACTCCAAGGTGCGGCATCCTCCCCCGGCCGCCAAACCTGCCGCGCCACCGGCCAGGGCAGCGGCTTTAATAAATGATCTTCGATCTAATTGCATTTTTTCTCCTTGCGTCCAACGCGTTGTGTTAAAAAAAATTGATGTGCGCATGTTCCTTGTAAACATGTTGTCAATACGGCAAACTCTGTTTTCTCTCTCCTTTAATCACCTAATGATAAAGACAGTTCCCGGATGGCCGCTCTTCAGAACAGTCAGGACACCATCACCGGCAAAGTAAGTATCATTGATGAACTGTGCTCCGCTACCAGTGGCACCATAGGTGCCGACAGGCATTTTAACATCATTGACAACCAGATAACCCACGATCTCATTCACGCCAGTTGCAAGATAAAGCTGCGAGCCACTGTTGGCAATGCTGAGGGTGGCAGTATCGCTGAGTGCGGTTGAACTCTGCAATTTAAGCGTTCCGGTACCGGTTACAATAATGTTGGTGCTGTTATTGCCCAATGTTCCGTTATTGCCAACCGTCAGGGTTCCGCCGCCAACAATAAAACTGCCTGTAGTGTCGGTCGTGCCATTGTTCAGCGTCAAATTGCCGGAGCCAAGCTTCAGAAGGCCGACAGCACCGGTGAATTTGACATCAACCACGGTGTTTGCACTCTGGTTGACCGTCAGCTGCGCGGGGGTAGCGCTGGTTATGATGCGGTTGCCTGGGAGGTTTGTCTCAGGATACAACTTGCTTATCGTCTGATCGCAACCATTGAGGTCCAGCTTACCGTTGGGGCTATACCCGATCCCGATACGCATGGATGCCGCGGCTGGAATCGCGTTCGGCACATCGCACCGAATTCCGCCGCCGGCGCACAGGGTGTCGGCCCAGGTGTTGCTCGCGACCGCCAGAACTGACACACCTCCCGAGTCGCTCCAGAATGTCCGCGTGCCAAGATTAAGGGGCTTGCCACTAAAGGTGACAAACGAACCTGAGTTGACAACAAAGAGCCCATCATTATCGGCTGTGATGCCGCCCGTAACCGTGATCTGGCCGTCGTAACTCCGTAACCGGACCTGGCTGACACAGGTGATCGGGCCGCTGATCACGTGGCTCCCGCTTCCGACAACGAGAGTGCCGTTGTTATTTTTTTCGCCGTTCAAAAGCAGAGGCTCCGCCAGATTCAAGTCGCCGTAAAGGATGAGCCGGGCTCCGTTTTTCCCTCGTACGGTTGTGTTTCCGTTAGTGCTGCCCAAGGACTGGGAGTGGTAGATTCTGAGGTCGCCGTCTTCAACCGCAAACGCTCCGTTGAACGTGTTGCTCGCTGACAGCATCAATGGACCATTGCCGGTTTTTGTGATGTTACAGGGTATAAGTCCGTCATCAATCTGACCTTTGATAGACAGTGTGGCTGAAGCCGAGTCGTTGGTTGTCACACTCCAGGTTTGTTTGTCGCTGAGAACCATGTTTTCGGCAATGGTGTAGGTTCTGGAGACAGCGGTCGGTATCTGAGCTGTGATGCCGCCCAACCCGTTTGAGATAACGCCGTTACCCGCGGCCAAGGTAAATGCGCTATTACGGTTGAATGTCATGCCGTAAAAACCTACTGCTGTGTTGGCAGCCGCCGTGCTTCCGCCAGTGCCGAAGATTGCGTGCGTTGTACCGTCAAATGCCGGGGCAGCATCACCCTCCCAATTCTCCGGGGTGCTCAGAAGGGTGTCTGCGCCCTCGGCGTCCCATATGGCAGTACTTGAGCTGATTGGAGGATTGCTATCCACAAAGAGCACGCCTGTTCCGCTAAAACGAGTGTCGTCAACGAACACTGCGCCGCTTCCTGTTGCGCCATAAGTACCGCGTTTCTGTTGCACGTTATCGCAGAATAGTCGACCAACGGTCTCGGCCTCACCGCCTGCGAGAACAACTGTTGCGTTATTGGAGATATAGAGGGCGGCTGTATCTTTAATAGCAGCGGATGTCTGTAGGGAGAGCGAACCGCCTTCAATCAATACTCTTGCGCCCCCTCCCAGGCTGGCGCCCTGTGCCACCACCAGCGTGCCGTTACTGACTGTGATGTCGCCCGTGGCGGTGTTCAGGGAGTTGCTCAAGGTCAGAGTGCCTGGACCATCTTTCACGAGACCGAGCGCACCGGTTAGTGATCCGCAGAATACGGTGTTGGCACTTTGATCAACGGTCAATACAGCCGCCACAGCGGATGTGAGGATATTTTCAAGCCACTTCTCGGCAATGCTGCCATCAAGTTGGCTGACCCTAAGGTTGAATCCGTTTAAATCAAGCGTCGCGGTGGTTCCGAAGGACCATCCTGTAGCGCAGGCCAGCGACAGGCGGACCTGCGGATCCAGCGCGTTGTCTGTTCCGAGTTTGATTGTGCCGTTGTTGATGGTCAAGCTGCCGGTAAAGGTGTTTTTGCCAGCCAGAGTCCACTTGCCTGGATCAGCCTTTTTAACAGCATTAATGTCGCCCTGTGAAATCACGCCGTTGATCGTACCGCTGCCGCCGCCACGCAGATGCAGGGTGTAGGTGTTCAGGTTGATATTGCCGTTGAGAGTGGCTGATGCTCCATCCCCATTTGGCATTCCCGCGAAAATCGGTGAATTTTGGAAAAGGCCAATGGTGTTAGTATGGCTCGTGGTGCCGTTGAATATCAGGCCGCCAGGGTTGTTCAAATCAGTCCGCATTGATCCCCCGTAAAGTTTCACAGAGCCGGTTCCCATAGCACCGCTGGCATTGACATTGAATTTGGCCCAGTTGCCATCGTTGGCGCGAATCGTCAGCCCGCCTGAGAATGTGTTGTCAGCGTGATCCAGGTTGATTCCACCGGAGTTAGAAAGTTTTTCCAATGCACCCGCACCTGTGATCAAACCGCTGAATCTCACAGCGTGAGTGTTGATCTGCAGGTTCAGGGTGGTGTTGGCAGGCACTTCGATGGTATTTTTTATAGTGCAAGTATTCTCCCTTTGCAGAAACACATAAGGTTGCGCGCTGCCGTTGGCGACAAATTTAAATGGATTTCCATCAAGGGTGAACGGGGTTGTGCCTGTGCTGAGAAACTCCAGGCGGTTCAATATAAATGGAGAGCCGAGATCCTGTATCGGATTGATTCCCGCCGTTCCGTTAAACTTCATAGTGGTATTGTTGGCACTCATTGGGAGCGGCCCATCAGGACTCCAGTTTGCAGCGGTACTCCAATTGCTATCCACGCCACCGCCGTCCCATATCCACTCTGCCGCGCTGGCAGTCGCGGAGACAAACCCCGCTGCTACAAACACTAATGTCGGTATAAGTTTCATAATAACCTCTCCCAGTTTTGAATACCTGTATAATAATATATCCACGTCTGGTTTGCAATGGGAAATACCTGTAATGAAATTGAAACATTCTTTTCGCCCCATGAAGGGCTGAGTCCGCGCCGGGTGCGGAGAGCAGAAGTGCGCGTGCGCGTGAGTGCCGGATCACTGGACATAGAGGGTCAAAATGGTTGCACTTTAATTTTTTGAAACCACAAGGAACCTGGCGCAGCACAGGCGCGTCAACCGATCTTGCTGGTAGAGCGACTATTGAATCAAAATCAGACTTCCGCCTGTACAGGTAAACCTGGCTGAGACCAAAATCTGCGACCCAACATTGGATGTAACCACCTCGCCGAATACGCTTTTCAAGGTGTGCTCCAAAGGCACATCCTGCGGGCTAATGCTCCCGCCCGCTGGCAGCAGGAACAGAGGAACAGAGAAACTTCCCGGGGGCTGGATGGCTCCCCCTGCCAATTCAACTTTGACCGCGCCCCCGTTGATAAACTCAATTGTTCCGCCAAGTTCCACTCCGTTAGGCAACATCGAATCAGAGTAGCGGCAGACCAAACGCCCGGCACCATCCACCCTGACCGGCCCCTTGCCAAAGGCGTTTGCGCTTCCGGCCACCAGTCCACCCTCTAAAACAGTTGTCAGGCTGTTGTATGTGTTGTTGCCGGAGAGTTCAACAAACCCTGCACCTGCTTTACTGACTGTGCCGGCTCCGGTTACAGGGCATCGAATGGCGAGCGTGTGGCCATAGTCAGCACTGAAAACCGCACCTCCCGCATACCTGCGCTCTGCTTCCGGTGTTTCAGGTGGATACCCGCCTGTGTCTTCAGATATGTCGGAGATACCGCCAGCGGCAAACAGAGTAATCCCCCGGTTGACATCATCAAGGGTCACGTTGTTCGTTACGCTGATGCCACCGCCGTTGAAGGCCAGCTGATCAGCACGGAAGGCCGGAGGCGAACCGCCGATATTTTCCTCGCAGGTCACCCGCACAGAGAAATTGGTATCACCGTCCAACCGCACGCGTCCGAAGAAGTTGGTGTTTTTCGCCAGCAGCGGATAGGCAGCATGGCCATATGCCGGATCACCGCCGCAATTCATACGAAGCTCACCGTAACCGTGTAGGCTCGCATACATATGGAATGTACGCAGCGGCGTGAGGCCTTGAAGCAGCAAAGCATAGCGCCTGCCCGATGCCAAAACAGGGTGGAGGGTGACATTGCCGTTGATCTTGCAGATCGGAGAGTCGGAGAGAAGCATACGACTGTTGTTCATAACCACCAAATCATTGACTGTCGGCATCCCGGCGCCCTTCATTCCAATAGTCCCTCCGTCAATAATAAGACGGTCGCCGGCAAAGGTATGACTTCCATTCTGCGGCGTTCGCAGGCTATAAGACTGATTGATATAAATCTTACCCGCAGATGGTATGAGGCCATCTGTCCAGCGAATATCCAGGAAAGCCGATTCACCGTATCCATCATTGGCGTTCTGATATATAACCATGCTCTCAGGCTGCGTTGTAAGAACCAGCACCTTACCACCTGAACCATTATCCTGAACCGAAAGAAAACCGGCCCAGGGCGGATTCACGCAGAGATCATGCGCTCCAATACCAGCCAGCCCCTCGGAGTCCAGGATCTTAAACTCCTGTTGAACCGTATCCAGGCTCTGCACATTAACAATAATCGGACTAAATGCACTGTTGCTGATTGAGCCACTGACTGTGAGGCGGACGGTTGCCGGGTCATCCACACTCGGATCAACAAAAATCCCTCCCCCATCAAAGATCAGGTTGTTTATCTCACACCCGGAAACCTGGCTGCCGAAACTCCCGCCTTCAAGAACAACTGCTGACGAAGCAAGGGTTGCGTTTGAAGCAACCAACAGCAGTCCCTGCTTAACAATGGTTTTGCCACTGTAGGTTTCGTTGGTTGCCAGAATGAGCGTGCCACCACCCTGCTTGCTCAGATCACCGGCACCGTTAATCACACAAGAGACGGTTGCTGTCGCGCTGTTGGCAACCTCAAAGCCGCCGCCATTCAGTCCGTCAGTTGCATTTGCCCGAAGATTGATGCCGCGATTGGCATCATCAATTGCAATGGAGTTGGTCAGGTAAATCCAGCCGCCATAAATGCTCAGCTGGTTATAGGTATAGGCTGAGGGATTTGCTCCCAGTGCTCTCTCATCCGTGAACCCCAGGTGTCCATCACGTTCAAAGACAACCCTCCCGAAGAAATTTGTGTTCACGCCGTGCAGCATCGCGATTTTAGAGGTACGATCATCGCCAACATCCATAAAAAACTGAAGATTTCCAGCTCCGCTGATCTGCGAGTAGATATCATAGTGACGATAATTTTTATCGCTGGCTTTTACCTGGAAGGTCTTGCCAGGGTTGATCCAGATATTTCCGTAAAGCCGAGCCAGATTACTATCTCGCGAGTGAGTCAGGTATCCTCCGTCCGCAATCAAGTTATTAATTGTGCACTTGCCCATGCTCTTCCACCCAATATAACCGTTGTTGCCCAGGGTGAGAGAGTCGCCGGCAAAGACATGGTTGTCGGTTAAAGTGTCATTTTTTTTCAGGAGTACGCATATTGCGTCCATTCACAAAATAATTGGTTCCCGGCCCTGGAGGCAAACCATTCGACCAATTTACTCCGCTGTTAAACGATGAAAATCCTGGTGCATCATTACCAGTCATGCTGACATCAACGGCTGAGGCAAACACAGCCAGGCCGCAAAGGGCCACAACGTATACACATTTTTTATTCATAATAGTATTTCCTTTTGTTAAATTACTCAAACCGGCTTACAGGGCTGTGGCAAAAGGGCGTTTTTTTGTTCTTGAAATAATAGTCCTGATGATAGAGCTCCGCTGGATAAAAGACGGAGAGTGCTTTCAGCTCGGTCACAACCTTGTATTGCCTGGCTTTCAACTGCCCGATCAATGCTTCAACAATCTTTTTCTGCTCTTCGTCCGCATAAAAAATCGCTGATTTGTACTGTTCGCCCTTATCCGGGCCCTGCCGATCCACCTGTGTGGGATCATGAATCTCAAAGAACCGCTTTGCCAGGGCCGCATAGTTGATCAGGGCTGGATCATAGAGCACCTCAACCGCCTCGATGTGTCCGCTCCGCCCGCTGCAGACCTCCTCGTAAGTTGGGTTTGCCTTGCGCCCGCCAGTGTAGCCGCTGATCACTGCAATCACCCCCGGCATCTGCTGCAGATAGTACTCCACCCCCCAGAAGCAGCCGCCTGCAAAGACCGCTTTTTTTAAACGCTCGGCAGCGGCCTCCTGACTGATAAAATCCATGGAGATTGAGTTGACGCAGTGGCGCGTGTTAGCGGGTGTCAAACGCTCACCCACAAAAACATGCCCCAGGTGGCCGCCGCAGTTGTTGCACAAGATCTCGGTGCGCCGCCCATCCGCATCCGGCACCTGCTTGACAGCACCGTACACCGCGTCATCGAACGCAGGCCAGCCACAGGCGCTGTCAAACTTATTATCCGAGCGATAGAGCACCGCAGCGCAGCGTCGGCAGGTGTAAAACCCGCTCTCAAAAAACTTGTCGAATTTACCGGTGCGTGGTGGCTCCGTGCCTTTGTCCACAATCACACGCTCTTCCGCTTTTGTCAGCTCACGCCACTCTTTTTTCATAGTCACCTCCGCATTCGCCAGCATAGCAGCCGACATCATTGCCATCAATATTTGCCTTGTATCCATAGTTAAGATCCTTACTCCATGGGCCAGTCCACGACTACCTTAAAAAACCCGCGCGGCAGAGTACGCTCCACCTGGTAAGCGTTCATTGGAGGCGTGGCCGGAATATTGCTCTCAAGTCGCTGATAAACGCCGCCCGGGGCGGTGCTCCACTGCACTGTATAGCTGCGTCCTGCAATAGAGGGCCAGTTAATCTCAATCGCGCTTGCGCCCGGCAAGGCGGGGATCTCTTCGCACAGCATCTTCCTGATTGAAAAAAAAGAGCTTTTGTCATTTGGATCACACCCTGAGATAAACTCGCCCATGTTAGTTAAACCGTCACCATCAGGATCGCCATCAGGATCAACCCCGCCGGCATTGAGAAAGTGATAGCGTTCCCAGTTATCATCCAGGCCATTGCCATCCCAGTCGTTCTGAACCGCCGGCGCCTTATAGGGTTCAAGCCAGATTGCATCGGCGATAATATAGCCGGTGGTGTTGGTTGTTTGAATCCTGATCGATCCGCCAGTGCCCTGTGCAAAATGATAAACACCGAGCGTATTCCACTCTCCGCCGCTGGTGGTCATATCCACGCTGACCACATTAGTGCCGCCGGCATGCACAATCTCCACTGGAACCCGTGCTTCCCTTGAGCTATCCTGATTCCAGAACATTTTAACTGCATAGAGCCGATTACTGTGAATATTTGGTGTGTACTTTACCCACACATCTTCTCCGATCAGACGGTTGTTGTGCAGATAATTATTGCCGTAACGCGCCGCGTGATGTGTGCTCGCAACCCATGCGCCGTTGTAAGTGACGGTGTCAGCATCACTGTTGTCAATAATGATATCACCGCGATCATCCCAGCGCACAGCATCGGCAATCACATGCTTGCCGGCACTGCCTTCAGTCAGCACCCGCAAGCTGCCATTGGTACCCGCAGCAAAACGGTAGACCCCGATATCATTCCAGCGCCCAGGGTTCTGCGTCATATTAACCGTGATCACAGCAACCCCGTCTGCGTGGATTATCTCCTCCTTAACAGCGGTTGACCTGGAGTCAGCGCCATTCCACATCTGCCGCAGCCGATAAGACTTTGTAGAGGGAATATCCGGAACATACTTGACCCACAGGTTCGCTGACGCTGCCTGCGCGTTATGCAGATAGTTTGCTCCATGGAACTTGCCAGCCTCGCTGGTGCTAATGGTCCACGCGCCGGAAATCTCAGCATCCAGATTGTCAACAACCAGAGAATCAATTTTCATAAACTTAACAGCATCGGCAATCACATAACTTGTGGTTCCGAAGGTGCCAATCTGGACGCTGCCGCCGCGTCCTGCATCAAAGCGGAGTTGCCCCAGGCGGTTCCAGATGCCGCCACGCTGCTGCATGTTGACTGCCATTGTATTGGTTCCCTCAGCGGAAACAATATCAATGGGCACATTGCCGGCCCGATTAAGCGACGCACTCCAAATAACATAGACCTCATAGATTCCCGCCTGCGGCAGATCAGGAGTAAAGCGCACCCATTTGTTGGAGCTCTTGCCTGTGTCGCCATCATGGAGATAGTTTTTGCCATGGAACTGACCAGCCTCGCTGGTGCTAATGGTCCACGCGCCGGAAATCTCAGCATCCAGATTGTCAACAATCACCTCAACCCCCGGCTCCTCTGGTTCAACATAGATCCTGACCGGCCATACGCCGCCAATCGTCAGCTGCAGCTCCTCGGTTTTGGCTGGACTGCGGTAGATATCACGCGGGGTGCAGGCATACTTGTCGCAGAGCCAGGCAGCGTAGCCAATGGCCACGCCCATCTGCCCGCAGGTGTTCATCACCCGTGGCGAACCAAGGCCAACATGGCTGACACTGATGTTGCGGCCAGCCATAAACAGGTTCGCTATGTCACGACTGTAAAGGCAACGGTACGGAAAGAACCAACGACCAACATGGGTCGCCGTAAAACCCGCCCGATAGCTGACATCTTTGGGAAAGTGCAGATCAATACCCCAGGTTGCTGAACCAACGGCATCCTCGAACCAGCGCCCCTCAACGATCTCCGACTGTGTTAGCAGATAGTCACCGACAATCCGGCGCGACTCGCGTTTTCCAGCCACATAGGGAACCCAGGCAAAGGCGCGGTTTGCATTGGCTGCCTTCTGCTTGGCATTGTAAAAGTTGCCATAAATCGCCCGCAGCAGGTGATCGCGAATCTCCTCGGCATCATAGATGGTACTGAGGTGCATACCATACTCCCAGTCCCAGCCGCCGCTGGTTGCGGCAGCGGTTCCAGCCACACTCATGGCCCAGGGAACAGCGGGAAACGGGACCGGCGCACCGGTGTCTGATGTGTTCCACATCAGGCTGTTACCCATGGTCATCGCATCGGCTGTAACAGGAGCACGCGACTCTCCGTAAGTTGCGCGCGCTTCGCGGCCCATGGCATATTCAGCGCCGCTCCAATATCCCAGCCAGCCGTCACCGGTACAATCGGCAAAATGCTCTCCGACAAAACGCCTGCGCTCACCGCTCTCCACATTACGGGCGTAAACCGCCTGAATGGTGCTGGTTGAACTCATCTCAACATTATAAGCGCGCCACCGGGTGAGGCAGGTGATATTGGGCTGATTGGTCACTGTCAGCATGCGGCGGTCATCCCATGCTTTAGAGTCCGCACTGCCGTTGACTGCCGGATTTGAGACAGAGGAGACAATACGATGACGCTCCTCACCCTCGGTTGCGACACGGATCTCGCTGCTGGCATTGCCACCCAGCACGGGACGATCCTGAATCAGAGCCACCGCAAGACCTTTCTCAGCCGCCGCCAGTGCCGCGCAGGTACCGGCAATGCCACCGCCCACAACCACAAAATCATATTTCTCCGTTACAGCAGGAACCAGAGTCTCTCCTTTTTGCATTGCACGCCAGCTCGCAAGGCCGACTTCATCGGTCGGCGGGGCGGAGGCTGCGGCATCACTGGTAAAGTAAACCGCATCACAGCGTCCGTCAAAGCCGGTCAGATCGTGCAGACGCAGCTGGACCGAATTTTTAACATTTGTGAAAAGCCCGGCATCAACCCACCCCCAGGTTGCGGGCGCAACACCCAGCTCCTGCGGCATGACCATGCCATCAAGTATCAGCTGGAAACGCCCGGGCTTAACACCAGCATAATCGGGAGTCCAGTCGCGGGTGCGCACCCAAACCCGCCACTCGCCAACAGCGGGAAGATCAGCAACTGTGACAGCATCGGCTACAGGGGCGCCCATGCCATGCGCCAGTAAATAGGGCGAACCCATGGAGCAGACAAACTGCGCATCCACACGCCAGCCGCCCTGCTCGGCAAAAGCTTCGCACTCTACCAGCAGCTCTGCTGCACCTAGCTTTATGGCAGCAGTTAAAACTGTCAGCCTTAAAACAATTTTCCGCTTATCACTCATAACTTCCTCAGTTAACGCAAAAGTGCATCACCCGCAGGGCGTTGCGCTCAGGACTCTTGCTCTCCACCATACGAACTGTGAGCTTATGTTTTCCTGGCTTCAGGCCGTCCGCGAACATCACAGTGTAGGGATAGTGCAGGCCTTGGCTGTGGGCTTTAAACAGATCAATCTGTTTGAGCTCGCTGCCATCAATGGAGTACGCACACACGCCGGCATCCGCTCCGGCGGTGATAAACGCGCCGACTGCGCGTCCCTCG
Organism: Kiritimatiellia bacterium; assembly: GCA_028686345.1. Taxonomy (GTDB): domain Bacteria; phylum Verrucomicrobiota; class Kiritimatiellia; order RFP12; family UBA1067; genus M55B167. Next base: position 10,899 of record JAQUCE010000098.1, read on the forward strand.
AAATCCAAACTGAACTCCGCACCGATTCCCTCGGCGCAGAGCGTGTCGCAGGTGGTGAAGCGCGCGCGTTTGTCCCCCTTCAGAGCCTGCCAATCCGGCACCTTGATTGTGCAGCCGCATAACAGCTTGGCCTTGTGAATATCCACAAAATGAGCGTTAAAGTAGCTTAGCTCATCAAGCGGCGCTGGCAGAGAGTGCGCCACAGCCTTGGCCGCTGAATTGAGCGGCGTGCACCAGGCGCGGTCAAAGAGTTCATCGATCATAGCAGCGGCAATGGCATTGCCAAAGGGGGCGGGGTGCACACCGCCGAATTTTTGCCAGGTCAGCGCGCCACTCTTGATCTGCAGCGCCACTTCAGCCGCCAGATTAACCGTTGGAATTTCATAACGCTCCGCCACTTTGGTGTGGGCCCGGAGTGTCAGAGGAACCACCCCCTGCTGCAGCTCACCCATGATAAATTCATTCACAAAAAAGGTCATCACAATGTCCATCTCCGGATTGGCCAGGCGCGCCTGGCGCACCACGCCCTCCATGCCGCGGATCGCCTCCTGCTCAGCATGTCCGGCATCCTGGTCATCATTGACCGCAAATTCAACGAAGAGCAGATCCACCTGACCCTGGCTGAGCACATCGCGACCCAGACGGAACGCGCCGGTGGTCGAACAGGTGGAGCTGATTCCGGCTGCAATAAAAGTGAACTCTGTTTTTTGAAAGCGTTTCTTTAGGCTTTCGCAGACCATGGGACGAAAGCCCTCCATTTCGGTGATGGAGCCGCCCAGAAAAGCCACCGTTGCCTTACCCCCCTGCTGAAATTTAACACGGGTGTTGTCAAGCGAACCGCGTGGAATCACATTATCCCCAAAGGGCGCGGCGTAAGTCAGGGATGCAGTAACAGCAGCGCATAAGAGTAAAACAACGAGATTTCTTTTTATCATAGTACTTACTTCGGCTCCAAAAATATGGCGTGCCCGCCGCCTTGCGCCAGGGTGGCGGCAATCACATCGCCTCTCTTCACTTCGCACTTGCGCACAGTATAGGCCTCGCGATTCTTAATATAATCCGCATCCGGCGCATCCTCATAAATCGTTGCGGTGTAGGTTGCCCCCTTCTTAAGAAAATCCAGCTTGATCTGGTGTTTCAGCCCCTGTTCATTACAGGCAGTGCCGATCCACCATTTTTGCCCTGAACGACGCGCAGTGCAGATATACTCACCAATCGCGCCGCCCAGGATGATTGTTTCATCCCAGTTCATGGGCATGGTGCCCAAAAACTTAAAGAGGTCGGCCTTTGCCATGTAAGCCTCCGGCATATCAGCCACAATGGCCATGCCGGTGAAGGTGATCAGAACCCGGGCGGCTTCGGCGACCACGGTTGAGTTAATCGGCTCAAAAACGCGCGGACGGCCCTTTTCAATTCCGTTCAACGCAAACATCCCGTTGCTCATATCCAGCGGGCCGGCCAGCATATTGATGAAGACCGCCGTGCAAAATGTAGTTGGGCTGAAAGAGCGTTTGGCATCGGCCTGCGCATGACAGAATTCACGCGTAATATAGTTGGGCCAGGTGCGGCGATCACCGGAGGGCGGCACCGGGCTGTCGTGAAAATCACAGACCAGCTGATGCCGGGCGCAGGCCTCCACGATCTTACGCGTATCCAGCACCTTCTGCTGCCCCTTGCCCCGCATAAATCCGTATTTAATGCCAGCGGCTCCCCAGCTCTTATAGGTTGCAAGCGTTTTTTCAAAGTTATACTTAACCTGGGCGCGGTCGTTGATATAAAGGAGGATCTTCACATTTTTATCAGCTGCATATTGGATCAAGGCTGGCACATCAATCGGATCATCCCAATCCGCCGGAGCAGCGGGGAAGAGAATATTGCCATCATCATTCTGAACGCAGAGTGTGCTCCGGCTGGTTACCGGATTGGAGTCTTCACTGAACTCCTCGCCATACCAGTTGGCATCCAGCAGCAGGTATTTAACGCCGTACTTTGAGGCAAAATCGATTTGACGGCGCCATGATTTCATATCCAGCTCATAGGTAAAACCATCGGATGTTGTGGCGCCCCAGCCGCGCCAGTCCCAGAGCGAAAGACCGGTCTCAATCCATGAGGGATCTTTGATCTGGCAGGGCGGGTTCAGATTGACCAGCGCGTTATTCGTGATCAGCGAACCAGGGGTTTTTCCCAGCAGCAGCACCCTCCAGGATGTGGCGATCGGGGCGGTCACCTTGTTCCGGCCCATCATCGTGCGGATGCCGTTTGGGGCCACGCCCTTAGGGCTCATATAATTAAAGTCATAGATGGCCGCCTCCAGCACCGCGGCATAGCACTCTTCAGCAACCTTCAAGGTGAGCGGAAAATGGCGCTCATTCGGTTTTGGTATATCTGTCTCAAATTTGCTAACACTCTGCGGCCCATAGTTCGGGCGTTCGCCATTGGCGCACCAGCCGGTAAAATCTCCGGCAAACATAAAATGAGTGTTGTCTTCGAGAACAACCACCTCGCCCGCATCAGGCAGATGGTAGCGCACAGCCACAGAGTCGTCGTAAGCACGGACAACCACCACCAATTTTCGTCCGGCAACCTCAGCTTCCTGCAGCTCCAGCGTCAGTTCTTTGTAATGATTGCGGATCAGGGAAAACTTATCCCAAACCGGCTTCCACGTGTCATCAACGGTAGTCTCGGAGGATCGGAGGAGCATAAACCTTTTAAACGGCTGCTCCATAATAAGACCGAGCAACGACGCATCCACAATCTGAATGCCGTTATATTTAACCGACCACTGCACGCTCCCCCTGACAAGGTTAACATCAACCCGGACCATTTCTCCGGGCGATGTGAGCTCGGTTGCCCACCCCAGACCAGCCAAACCTGCCAACAATAAACCTATAATTGATTTCTTCATGTAATAAAGAATATCAAATTACAGCAGTAAGGCAAATGGAAAATAAGATGGCTATCTGAACTTCTTGTTTTTAACAATCTGGTCAGCCGCATAGCGACTGACTTCCTCCCGCGCTTACTCCGCTCCACAAGACGCGGAACAGGAGGTCGTTCGCTATGCGGGCGACGCGAATAATCTTCAAAGTGATCTTATACATTTGCGGAGATCCGTAGCTCCGATTTCCAATCGGAGATGTCCGGTTAGAAAGCGGAGCTACAGAGACCTGCTGCGCCTGCGGTTGACGATGGCGGCGACGATGCTGGTGGACGATTTTCAAGAGCGGGGTTTTTAATCGTAATAATCCACAGCAATTCTAATTATGACCGCGCACCTGTTCAGAAAACACGCTAAAGCGTGAACTACATACGGTTTCCGGGGTATGTAGTTCACGCTTTAGCGTGTCTTCGGCCATAATTAGAATTGTTGAATAATCCAGCAGCTGCATTGCCAACCGCCTTTGCTTTGTGATACTCTTCGCGCTTATAAATTTTAAAGGAGAAATCTCATGGCACTTGGTGTAGGTATTGTCGGGCTTCCAAATGTTGGCAAGTCAACCCTGTTTAACGCTCTCACCCGCGCTCAGAACGCGGAGTCAGCGAACTATCCATTCTGCACCATTGAACCCAACAAAGCCTCGGTTCCGGTGTCGGATGCGCGACTTGATCAACTGGCCGTGATCGCGAAGCCGCGGAAGGTCATTAAAACCACGGTGGATTTCATTGATATCGCCGGTCTGGTGCGCGGTGCCAGCCAGGGCGAGGGGCTGGGCAACAAATTTCTGGCCAATATCCGCGAGGCTGACGCCATTCTGCATGTGGTGCGCAGCTTTGCTGATGACGATGTGGTGCATGTGGAGGGCGAGGTCGATCCAATCCGCGACATCGAGATTATCGAGACCGAGCTGCTGCTGGCTGATATGCAGTCGCTGGAAAAGCGCCTTGAGCGTATTGCCAAACAGGCCCGCGCTGATAAGGATCTGCGCAAAGATGTGGAGGCCATGGAGCTGCTCCTGGCGCATGTCAACGCCGGCAACCCGATCCGCACCTACCCATGGGGCAAGGACGATGTCATTGGAACAACCATGCGGGAGTCGCAGTTTTTGACCAACAAACCAGTGATCTACTGCGCCAATGTGAGCGAGCAGGAGCTGGAAACGCCGAATCAGAATGTCAAAAAAATTCAACAGTACGCTGCTGACAAAGGGTGTGACGTAATCCTGGTGAGTGCCAAGATGGAAGCCGAACTGGCAGGGCTCTCGGATCAGGAGCGGATTGATTTTCTTGCGGCTTACGGGCTGACCGAGAGCGGACTGGAGCAGACCGCGCGCATGGCCTATCACACCCTGGGGCTGGCCAGCTACTTTACTGTCGGACCGCTGGAGGTGCGCGCCTGGACCTTCCAGCGCGGATGGCGGGCGCCGAAGTGCGCCGGTGTGATCCACACCGATTTTGAGCGCGGCTTTATCCGGGCCGAGGTGATCGCCTTTGACGACTATCTGCGGCTCAACGGCGAGGCGGGCGCCAAAGCTGCCGGCATGATGCGGCTTGAGGGCAAGGAGTATCAGGTGCAGGACGGTGATGTGATGCACTTTCTTTTCAATGTCTAATATTTTTCAGTTTATCCGTTGCTATTGACCGGCATTTTTGAGATACTCATATGCAATTTTTATAGACAAGCTAGTTTGTCCAGAACAAACGACTTTAAGCACAGGAGGAGATTACCTTGAACACTGAAATTGCGAAGGCCGAAAGTGCCGAAACCTTGACCCCGGAGCTGATCGCTTTTATGGCTGAATGGAGGCATTCACCCGGCAGCCTCATTATGGTGCTACATAAAGTGCAGCAGTTTTACGGATTTATTCCGCGAAAAATTGCGTTTGAGGTGGCTGAACACCTTGATGTGCCGCTGGCAAAGATATATGGCGTGATCACATTCTACAACTTTTTCAAGCTGACAAAGCCCGGGCGCAATCAGATCCAGATTTGTATGGGCACCGCCTGCTACCTTAAAGGTGGCGAGGATCTCGTCGCCGAGCTGGAGGGCATCCTGGGCGTGGGGCTGAACACTGTCACCCCGGACGGCGAGTTCTCGGCTGAAGCGGTGCGCTGCGTAGGTTGCTGCGGACTGGCGCCTGTGCTGGTTATTAACGGCGAGGTTTACGGCAAGGTTGAAACAAAGGCCTTGCACGGGATCATCGCAGAGATCAGAAAGCGGTAAGCGGGTGCACGCGACTGTATGTGATTATATCTCCGACTTGGTTCAAAACTCAATTGAGGCCGGGGCTTCACTGATACAGCTGGATGTGTACACAGGGGCGGATGTCATTCGCATCCGGATCTCTGATAACGGCAAAGGCATGAGCAGCGCCACGTTGAGCAGGGCGCTGGACCCTTTTTACAGCGAAGCAGGCAAACATGATCATCGCCGTGTGGGGCTGGGACTGCCGCTGCTCTACCAAACCGCAGAGGCGGTTAACGGAAGCGTTGAGATTGAATCAACACCTGGCCAAGGCACGGTTGTGAGTTTTACCTTTGACGCGGCGCATATTGACACCCCGCCGCTGGGTGACCTGCCCTCAACGGTCGTTGGATTAATGACCTTTGACGCGGATTTTGACCTGGAGTTCAGACGGGAGACAGCGGCAGATAACTATCGGGTATCCCGGGCTGAGCTTACCGAAACTCTGGGCAACCTGCAGGAGAGCGTAAATTTCAAACTGGTAAGAGATTTTTTACAATCCCAGGAAAACGACCTGGCACAATAAAGGAGATATTATGGCAAAGCTGACACTTGATGATCTACGCAAACTGCGTGAGTCAAAACAACAATCAATGGATATGCGTGATCCCACTAATAAAGATGCACATATCATTGTGGGCATGGGAACTTGCGGTATTGCCGCAGGCGCCAAAGAGACTTTTAACGCGATCATTGAAGAGCTGAATGAACGTAACATTAGCAATGTGCTGGTGCGTCAGACGGGTTGCATGGGCTTATGTCACTCCGAGCCCACCGTAGAGGTTGTAGTTGAGAATATGCCCGCTATTATCTATGGCCGGGTGAATGCTGATCTCGGGCGGCAGATTATTGTCAAGCACATCATGAATAAAAAGATGCTGGATGACCACATTTGTGATAAACCCGCAATGGACATTATCGGTAGCTAATAAAAGGAAAAGTAACCATGGCATACAAACAATATATCTTAGTTTGCGGCGGGACCGCCTGCGAGTCCAACAAGGGCATCGCGCTGGTAGAGGCGCTTAACAGAGAGGTGGAAAACAACGGTCTGCTGCAGGAGGTGCAGGTGGTGCGCACAGGCTGCCTGGGTTTCTGTGAAAAGGGGCCGATTGTTAAGATTTTACCTCAGGATACATTCTACGTTGAGGTGATGCCCGAGGACGCCAGCGAGATCGTCACCGAGCACATTGTCAAGGGCCGTGTTGTTGAGCGGTTGCTCTATGACAAGCGCCAGAGTCAGGCCCATGTCGGCGTTGATGGACTTGATTTTTACCAGAAGCAATTCCGGATTGTGCTGCGCAACTGCGGTGTGATTGATCCCGACAAAATTGACGAATACATTGCGCGGGACGGCTACAAGGCAATGGAGAAGGCGCTTTTCGAGATGTCGCCCAATGATGTGATCAAAGAGCTGCGCCTCTCAGGGCTGCGCGGACGCGGCGGCGCGGGTTTTCCGACAGGTGTCAAATGGTCATTTGCCGCGGCCCAGCCCGCGGGTCAGAAGTACATGGTCTGCAATGCGGATGAGGGTGACCCCGGCGCTTACATGGATCGTTCAACCCTTGAAGGTGACCCGCACTCCATACTGGAGGCCATGGCGATCGCAGGCTATGCCATTGGAGCCTCGCAAGGCTATGTTTATATCCGCGCTGAGTATCCGCTGGCAATCAAACGTCTGGAAAACGCCATTGTGCAGGCCACTGAATACGGGTTGCTGGGCGAAAAAATCCTGGGCACTGATTTCTCATTCAAAATTGAACTGCGCCTGGGCGCCGGCGCTTTTGTGTGTGGCGAGGAAACTGCGCTGTTGGCCTCAATTGAGGGCAACCGCGGCATGCCTTCCCCGCGCCCGCCCTTCCCTGCCGTCAAAGGGCTTTGGGGCTGTCCCACCGTGATCAACAACGTTGAGACCCTGGCCAACATTCCGGTGATCCTGCTCAAAGGCGCGGACTGGTTCAGCAAGATCGGTACAGAGACCACCAAGGGCACTAAGGTTTTCGCGTTGACCGGCAAAATCAACAACTCAGGGTTGATTGAGGTGCCGATGGGCACAACCCTGCGGGAGATTATCTTTGATATTGGCGGCGGCATCAAGGATGGCAAAGAGTTTAAAGCCGCACAGACCGGCGGCCCCTCGGGCGGTATGATCCCGCCGCAGTTCCTCGATGCCCCGATCGACTACGAAAGTCTAACCAGTATCGGCTCGATTATGGGCTCCGGCGGCTTGATTGTCATGGATGAGGACGACTGCATCCCGGATGTGACCAAATTCTATCTTGATTTCACGGTGGATGAATCCTGCGGCAAGTGCGCGCCCTGCCGGATTGGCGGACGCAAACTGCTAAACTATCTGCATAAGATATGCGACGGTGCCGGCACGGCGGAAGATATCGAGAACATGAAAGAGATCAGCCTGGCCATGGGCCGCGCCTCGCTCTGTGGTCTGGGGCAAACCGCTCCCAATCCGATTCTGTCCAGCCTGAAGTACTTTATGGATGAGTACATTGAGCATATTGATGAGGGTAAATGTCGGGCCGGTAAATGCAAAAATCTGCTCCTGTACTCCATCAGCGTTGACAACTGCGTTGGTTGCACAGCATGTGCACGTGTCTGCCCGGTTAATGCGATCACCGGCGAGAGAAGACAGCTGCACGTCATCGACACGGCAGCCTGTATCAAGTGCGGTCAATGCTATGATGTATGTAAGTTCCACGCTGTTTTACGCTCCTAATCCGGAAAGGTTTTTATCATGTCTATGATACATATTGAAATTAACAACATCCCCGTTGAGGTTCCGGCGGGAACCACGATTCTGCAGGCCGCCAAAGCGGTGCAGATTAAGATCCCCACCCTTTGCTATCACCCGGATCTCAAGCCCTGGGCGGCTTGCGGCATCTGTGTGGTACGTACCGAAGGCTCACCCAAGCTGCTGCGGGCATGTTGCACCGCTGTCGCGCCGGGTATGAAGATTAAAACGCATGATTCGGATATTGTCCGTGTACGCCGCACAGTTCTTGAACTGATGCTGGCCAACCACCCGAATGACTGCCTGCAGTGTCCGCGCAACGGAAACTGTGAACTACAGGCCATAGCCGCTGACTTTGGCATACGCGAGAACCCCTTTCCGCCTGATGTGCCGCCAATCCCGGTTGACAAATCAACCCCGGCCATTGTTCTCAATCCGGAGAAGTGCATCAAGTGCGGGCGCTGCGTGCTGGTCTGTCAGGATATGCAGAATGTCTGGGCCTTGGAGTTTATCGGACGCGGTGAGAACACCCGTATCGCCCCGGCCGCGGATGTTTCGCTGAATGACTCACCGTGCATCAAATGCGGGCAATGCTCAGCACACTGCCCGGTGGGAGCGATCTACGAACATGATCACACCCGTCTGGTCTGGAATGCCCTCTGCGACAAAGATAAGTTCTGTGTGGTTCAGATTGCGCCGGCCGTGCGTGTCGCAATTGGCGAGGCTTTTGGCAAGCAGCCCGGTGAGATCATGACCGGCGCAACCTATGCCGGCCTGCGCCGCTTAGGCTTCAAGGCGGTTTTCGACACCAACTTCAGCGCTGACCTGACTATTATGGAAGAGAGCTCAGAGTTTATCGAGCGCTTCACCAAAGGCGGCACCCTGCCGTTGATCACCTCCTGCTGCCCGGCCTGGACCGACTGGATGGAGAAGTATGCCAGCGATTTCATTGACAACTTCTCCACCGCGAAATCACCGCAGCAGATGCTGGGAGTGATGGCCAAAACATATTATGCAAATAAGATGGGCATTGATCCGGCTAAGATCTACATGGTCTCAGTCATGCCATGCACAGCCAAAAAATACGAGATCACCCGCAGCGAGGATATGTTCGCCAGCGGACATCAGGATATTGATGTGGTGATCACAACCCGCGA
>JAQUCE010000196.1 GCA_028686345.1 Kiritimatiellia bacterium
CGCTGAATAAAACCGGCGTGCATCTTATTCGGATCACCTGTGAGCACTTTCCCGATGAGGTCACAGAGCTGAACAACGAACGGGAGCTGGCCGCCGAAGTTGTGAAGGCCAAGGACGAGATTGCAGTCTACTTCCCGCTGCTGAACAACAGCTTCCGCCCCTTGCTGCGCGAGTTTTTAAAAGAGAAAGAGGGGGTCTTCACCGCAGTTTATAAGGTGGCGGATAACAGCTACCGCTTGCGCGGTCATAAGATGAACCCGGCCTTCACCGAAGGGCTGCCTAAGCACGCGGATCAACTCAAGGATGTTACCTGCCTGATTCTCGGGTCGCATAACGGCGAGCTGCTCTCGCCAGCCGAGGCTTTGGTGCTGGAGCAGTATGTCAACAAGGGCGGCACCCTGGTCTGCCTGGCCGGCACAGAGTCCTACGGTAAACTGCCGGCTGGCTCGCCGCTGGTGCGTCTGTTGCCGGTGGTCACGCTGGAGGACTCCTATTGTGCCGGAACATTTAAGGTGCTGCCGGATCAGGGCGCTGATAACGCTATGGTGGAGCAGATCCGTGAGATCATCGCCGACAATAGCGGTGCTGTTGACTTCACCCTCAGTGGCATCAATCAGGTGAAAGGGGTTAAAGCCAGCGCGAAAGTCCTGCTGTGGGCAGTTGAGGATGCGCGTCAGCCGCTGATGGTCTGGCAGCCCTATGGCCGCGGCAAGGTGGTGGCCTTGCTCAGCAACACCTTTCATCAGTGGGGGGCGCCTGAGCAGCGGGAGGAGAATTTCGGGCGCTTCTGGCGTCAGTTAATCGCCTTTTCCAAGAACCCGGATGATGATGCTGATCTGCTGCAGGTGGCGCTCCCTAAAACCGAACTGGCGGTGAACGAGAGTGTTGCGGTGACCGCCATTGCGCGTCACCCCTCCTCTGAATCCGGTGTGGCAACTAATGCGCAGCTGAGTGTTAAAGCCGATCTCTTTTTTGTGGATGGCGAGACGCCAGTGGCCTCGCTGGCGCTTGAAAAAAAATCAGATTGTTTTATGGCCGATCTACCTGGTCTGCAACCTGGCAGGTATGTGCTGCGCGTCACCTCTCAGGATGGTCAGGAGGTGCTGCGCACGCGCTACAAGTTTCTGCTGGTCGGCGATATTCTGGCGGAGAATGCTCTGATCCGCTCTGACCGTGAAACCTTCCGTAACTTCAGCAGCGAGAAACATATTTTCACCCCTGATGAGGTTGAACGACTGGAAGAGAGCCTGCTCGAAGCTGTACGCAAGAACATTGTGCGCCGCGAGCGCTTTCTGATCTTTGAAACGCCTTTTTTCTTTATCAGCGTTGTAATGCTGCTGTTAACAGAGTGGTTTCTGCGCCGGCGGTTTAATCTGTTCTAAAGCAGCTAGTTGTGGCAACCTAATGAGTTTATGTTATATGCTAAAGCGCTTCGCTCGGATTGAAGGTTGTATGGTTAAGAGCCCGCTGCTTTAGTAACAAACGCAATGCGTTTGGATAATTCACAGACTAGCGATATGGAGACGCCAATGCCGTCGAGAACTCAGCTCCAACAGCCTCAGCTTCATCACGACTCCGCGACTCCTGTTCATCAAGAATCCGCAGAAATAAAATCCAGGTCAGCTACGGCACATACTGCAACGCGCTGGCACAGTTGGAGCGCCGCATGATATCGCAGATGATCTTCACAAAAGAGGAGAGCGACTTGGTTGAGGCAATCTTCTTGGGTTACTTTTTTCCATTATTCATCATCATCCCCTTTTTGATCAATATTCTTAATCACCCGGTCAAAATCGCTCTCGAATAATCGGTCCTGAACTATCCGGAATTTTTCAAATTCACTCTCGGCATGATTTTTGGCCAGTTTGGCTGTCACTTTGCCGCTATCCTCTAAAACCTCACGGTCGTCAAACTCTAAAAACATATCCAGCCGCTTAGCCCAATCATCCATCGTCATGGGGATCTTTCTCCTAGCCCGCTCTTCAGCCAGATCCAGATAGGCATTTACAATTCGTCCCAGTGATTGCAGTTCATCCTGAGCCATATAGTTTTTAGCAACAGCGACATCACGTTTAACAATCTTGCCATTCGGTGCCTTCAGCCATGTATTCAAGCCCATGTGATCTTTCTCGCTGTCTGCCCGCAGCAAGATTAACTCAGCGGCGGTATGTCCATGAATTGCATAATGCAGCTTGTTCTGAACCTTGGCAAAAAAGGTTTTAGTTGTTGGAGAATCTTGATTGTAATCCACACTGGTTGCATAGATATCAGTGACTTTCTGATAAAACCGGCGCTCGCTGAGACGGATCTCCCGGACCTCTTCCAGCAGGTGTTCAAAATAATCCTCCCCCAGAAAAGATCCATTCTCCATGCGCTTTTTATCCAGCACATACCCCTTGAGAGCAAAATCACGCAACACCTTTGTCGCCCATTGACGGAACTCCGTTGCCCGCACCGAATTCACTCGGTAGCCAATGGAAATAATCGCATCAAGGTTGTAGAAATCCACATTGCGCGCAACCTCACGAGTTCCCTCCATTTGAACTATCCGGAATTTCCGGATAGTTGCCTCACGCTGCACCTCTTCCTGCGCGTAGATATTTTTCAAGTGCTCATTTACAGTACGCACATCTACATCAAATAGTTGAGCTATAAGCTTTTGGGATAACCAGACCGTATCATCCTCATACCGGGCCTCGATACTTTGTTCACCACTCTGCCCGGTAAAGATCAGGAATTCCACCGTGCTGTTACGGATCAATTTTCTGCCTTTGGCTTTATCATTTTTCATTTCATCAGTTTCTTTAATGATTTCAGAGCGTCAGCAACTATGTGCCCCTGCGCCTCAATATTCTCGATGATCGCCTGCGGAGTACGGGAGTCAACCTTGATCACGGCATTGGGATTGACCGCCTTTAAATCATATACAGCGGCATCAATGGAAGCGGCTTTTGACTCGCAGTCACGAGCGGCTTTTTCCTGCTCCTTGATCTGTTTTTCAAGTGCGACGATTTTCTTGCGTTCTGCTTTGATATTTTTTAAGTGCTTTAACTTGATCTTCATATCCACCACCGCTGCCTTGATGCGGGAGGCCTCATCCAGATGGGGCTGCATCTCTTTGCGGGCATTCGCCCGCTTGGCACTGAAATCGATGCTCCATGAATAACAGCTCTCCCCCTTGGCGGTTCCGCAGTGCTTGAGCATGCGGGCATAGCTGGGAAACGGCTTATCCGTGTTTTCTTCATCTTCCCGCCAGAGTCCCGTCAGGCTGACCGGAAGCTGATCTTCTTTGAGTACTCCACCATCCTTATCAAAGCCGAAGTGCGCCAGAGTCAGCGGCGTTTTCTTGCCGACCTTGACGGAGGAGAGATCGTAGTACCAAGTTGTTTTTGTTTTTGAGCCCTTTGTGAAAAACAGCAGGTTTGTCTTAACACCAGCACCCGCCGTGGAGAAAACACCACCCGGCAGACTGACCACCGCCCAAAGATTGCACTCGTCCACCAATTTGCGTTTGGTTTCCACAAATGAGCTCTCGTTTGTGCGGAAAAGCAGACCTTCATCCAGTACAATTGCGCATGTGCCACTCTCCGCCATTTCGGAGAGGATCTTCTGAACAAAGAGCACCTGCGTGGAACTGGTCTCAAAGGAGAAATTTTTCTGAGCGTCACTGCCCTCTTTACCGCCAAAGGGGGGATTAGTGAAAATAAAATCGAACGTTCTAGGTGCGTTTCCAAAGAGGGCTCCATAGGTGGCCCGATCTGTCAGGGTGTTGCCATGCCACAGGTTAGGCTGATCAATGCCGTGCAGCACCAGATTGGCCAGAGCAATTGGGAACACGAGATTCTCTTTCTCGCGTCCAAAAAACGTATCGTGTTTGAGGATATCAATATCTGTGCTTGAAGGGCGGTTTCCAAGTTTACGGGCAATATGCTCATACGCCACTGCAAGAAATCCTCCAGTGCCGCAGCATGGGTCATAGATGGTCTGCCCCGGCTCCGGCTTGACTGTGTGCACCATAGCGCGGATCACCTCACGCGGGGTAAAGAACTGGCCGCCATCAGAGTTTTTCTCTCCCATCTTTAACAGAAGATCTTCATAAACCTGCGAGAGCGTGAAAAAGTGGGTGTCGTCAACATGCTCTGTCTTGATCTCATGCACATTATCAAGAATATCACGCAGATTTGTCTCTGAGTCAACCCGCACACGCTCCACCGCTGTCATAATACGGCCAATCACACGCTGTTTGCGGCTGGCGGATGGATTGGGAATCTGCGTCTCCGGGTCAATATCCAGAGAGTGCAGATGTGGCAGCAGCTCGTTGTTGATGAAATCAAAGAGCTTGCCATCTCCCTGCGCAAAGAGCTCCTGCCGCTTCCATCCAAAAGGTTTGCCCGCCGATGTCCGGGGATGATCAGGTTTATCAGAGAAAGGGGCCGCCCAATCCTGCCAGCGATATGGAGACGCCAATGCCGCCGAGAACTCCGCTCCGACCGCCTCCGCTTCATCACGACTCCGCGACTCCTGTTCATCAAGAATCCGCAGAAACAAAATCCAGGTCAGCTCCGGCACATACTGCAACGCGCTGGCGCAGTTGGAGCGCCGCATGACATCACAGATGCTCTTCACAAAAGAGGAGAGCGACTTGGTTGAGGCAATCTTCTTCGGTTGTTTTTTTTCTTTCGTTTTTTTAGGCATAAATCACTTTCTT
>JAQUCE010000099.1 GCA_028686345.1 Kiritimatiellia bacterium
GGCTAACCTTTGCCAGGCGGGATTGGTTACCCGCTGGATGTCTACTTTCTCTTTCATTGTATTTACGATTTTACAAATCCCCAGAAACTGGGCTTATCCTGTCGCGACGCAGAGCGGCTACTACACCTAAAGCAGCTAGTCGCCGTAACCAAAAAAGTTTGTGTGATGTGTGGAAGATTTTCGCCCTCACAAAAAATTTGTGATTAAGAGCCCGATGCTACAGTAACAGACGTTTGCTGCGTAAGGTTTGTTGTCCAGCCTTTCTTTGTCCGCCGTAGCCTTGGCGAAGGAGGAAGGCTGCTCCAAAACGGATTATTGAGACGTTACCGTAAAAGTGATAATGGAGTAGTGCAAGCATCTTGCTTGCAGAAAACATTTTCATTCAACAATTTATGAAGATGGTTGTCTGAACTTTTGTTTTCTGCGACAGGAGTTGAGAGAATAGCACCGAACGACAACCCTTGCGTTCCGCAGTTGCAGCGCATGTGTAGTAGTCGCTCTACGAGCGACATTGGACGACGATGTTGTGCGACGATAGCGGATGACGAGTAAAAAAAACCGCCCCTGAAAATCGTCCACCAGCATCGCACATCATCGTCAACCAAAGGCGAAGCCGATTGTCTGTTGCTCCGCACAAAAGGCGCGACCTTTTCACTTTAGAACTTCTCCACTCCGCGCTCCGCGCGGATCTATTCCATTATCACTTTTACAGTAACGTCTCAACAACCCGCATTGGAGCAACGGATTATTTTTTATAGAAGATCATGGCACCGGAGGGGATTTTTTTGTCGTCAATTTGATTGCCTGGCATCAGCGCCCCGGCGATCAGAAAATAGGTGTCCGCCGACTTCCATTGGCCGCCGCAGATCTGGCTGGGCAGTTTCGCGGTTGAGATTGGCCCCCCCACATCATAGCCAAGAAGCACCTTGGTGCCATAAGGCAGTTTGAGAACGTCGGTGGCTGTGAGTTGATGACCACGCTTATAAACTCCATTGGGGTAAACATAGATGGTTGAATTCAGGAGCACCTCGGCACCGGCAATATCCTGGGCCTTTCCCTGTTGACCGATGGTCTGATAGTGCTCAGCGGGATTATCCACCTCAGCCCCCACAACCACCCGCGTGCCGGAGGGCAGGAAGCGGAAGTCAGCAATCTGGTGTCCCTGTTTCTTTGTGCCATTTGGAAAAACATAGGTGGTGGTCGAGGCGTTATAACCATCGCGGGCAATGTCCCAGGCACTGCGGCCGGAAGAGATGAGATTGCTGTCAGGCGCATTGATATAGGAGACGGCCTGTTGCTTCTGGGAGGGTGAGCCATACAGGACATTCGCCAGATACACATCGCCGACCACCAGACGTCCTGCTTTCACATCAGGGTCAACGAGCGGCCGCGACTTCAGGTTCAGCAGTGCCCGGATCTCGGGGCGGGCCAGCAGCATGCCGCAGCGTTTGCGCCCCCGGTGGCTGCGCTTGTGCCATTTGTTGGGCACTCCGTAGGCCACCTGCGAGTGGGTCAAAACGCAGTGATCGGGAATTTTATAAATGTATTTCAACTCGCCGATCAGCTCAGCCAAGGCTTGATACTGAGCTCTGGTCAGCGGCTTGTTATGAAATCCACCGGCTTCAATGCCGACCGAGTGGTTGTCGAGGTTGGTCTTTCCCTGCCACATGCTGCGCCCAGCGTGAAACGCCACCCGGCGGTGGTCGATAATTCGATAGACAACCCCGTTCGGACAAATAAAGTAATTACACTCGCCGTTATCCCGCAGCTTGCGCAGCGCACTGCCGGTGGAGGAAGTTTCAGTTGTATGCAGGATAATCAGCGAGGTCGAGGAGCGGACACTGCGCTCTTTGTTGCGTGAGCTGTAGTAGCTGTTAGAGAACTTCAAGACTGCAGCGGCCGGCAGCGCAAGCCCCCCGACAACTAAAACTGCACACCATATTTTTAATAAACGAAACATTTAAATATTTTTCCCCCTCCTCCTTTTGAACTTTGTCGCAACCTTTGTCAATCCCTCTCACAACTGTCTGCTCTGATGCTGTTGGCACGCCGTCCGCTATCGTAAACCGGAGGCGCTGCCGACCTTCAGTAGCTCCGGATTGCAGCCGGAGCTGTCCGATTGGAAATCAGACCTACGTTGCTCTCGCACCAAAGGCGCGACCTTTTCACAAAAAATTTCACCTGCAAGCAAGATGCTTGCACTACTTCATTATCTCCAAATTATCTCCAAACGCGCGGTTTTTGTTACAGCAGCAAATTTTGCGCGGTCATCTCAACCGGTATCTCAAGTCCCAGCAGAGCCAGAACCGTTGGTGCCAGATCCGAGAGTTTGCCCAGCGGGATCATCTTGCGTCCAACGCCATCATTGGCAACATAGATACACTCCACCGGATTCAGCGTGTGGCTGGTTTTCACCATACCGGTCTGATAGTCCTTCATCTGCTCGGCATTGCCATGGTCAGCGGTGATCAGCACATGCGCATCCAGCTCCATCAGCCGCGGCAGCAGCTGACCAATGCACTCGTCAACCACCTCCACGGCCTTGCGGGCTGCCTCAAAGACACCGGTGTGGCCCACCATGTCGCAGTTGGCGTAATTCACCACCACAAAGGCGTACGGATTGTTCTGTAGCCGCCTGAGCAATTCAGCCGTGACATTGTAGGCCTCCATCTCCGGGTGGCTGGCAAAGAGCGCGGCATCAAAGCGGGTGGGCACCTCCACCTGATCCTCGTTGGGATAGGGGTGGGTTGATTTGCCGTTAAAAAAGCTGGTGACATGCCGGAACTTCTGGGTCTCAGCAATGCGCAGTTGTTTCAAGCCCGCCTTGGAGACCACCTCGCCCAGCAGGTTGTCCATAGCCCCGTCGCCGCCCATGGCTCCCAGCAGATACTCGGTGAACTCATCCCAGTAACGGGTGAAGCCAAGGTAGACGATCTTTGGGCGCACCGTGCGCGTGCCTGGGTAGTCATCCGAGAAAAACGCCTGGGTCAACTGAATCGCGCGGTCTTGGCGGTAGTTGAAGTGCATCACAGAGTCGTTGTCTACAACCCCCCGGTAGCCGCCAATAACATAGGGCGGGATGTACTCGTCCACCATCGGGGTCTTGTCCGGAGTCTGATCCCGGGCATAAGACTCTTCAACTGCTGCCAGGGCGGTGCTGGCTGGGCGCCCTTGCGCCTGGACAATGCAGCGGTAGGCAATGTCGGTCAAAGCATAGTTCTTGGAGCGGTCCATGGCGTAGTAGCGGCCCTGGATGGTTCCGATCATGCAGTTGCCGCAAGCTTCGATCTCAGTGTGCAGCCGTGCGAGATACTCCAAGGTGCTGCGCGGCGGTGTATCGCGACCATCCAGAAAGGGATGAATCATTATTTTGCCGGCAGGATTAGCCTGGCGCGCGCGTCGCATCAGCTTGAAAAGGTGCTCCTGGTGGGCATGCACGCCCTCGTCCTGCAGCAGTCCCATAAAGTGCAGGGTGCTGCCATGCTCTTTCCAGTTATCGATCAAATGGCGCCATTTATCAGATTCAAAAAGTTCGCCGCTGGTCAGTCCGTCATCAATGCGCTTCAACTCCTGAATCACAATGCGTCCGGCGCCCATATTTAAATGGCCCACTTCGCTGGAGCCCTGGTAGCCATCCGGCAGCCCGACCGGCTCCCCGCTGCAGGCCAGCTTGGTCCAAGGATTCCTAGCTTTCAACCCATCAATCACAGGGGTGTTTGCGGCAGCCACGGCATTTGCCTCCACCACCTCGTTCAAACCCCAGCCATCCCGAATAATCAATACCACTGGTCGCATATATCTCTCCTTTTAAAACTTCCAAATCCTAAGCACCGGCTGCCTGAAAACCTGAACACCGGCTACCACTGAGCAGCACACCGCGGGCGCGCAGCTCAGCGGCGTTCATCGCGTAAACCGGGTCGATCTCCAACGGGAGAACCGGCAGCCCGGATTTATCCAGTTCAAACTCAACTCCCAGCTCTTTGAACCAGCGGGACCACTTCAGTTGCAGATCCTGACGGCAGGTGGCAGGTGAGTCATTACCTGTAGCGTTCTTGACCGGCGAAAACTCCTCGGCCCGATCAAAGGCCAGATTAACCACCTGTTTCGCATCAGGCAGCACATCAAAGATGAATTTCTCAAACTTGCACCCATTGTTTTCCAGCGGCGTAACCAGATTGCCATCAGCATCGCAGCATGGAATCTTCTTATACGCGATGTGCAGCGGCATGTCACGCAGCGCCTCCTGTTTCAGAAAATCAAAGGCAAAGAGATGAATCGCGACACTGCCATACTTGAAGTAAAGCTCCCCATCATCCGTGCGCTGGTGCGCCTGGTCATGGGTCAGCTCGCTGTACTCCACTATCTCAAAGCGTCCGTCCCGCTCAACCACAACCCCGAGTCCCTCAAGCGGCTCGCGCTTGGCGCACAGCTTGATCGAAAGCTCTGCCTGTTGCGCGGTATGCACCCCGATAAACGCCGGGTCGGCAATCTCCACCAGCGGGTTGTCAACCTGGAAGAAAAAGATTGTCGTGATCCCGCGCTGCTCCATATCAGCGAGACACCCGTGTTGCTGCAGCGCGCTCAAGGTGCCGCCATGTCCGTCCGGACTCATAAAGATATGGCCCGGCTGATCCAACATGATGCGCCCCTCAAAATCGAGCGAGGGCCACATGCCTTGGGTGAAAAAGATCACGTCATCAGGGTTCAGCCCGAAATAGTGATGCTCTTCAAAGTGCTCGCGGGTGGCAGCGTCGTTCACATCACTGGTCATGATGTAAAATGGAATGCGCACATGATATCTGTTTGAAAGCGCCAAGATCTTACGGGCATGAAAATAGAAGAGCGAAGCCTTGCTGACCGGACCGATCGCATAGGCGCCCTTTGGTCCATCATAACCCAGCCGCGACCCCTGACCGCCTGCTACTAGCAGCACCCCCACCTGGCCGGCGCGCAACACAGCCTCACCAGCCGTGTACGCATTGGCACGGCTTTCGACACTCAGCTCCAGCACCTGCGGCGGCACCGGCTGGCTGGCACTCTGATCCACAACATCACCGGCTTCCAGCATGCAACGCATACGGGCAATGCTCTTAAAGTCAAGCTCCGCAATCTGAGTCAGCAGCTGTTCGCGCTGCGCATGATCCAGCTGCTCCCAAAAGGCGAGCACGTGCTCCTGGTCATTCTCTTTTAAAATAATTTTTGCTTTTTCGATATTCATTGCTTAGGGGGTTAGGGGTTAGGGGTTAGGGGTTAGGGGTTGGGGGTGGGGGTTTGGGGGTTGGGGGTTAGGGGTTAGGGGTTAGGGGTTAGGGGAAGTTGCATCAACCAACCATGGGGCGTATCAACGAGCCGCGTTCTTTCTTAAGTAGGCCTCAATAAAGGGCTGGATTGCGCCGTCCATGACGGCCTGCACATTACCGGTCTGCTCATCTGTGCGATGATCCTTGACCATGGTGTAGGGCTGGAAAACATAGGAGCGTATCTGACTGCCCCAGGCAATCTCGCCCTTTTCTCCGTAAAAGCGCTCCATCTCCTGACGTTTTTTGTCCTCGTTGTATTCATAGAGTTTGGCCTTCAGCATGCTCAAGGCCTTGGATTTATTCTTGTGCTGCGACCGCTCGGTTTGCACAGCCACCACCAGGCCGGTGGCGATGTGGGTGATACGCACCGCTGAATCAGTGGTGTTCACATGCTGGCCGCCTGAGCCGCTGGCGCGATAGGTGTCGATCCGCAGCTCCTCGTCCTGAATCTCGATATCCACCTCATCATCCAGCTTTGCAATCACGTCCAGAGAACAGAAAGATGTATGCCGGCGACTGTTGGAGTCAAACGGCGAAATCCTGACCAAGCGGTGCACGCCGCGCTCGGCCTTGAGGTAGCCGTAAGCATAGGCGCCATCCACCTGGAAGGTCACGGATTTGATGCCAGCCTCCTCACCTGCCTGAAAATCCAGCTCTTCAACCTCAAACCCATTGTCCTCGCAGTACATGCGGTACATACGATACAGCATCTCTGTCCAGTCACACGACTCAGTTCCGCCTGCGCCGGAGTGGAGCGTTAGGTAGGCGCCGCACGCATCCAGCTTGCCGCCCAGGAGCGACTGCAGCCGGAGTTTGGCGATCATTACCTCGCTCTTTTCGAACATGGGCATCACCTCCTGCAGCGCTGTCTGCTGGAGAGCCTCGGTTGCCTCGCTCTCCGAAAGTTCAATCATAACGGCAATGTCATCAATCAAGGCGGCCAGCTCATCGTAGGGCCGCACAAAGGCGCGCAGCGCGTTGGTCTTGGCAATGGCCTCCTTGGCTGCATTATGGTCGTCCCAGAATCCAGGCTTTGCCGCCATATCCTCCAGCTCCGTCAATGCGGGCCGACGGTGGTCAATATCAAGATAACTGTACATCTGCAGCAGAATCTTGCGGAGCTTTTCCAGCTTCCCCCATAAAACTTCAAATTCAATCACAATGGAATCCTGTTTGTTGGCGCCACTGTATCGCGCCGCGGCTTTCGGCTTCCGGCATTGGGCTTTATTCCTGAAAAGCCCGGAATCTCATAAACGCCATCTTGCCCTAAATAAATATAATAGTATGTCATGTTACACAGTTTTTCGCAAGCTTGCAGGAAAATTAGTTCATTTTTTATGATTGCATTTTACCTGGGGTGGGTGCTAGGATATAAATTCTTAAAAGGAATCAATTAGAGGCAGTTCTAAGGTGTTGTTGTTGAGGTAACCTAAACAGTTACCCTTTATAAACCATACAAGGAGAGAAGATCATGATTGTTAAGGGTACTGTACAGATGTCCTTGGCCGCCGCTCTGTTGGCCGCGCTTGTTTTCACCGCGCTTCCCCGGTCAGCCGCAGCTCAAGCCGTAGCTGATAATTGGCGCTTCACGCTCACGCCCCCGGCCGATGGGTGGCAGCAACCCGGCTTTAATGACGCTGGCTGGAAAGCGGGCCCGGGAGGGTTTGGCACCGTCGAAACACCCAACACCCGTGTCAACACTGCCTGGAACACCAAAAACATCTGGTTGCGCAAGCAATTTACGCTCACAAGTGTGCCGCAAAAACCAGCCCTGCTGATTTACCACGATGAGGATGCCGAGGTCTTTATCAACGGCACTCTGGTTGACTCCTTTAAGGGTTATATAACCAATTATACAGTGGTGCCGCTCAAACCTGAGGCTAAAACATCCTTGAAAGAGGGTGTGAACTTGCTGGCAGTGCACTGTCGGCAGGAAACCGGCGGGCAGTTTATTGATGTGCATCTAGTTGACGCGGATGCTGTTCCCACACTGCCAATCCATCCGCGCAAACCCTTTGTCAGTAAGCTGATCACCACCTGGGGCGAAGCAGTCACAGCGGAAAACGCCTGGACAGAGTACCCCCGTCCCCAAATGCAGCGTAAAAACTGGCAGAATCTCAATGGTCCCTGGGACTATGCTATCACCTCTGTTAAGGAGCAAGTTGCGCCGCCGGCATGGGGTGGCAAAATACTGGTGCCCTTTGCCCTGGAATCCAAACTGGGCGGCGTTCAACAGATGCTGCAGAGCGGTCAGGCTCTCTGGTACCGCCGTAGCTTTAATCTGCAACCTGCAACCACCACCCTGCTGAACTTTGAGGCAGTTGACTACCACTGCCAGGTTTTTGTCAACAACCAGCCCGTGGGCGAGCACAAAGGCGGCAATACCCCTTTCACCTTTGACATCACCGCTGCGGTGAAATCAGGGGCCAATGAGGTGCTGCTGCGGGTTGAAGATGAGCAGGAAGGCTTTCAACTGAATGGCAAACAGACCCGTAACCCCCGTAGCATCTGGTACACCCAGGTCTCAGGAATCTGGCAGACCGTCTGGGTGGAGCAGGTTGAACAGAGCTATATCAACGACCTGAAGATCCAAAGCGATGCCACTGCCGGCACCATCACCGTCACACCCAAGATCACCGGCAATGCCACAACCGTGGAGATCGCGGTTAAAGAGGGCGAGAATGTCGTTGCCCTGGCCAATCATAACGATGGCAGCCAGGCTGCCACCCTGCGGATTGCCAGTCCCAAGCTCTGGTCCCCTGACGCCCCCTATCTCTATAACCTGGAAATCACGCTCAAAGACAAAGCCGGCAAAATCGTCGATAGTGTCAGCTCCTACGCCGGAATCAGGACGGTTAGCAAGATCAAGGATGCTCAGGGCCACCTGCGTTTCGCGCTGAATGGCAAGGAGCTCTTCCACTGGGGACCGCTGGATCAAGGTTGGTGGCCAGATGGACTGCTGACCCCTCCCAGCGATGAGGCCATGAAGTTTGAGATCGCATGGTTGAAAAAAGCGGGCTTTAACATGATCCGCAAACACATCAAGGTTGAGCCGCGGCGCTACTACTACCACTGCGACCGCCTGGGTATGATGATGTGGCAGGATCATGTCAGTGGCGGCGCACGCCCCAAGTGGAGCAGGCTCCAGCCCAATCCCCAGGACGCGGAGTGGCCGGACGAGCATCACGACCAATTTATGGTGGAACTTGAGCGCATGATCAACACCCTGGAGAACCATCCCTGCATTGTCAGCTGGGTGCCTTTCAACGAGGCCTGGGGCCAGCACCGGACCCTGGAGGTCGGCCAGTGGACAGTCAAACGCGACCCGTCACGCCTGGTCAACATCGCCAGTGGCGGCAACTTCTGGCCAGTCGGCGATGTTGTGGATGCCCACCAATATCCGCACCCCGGATTTCCCTTTGATTTAGACAAAGAGGGGCGCTTTGACGGCTATGTGAAGGTCGTGGGTGAGTTCGGCGGCCACGGGTATCCAGTCTCAGGCCATTTATGGGATGCCGAGCGCGATAACTGGGGTTATGGCGGCCTGCCTAAAAATGAGGCGGAGTACAAAGAGCGCTACAAAACCTCGCTTCAGATGCTGAACGATCTGCGGGCAAAAGGCATCGCCGGCGCGGTTTACACCCAGACCACCGATGTTGAGGGCGAGATCAACGGCCTGATCAGCTATGACCGCAAAGCCATTAAAATTTCAGCTGAAGAGCTCTCTGAAATCAGTAGCATTCTCTTTAAATAAGCAGCGGCGATCAGGGATGGCCGAAAGAGACGAGGAGTGGGGATTTTAGATTTTGGATTTTGGAGCCCCCGCATGCTCCCAATCGTCCACCAACATCGTCGCACAGCATCGTCGGCCGATGTCGCTGGTATAGCGACTACTATACATGCGCTGCACTGCGGAGTGCAAGAGTTGTCGTTAGTTGCTATTCTCTCAACTCCTATCGCAAAAAACAAAAAGTTCAGATAACCATCTTCATAAGTTGTTGAATGAAGTACCTCAAGCTTCCAGCTTGAATGAAAATGTTTTCTGCAAGCAAGATGCTTGCACTACTCCATATATCACTTTTACAGTAATGTCTCAATAACCTGCTTTGGAGCAGCCTAAAGGCTGAACAACAAACCTTACGAGGCAGCCGTTTGCGGGCTCTTAATCACAAACCTTTTTGGTTACGGCGACTAGCTGCTTTAGGTGTAGTAGCCGCTCTACGAGCGGCATTCTGCAACAGGCTCATGAAAAGCGCGCCCTAGGGTGTAGGGTTGCTTCTCAGAAGCAATTAGCGGATGCCAGGCGTTTGTTCGCCAAAGGCACGTCAAAGGGTTTCATTATCTTTGTTTGGCTCATCCGTCGTCGTCCCGCAACCCGGCTTCGCCCGCAAGCGGGGCTACGCCGTGGCATTGCGGAACTATGCCGGACAAGGGCCGCCAACCCTACACATTTCAACTTTGATGAAACCTGCATGTCGCATGGTAGGCGCGAAGCAAGGAAGTCGTCCGCTATGCGGGCGACTGCGAACGGCACGCGAGTGATCAGGCGCACACTCTAGTCAGCCGCATAGCGACTGACCTCCTCTCGCGCTTATTCCCCTTGGCAAGGCGCGAAGCAAGGAAGTCGTCCGCTATGCGGGCGACTGCGAACGGCACGCGAGTGATCAGGCGCACAGTATGGTCAGCCGCGCCTGCGGTGGACGATGGCGGCGACGATGCTGGTGGACGATTTTCAAGAGCAGCGACGATGCTGGTGGACGATTTTCAGGGGCGGGGTTTTTTAATCCTCATCCGCTATCGTCGCACAGCATCGTCGGCCGATGTCGCCCGTCGAGCGACTACTACACATGCGCTGCACTGCTACCTTTCAACTTTAATGTTGCAAAAAATTTTATTCTATCAGAGCAGCCACCATCACTGGATCATGATCACCGTGCCGGTGTTATTTATCAGGTAGATGGTTTTTGTTGCAGCATCATGCCGCAGGATCCAACGGCCATAGTCAGCCGCAAGAACCGGTGCGCCGCTCAAGGTTCCGGTGTAGCTCAGCAGAACATAGCGCGTGTTCTCCGCGAACAGCCCAACATTGCTCAGGGTGATGGCATTGTCATTGAAGGTCAGATCGCCTGTCACCGCAACCGAATCCGCAGCCGAATCAATCAAGATCCCCGCGTCCGCATTCAGAGTCAGTGTGCCCAATGTAAGCTGGCCACCGCCTGTTGCGGTGCCGGGAGCCAGCGTGGCATTGGCTTCCATGGTAACAGCTCCGCTAGCCAGCGCAACATTGCCTGTACCGCCCAAGGTAGCACTCCCGGCAACTGTGTAAGCACCTGCGCCAGTATGCGTTCCGTTCACGAGCAATGTGCCCGCACTCACAGTGGTGGTGCCGGAGAAGGTGTTCGCGCCAGAGAGGGTCAGCGTACCGGTTGTGGACTTGTTCAGATTGCCCGCGCCAGCCAGACTGGCGGCAGCACTGCCGGCCTGCGCGTTGATGGCAGTGGTCATGGTCAAGGTTCCTGGGCCGCTAACAGCACCGCCGTTGAGATTTAGCGTGGCGATGGTCTCATCCATGCTGTTCAGTGCCAACACTCCTCCGGTGTTCAGCGTGACAGATCCACCATCCCAAACCTGGCGGTTGGCAGCCACAGCAGCACCTGTGCCGTCAGTTGTGCCAAGGCGGAACTCACCGCCTGTATTGACCGTAACATTGCCGAAGGCGTTGTTCACGGAGCTGATCGCCTCCAGCACGCCGGCGTTGACCTGTGCGCTCGCGCCAACGTTGTCACTGGTCGCTCCGTAGCGCAATGTGCCGGCGCCACGTTTGATCAGCAGCTTGTTATGCTTGCCGCCAGTGCGCCAGAGGGTCAGCACAGCGGCGGGGTTGGTAACGCTCAGGACTGCGTTTCCAGTGTCAAACCAATAGGTGCCGCTGCGTGTCTCGCTGCCAGCACCAGTATACTGAATGACTGTGCCATTCTTGAGGGCAATATAGCCAGTGCCCAAGCCGCTCATGACATTGACGCTGACCGTACCACCCAGAAGCTCGTTGCCCCCTGAGTAGGTGTTCACACCAGTGAGAGCCAATGTGCCTGCATTGTTTTTAGTCAACTTACCAAGACCAGTGATGGTGGAGGAGACGGTCAGGTCGTCAGCAGCGAAGCCGTCGTCAATGTTAAAGATTGAATTTCCCCCATACAGATTCAGTTCAGTGATAGAGATGATAGAACCCGAGGCAGCCGACCGCACAGTGATCACGTTGCCAGCATCACGACGGCGAAGCAGGCCAGTGCCATCAAAAAGACCGGGGGCGTTGTCAAAGGTAATCGCATTGGCAACCGCCAGGCTCAGGTCGCCGCCATTGCCGGTGATTGTGCCGCCATTGAGGGTCACACTGCCGCTGTGGTAGCCAGCCGAGCGGTTACCGGTAAAGAGCAGCTGCGCACCTCTATTGACCGTGACGGGGTTCGCACCACCGCCGATGGCACTGGGGTTGGCAGTCGTTGCAGCAGCAGCTTCGAGTGTGCCGCCGTCGACTACAACCGCGCCGGTGAAGTTGTTGATTGCGGTCAAAGCAAGCGAACCGCTGCCAGCCTTGGTTAAGGTGGTTACGCCATTGATGGGGCCGCCTCCGATCGTGAAGTTCTGGCTGGTGTTGTTAACCATCACAGAGCCGGGCGTGACAGCCGAGACAATATTGACAGCCGGAGCAGCTGAGCCGGTGTCGTTGAAGATCACCGCCTCGCCGTCAATGTAGGCTGTGGCGGATGAGCCGTAGAGCCAGTTTTCGGCGGCGGTATCCCAAATGTTGGCCACGCCGTCACCCTGCCAGACGAGCGATTCAGCTTCGATGCCGCCTTCACCAACAGTTAAAGTTACGTTGGTGGCGCTGACATCGAGCGTGGCATTGCGTATGGCGGGGAGAAGCGTCAGTGTGCCGCTGCCGCTCTTGGCTGCAAAGGTCATCAGCGTGTAAATACCGGACGGGGCAGTGTTGTCGGGCAATGTAAGAGCAACTGTGTTGGCATTGTTCAGCACCAATGTGCCGGCAACAGCGATGTTATCACAGGTTGCACTGGACGAAAGGTCGCAGGCGATCTTCGCGTTATTTAGCGTTAGAGCGGTAGCGTTGGTGTTCGCCAGCGTTAGTGTGCCAATCGTGCCGCGACCACCAGCTGCGAGTGTACTGTCGGCATTGGCAATCACAGTGCCGTAGAGCGTGCCTGAGCCACCCAGCGCCGCGCGCTCCGATACGGTCACAGCTACATTTGCGCCAAGCGAAGCGGTGCTGCTCAGCAACAACGTGCCAGCTTTGACATTCAGCGGGCGCGCGAAGGTATTAACAGCTGTGAGGCGCAGCGTGCCGGGGCCATCCTTAGAAAGAGTGCCGCTATCTCCACTGGGAGAGGTACGAATGACAGAGGCGATCTCAAGGTCGATCTCAGCCGGCCCGTCAGCAACCGAGAAGGTGGTGTTGCCCTGACGCAGGGGCGAGAGGGGAACGCCGCTGATGGTCGAGGTTGTCGGAGAGGCCAGGGAATTGAGGGCCGTGCCGCCGAGGAAGAAGTCGATATTGCCATTAGCAGGGCCGGTTATACTGCCGCCAGTCATGTTGATCACAACGCCGCCAAAGGTTTGGTTGCCAGCGGTATTGACAGCTAAGGTGCCGCCATTCAGGTTGAGTTGCGTTAGCGCATTCACGCCCCCGCCCCAACCTGTAGCATCGCCATAACTTAAACGGAGCGTTCCGCCGGGATTTACCGTGGCCGTGCCCCGGATAGTGCCCGATGAGCCGCCGACCTGAAGATCAAGGATGCCCTGGTTAATGATTGTGCCACCGGTATAGGTGTTGTTTTTTCCCAGCTTCAGCATACCCGCACCGCTCTTATGGAGGGTCACCGCGCCGGCGGGCCCGTCCTTGATGATCACCTTGATGGCTTGATCTGAACTGGCTGCGCCACCGTCCGCCTGCACATACAGGTCATTGCCGCCTGAGGTCAGGTAGCCCGTATTCGCGGTTTGCATCCAGAAGTTATTGAGGCGCGCGATCAGACCGCCGGAGCCAAGCGTGAGGGTCGCGCTGTTGTTGATGATCACGTCGGCCTGCTCGATCAACGAGTTGATGGTGAGGTCAGCCGTGATCGTCTGGACATTGTTGGCCACCCAGTTTTCAGATGGCAGACCTGTTGATAGGCTGTGATCGCTGGTGTACTTATCCGGAGTTGCGGCGACAATGGAGCCGACACTGCTGCCAATGGTGGCGGACGCATCCCAGGCAGCGAAATCTCTGGCCTGACCTCCGTACTCAACACCGCTGGTGTTCGCAGCAACAAAGGCCCAGCCGCCGAGGATGCCATTGACGTTGGCAATCGGCGACCCATTGAGCTCGGTGACTTGAATCTGCGACTCGCCTGTGCCGAGCTTATGGTAGGCTGCGCGGAACTCGACAGTTGCGCCCGGGCTCCGCAGCAGCTGGTTGATCTTCAGTACATCGGGGCTGCCGGACGGAGCAACGCCCAGTGAGTTGAATCCGCCTGCGAGGCTGACTGTGTCGAGTGCGGTCACATCTGCGCCTGACCCTGAAAACCAGAGCACTGTTCCGTTGTTGAGCGTCAGGCTCTGCGTGCCGAGCTGGCTCGCGCCGGGGGATCCCGAGTCGTCGCGCAGATAAAGCGTACCGCCGCGGGTAACGCCTTTGAATGGATAGCCAGCACCGCCCACACTGCCTGCGCCGCCTTGAACTATAACACCAGCACCGCTGGCAAGTGAGGCGCCATTGTTGAGTACGACCATTCCGTCACGGATGGTCAACGCACCGGTGTACGGACTGACACCGCTTAAGGTCAGTGTGCCGGCTCCGGCCTTGGTCAGTGCTCCCGCGCCTTGAAGTGTGTTGGCACTCAGAGCGTTGCCGCCCATATCCAACGTATAACCAGAGATGTTGACCGTGATAGAGCCTGCGGTGGTTGCAGCACCCAGTGTGATCAGGCCGGGCATACCGCCCAAAACCGCCGAATCAGGGGCCGCGCTGTTCCATGCCGCGTGCGCCACACCACTGCCTTGATCCCAGTTCTGGAGCGTGGCATCCCAGATTCCCGCTCCTCCCTGGCTGATGCCATCACCGTTTGTGGAGATATTTTTGATGCCGCCATCCCAGTACAGGGTGGCCGCAGTTGCCTGAAAGGCAACCGACGCTGTTACAACCAGCGTTAAAAGAAAACTCGAACTACCACTACCACGCATGTCAACCTCCTTGATTCACTACTATCCACAGTGTAAACCCTGATTTAATATGAGCTCAACTCACATCTGTTAAGCGTCATGTTTATTTTGTATTCGTACTGTTGTTAAGTATCGGGCTCACAGCTGGAAAAGTCAAATCTAATTTTTATTTTTTGATAACAAACAAAAATCAAGCTGCCGCTTGACTTCCGACCCGTAATTGTTTATATTGCTGTTTTTCCTGCGGCGTGTCTAAGGATACACTCCCCGTTGCGGGTCAATCTGACCTTCCGGTCCGATTTCGCTTTACAAACAGCGGGGATGTATATATATTGAGCGCCGGAAAGTTAACAGAAATAAAACCGCGGAACAAGGACCGCTAAGCATATTATGAGTCAGATTGATAAAAAACCCATTCGGCAGAAGTTCGAGCGCCACGAGCGCGACACTGGTTCCAGCGAAGTTCAAATCGCTGTACTCACACGCGAAATTGAGATGCTTACTGAGCACCTCAAAATCAACAAAAAGGATCATAGCTCCCGTTACGGCTTGATCCGCAAGGTCAACACCAGACGCAAGCTCCTGGATTATCTGAAGCGCACGAACAATGAGCTCTACAAGAAAACTCTTGTGGATCACAAGCTACGCCGTTAATAAGCATGTAAAATTGGCCATGTCAACGGATGTTGCATGGCCACAGTTTACTTTAATATTATTTCCATTCCCTGAATGGAACATCTTTCTTACAATTTTCTGACATATCGCTTTCCGGTCCTTGATCTGTCAAAAAGGAAAAACATGAAAGATACTACCTCTATCGCCGCCACAATCGGCGGCAATGAGATTACATTTGCAACCGGACTCCTGGCCCGCCAGGCAGCCGGCGCTGTGATGTGCCGTCTGGGCGACTCTATGGTGTTCTGCGCTGTCACTAACACTGACACCCCGCGCGAGGGCATTGATTTCTTCCCAATGCAAGTTGAATATCGCGAGAAATTCTATGCTGCCGGACGTTTTCCGGGCGGATACTTCAAACGCGAAGCGCGTCCCTCTGAAAAAGAGATCCTGACCGCCCGCAATATCGACCGCCCTATCCGCCCGCTTTTTCCAGCCGGATATCGCAATGATGTGCAGATCAACAGCATGGTGCTCTCCTGTGACACCCTCAATGACACTGATGTTCTGGCTGTCAACGCCGCCTCAGCGGCGCTCCATATCTCCGAGGTGCCTTTCATGGGTCCAATCGGCTGTGTGCGCGTCGGACGTATTGATGGCGCGTTTGTGATCAATCCGACCAATGAGCAGCGCCAGCTGAGCGATCTGGATCTGATCTACGCCGGCACCCGCGAGCTCTTCCTGATGATGGAGGGCAGTGCCGAGGAGATCAGCGAAGAGGATTTCCTGGCAGCTATGAAGGCTGGCCAAGCCGAGGTTGAGAAACTGGTTGACGCGCAGATCGAGCTGCGCCGCGCTCTAGGCAAAGCTGACAAAGTGATCGTGGAGGAGAAACCTGATCAGGAGAAGATGGCGTTTCTTTACCAGCAGAGCGGAGCTGCCCTCAAGCAGGCGCTGCTGATTGCCGATAAACTCCAGCGTCAGAGTGCTGTAAGCGCCATTAAAGAGGAGCTGCTGGCCAAATCAATGGAAAAATGGCCGGAAGAGGTCACAGCAGAGAACTTTATCACCTTCTTTGACGCAATGGAGATTGACCTGGTTCGTGAAAACATCCTGGTTGATGGCAAACGCATCGATGGACGGGACTGTAATACGATTCGCGAGCTATATGCCCAAATTGGTGTCCTGCCACGGGCGCATGGCTCGGCAATCTTTGACCGCGGCGAAACATCCGCCCTAGGCACCATCACACTGGGCACCAAAAAAGATGCCCAAACCATGGATGCAATTACAGGCGGCGAAACCAGCAAGAGCTTTATCCTGCACTACAACTTCCCCCCGTACTGCGTCGGCGAGTGCGGACGCCTTGGCTCAACGAGCCGCCGCGAGGTCGGCCACGGCAATCTGGCGGAGCGCGCACTGGCCAAGGTTGTGCCGGTTGACTACCCCTACTCCATCCGTATTGTCTCGGACATCATGGGCTCCAACGGCTCCTCTTCGATGGCCTCGATCTGTGCGGGCGCACTTGCAATGATGGATGCGGGCATTCCAATTAAAGCGCCGGTCGCCGGGGTCTCGGTGGGACTCTTCACCAATGCGGAGCAGAGCCAGAAACTGCTGGTAACTGATATCCTCGGCTCAGAGGATCACTGCGGTGACATGGACTTCAAAGTGGCTGGAACGCAAAAAGGTATCACTGGTTTCCAGGTTGACCTGAAACTGCGCGGCCTGCCATGGGATGTGGTCGAAGCATCGCTGGTACGCGCCAAAGAGGGACGCTTGCAGATTCTGGAGTTTATGTCCACAATCATCGCCGCCCCGCGCGAAGATCTGTCAGAGCATGCGCCGCGCATCACAACCATCAATATTCCGGTTGATAAAATCGGCGCTTTGATCGGCCCGGGCGGCTCCAACATCCGCCGGATCTGTGAGATCTCCGGGGCGCAGATTGATATTGAGGAGGACGGCACTGTCAGCGTGTTCGCTTCCGATGCCGCCGCACTGGCGATCGCCAAACATGAGATTGAATCGATCTCAGCCGAGGCGGAAGAGGGCAAGCTCTATCAAGGCACTGTTACCGGGATCAAGGATTTCGGTTGCTTTGTTGAGATTATGCCCGGTAAGGACGGGCTCTGCCATATCAGCGAGCTCGCTGACCGCCGCATTGGATCGGTTGACGAAGTCTGCAAAGTTGGCGACAAGATGTGGGTCAAGTGCATTGCGGTCGATGACCGCGGTCGCATCAAACTCAGCCGCCGTGAAGCAATGGCTGAACTCGACCAGGAAAAGAACGAAGATTAATCCGGCAATTGCCGGATGTTCATTAAACACTTCGTCTTGTTAATCTTTCGGGGTCAATTGCCATGCAGTTGGCCCCGAAAACTTTTCGAGGGAATCGAGAGAATCGAGAGAATCGATTCCCTCGATTCCCTCGACGACTACAATAACTAGCTTGCCCCAACGGCCCAACGGCCGCCCTGGCCACCACAACCTATGATCCACACACGCATAATGGGAATTGACACATCACTGCGCTCAACCGGTGTCGGTATCATTGAGAGCCAGGGTTCGAAGATGATTCCCATCTACTATGGGCTGCTCAAAACCGCTACCGGCTCTCCTCTCTCTGACTCGCTGCTCTATCTGCGCACGGAGCTGGAAAAGATCATTGCAGCGCATCAGCCACAGGTGGCAGCGGTTGAAGGGATCTTTTTTGCCCGCAATGTTAAAACCGCGATCCTGCTTGCGCATGCGCGCGGCACTCTGATTGCCCAGTGCGCTCAGCAAGGGCTCCCGGTTTTCGAGTATGAGCCCCGGCGGGTCAAGATGGCGGTAGCCGGCTACGGTGCTGCCCGGAAAGAGCAGATCCAGGAGATGGTTAAAACCCTGCTGCACCTTGAGAAAGTACCCCCCCATGACGCCGCGGATGCGCTGGCACTGGCGATCACCCACCTGCACAACCGCACCTCCATCCGGCTGAACGTAACCAGACCCATCTAAAGCAGCTTTCCGCCGCAACCAAAAGAGTTCGTGTGATGTCCGACAGGCGTAAATACGAAAGAGAAATTAGTTTGAAAAACAAAACACTGGATCCAAAACTTGATGATGCCTCAGTATGCACCGGCCCTCAGGTGACTGCCATACCTATTTCACTCTCTGCCTCCAACCACCTGCCAGCCGGCAAATCCCCAATCCTGATTGTCGCGATCAACGCCCGCTACAGCCACTGCTCTTACGCGGCGCGCACCCTCAAGATCAATCTGCGTGAACTGAAGCCGCAGTGCACCATTATGGAAACCGAGCTGATCGTTACTCCGTTTCAACTGGCCTCGCAGATTGTCGAATGTAATCCGCGGATTGTTGTTTTCTCGACCTACCTCTGGAACATACGCCTGATTGAGGCAACTGCCCGCATCCTCAGCGCTGTTGCACCGCAGATCAAACGCATTGCGGGCGGCCCTGAGCTGACGCCGGATTACAGCAATGCCACACTGTTCCACCAATGCATTATCGGCGAAGGTGAAAGCGGCTTGCGCGAGAGCTGCCAAGCATGGCTGGACAACCCGGGGGCAACTCTGCCCCGGATTGTAGTTCGGGAACCGGAAAACATCATTGAGCTGAGACTCCCTTACAGCCTCTACACCAATGAGGATATTGCCCACCGTGTGATCTACGTGGAAGCCAGCCGTGGCTGCCCCTATGCTTGCAGTTACTGCACCTCTGCCGAGACAGGGCTGCGTCTGATCCCACTCCGGCAACTACTGCCAGGGCTGCAATCCCTGTGGGAGCGCGGGGTGCGCCAGTTCAAGTTTCTTGACCGCAGCTTTACCGCCAGCCTTGCACACTCTAATGCTGTTATGCATTTTTTCCTTGAACGCGTTGACCCTCAGATGTGTCTTCATTTTGAGATCAACACTGAGCACTTGCACAACGAGACAACCGAATTGATGTCACGCTTCCCGGCGAACACCCTGCACCTGGAGTGCGGGATCCAAACGCTGAACCCGGATGTTGCTGTGCGGATCGGACGCAGCGGCAAAATCGAGCAGACGCTGCAAAACCTGAAATCTCTGACCTCGCTGCGCAGCGCGGTTGTCCATGCGGATCTGATCTTCGGCCTGCCAGGCGAGAATGAAGCCTCCTTTGCTGCCGGGTTCAATAGGCTGATGGCCACTTGCGCTCCCCCTGAGGTGCAGATCAATCTACTCAAGGGCCTGCCCGGAACAGCACTGGTGCGGCATGCTGCCCGCTACGGGCTGAAATTCAACCCCGAGCCCCCATACGAGCTGCTGGAGTCCAACGCCATGAATTTCCAAACCCTGGTCAAACTGCAGCGTTTCGCCCGCTGCTGGGAGCTGGTGCATAACCGCGGCCGTTACGTTGCTGAGGTTGAGGAACTACAGCAGCACGGCTCGGATCTCTATCAGAGTTGGACGCAACTCGCTGATTTCATCTGTGCGCAAGAGGGGCGGATGTTCAAAATCAGCGGACTCCGCATGAAGCAATGCCTGGAGGAGTTTCTGGCAAAATGAGACGGAGTCAGGGGTCAGGGGTCAGGGGTCAGGGGGCAGGGGGCAGTGTCCCGTCCTATGATAGGTTGTCACTTCAAAAAGAAGCACCAGAAAGAAAAGGAGTGACAATGAGAGCAAAAATGGTTTATACAGACGACTTTCGTAGGAAGGTCGTCCAGGAGGTGGTGGACGGG
>JAQUCE010000197.1 GCA_028686345.1 Kiritimatiellia bacterium
TGGATCGCTGCCTCTTCCTTCTTTTCTGTGAGGACATGGGTAAGTCGCTGGACTTTCCCGGCGACCTGCTGCGCGACATCCTGATTGCCTATAGCAAGGATCCCTACTACAGCCCTGCTGACAATCTACCATGGGAGCGGCTGAAGAGCATTTTTACGGCAATGCGGCTGGGAGGCACTTTCGGAGATGTGCGGATCAACTGTTTCAACGGCGGACTTTTTGAGCAGGCCCCTGAGCTGGAAGCTCTGCATCTGCCTGCCAAAGTTTTCTGCATGAAGAACCAGGGAATCGGCGGGGAGAGCACCCTGCATGCCCACCCCCTGACCCTGCTCTATTTCTCCACCAAGTATAACTTCGGAATCAAGGATGCCGGCCATGACCGCGTGATTGATTTTTACGCGCTGGGTCGCATCTTTGAGCAGTCGATCACTGAACTGGAGATTATGGAGGCCGAAGCTGAGGGCCGCCCTTCGATCAACCTGCTCTCTAAGCGCAAACGCGACGGTGTTTATTATACCCCGGAGTGGGTGACAGAGTATATTGTGCGCGAAACAGTCGGTGCCAGGCTGGATGTAATCCGGCAGGCGTGCGGTCTGTCGCCTGAGCTCTCGCCGGATGATGGAGATGTTGCCCAGTACCGCTTATTTCTGAGCGATAAAAGGCGGACAGCACCGGTTGGCGGCGAGTGGGTCCAATCTTTGGAGCTATACCTGCTTAAACTGAAAAAGGTGCGAATTGTTGATCCAGCCTGCGGATCAGGTGCCTTTCTGATTCAGGCACTTGAGTTTCTTAAATCAGAGTATCGCTGGATCTACGCTGAGCTGGAGCGGGTGCGCGGATATGGCGAACTGTGGGAGACAGATGTTGTGACCAAGTCCATTATTGGCAACAACCTGTACGGAGTTGACATCAACCCCGAGTCTGTTGAGATTGCGAAGCTGGCCCTCTGGATGCACACCGCGCTGCCTGGTAAAAAACTCTCCAACCTTGATGATAACATCAAATGCGGCAACAGCCTGGTCGGCACTGATTTCTCCGCGTTTTATGAAAACAAACACTCTTCTCTCTTTGATGAGATTGATGAAAACGCGCGCGAGCGGATTAACGCCTTTGACTGGCAGAGCGAGTTTGCGAAAATTTTTGCCGAGGGCGGTTTTGACTGTGTGATCGGCAATCCGCCCTATGTGAAGCTGCAGAACTTCAGGCGGGTGGAAGCCGATGTCGCCGAATATCTGGCAGAGGCCAGCAGCACGGATGGCAGCCCCATCTATCACTCCACCCGCAGCGGTAACTTTGACCTCTACCTGCCCTTCATTGAGAAAGGGGTGAGCCTGTTAAAACCCGAAGGGCAGATGGGCTATATCGCCCCTAATGTCTGGATGGTCAATGAATACGGCAGCTCCCTGCGCAACTGGCTTAAAACAAATCGCAGCCTCGACCGCTGGGTTGACTTTAAAAGTTTTCAGGTCTTTAATGAAGCCACAACCTATACCGCGCTCCAGTTCTTCAGAGGCAGCCCAACAAATGCCATCCGCTGCGTCTTCGCCCCGGATGGAGATGTCTCAGGCGTTGACTGGTCAGCGCCTGATGCAAAAATTTGCTTTGAGGATCTGCCGGAAGATGATTCTGCTTGGAATTTGCTGCCTTCATCATTTAACGCGTTGATCAAAAGACTTCATGCTGAGTGTTTAAGCTTGAATCAATACGTCTCTAATATTTCGGTTGGTATCCAGACAAGTGCTAATGATATTTACCATTTCAAAAAAATTGATGAAGTGCATTATTGCCCAATAGGACAGGAAGACATGCCTGTTGCCTTGGAATCTGGTTTAATGCACCCACTTTTAAAAGGGCCTGATGTAAAACGGTACATAACTCCTAAATCAAGCACATGGATACTCATTCCATATAGTCTGGATATTGGAAATTCAGAAATTATTTCTGAACATGTGCTCCAGTCAAAATTTCCGAATACTTGGGATTACTTCAAATCAAATGAGTCTTTTCTTCGTTCGCGCGAGAACGATAAGATGAATCGTGATGATGGATGGTGGGGATACAATTACCCCAAAAATATTGATAAACAACGACTTCCCCGTCTTATGATTGCGGGAACTGCAACGGGCATTCGCATAGCGGGAGATTTTACAGGGCAATACATTCAGGATGATCGCCGTGTTTTTGCAATCATACCAAAAGCTGAAACTGAGATGGCCTATTTATTGGGAGTGCTTAACTCGCCCGTGCCTAATTTCATTTTCAAACTTATTGCGCGTCCAAAAGCTAATGGATTCTATGATATTGAGCAACAGTTCCTCGCACCGCTGCCCATCCCAAATGCGACCGATGCCGAGAAGCAGGAGGTTGGCAGCCGCGCTCTGGCGTTGCAGGCTATGCACACCCGACAGCGGGATTTGATCAACAAGATCGAACGCCGGTTGCAGGGTTCGCAGATGATTGAGCGCAAGCACGCGCCAAGCTGGCTGTGGGCAAATGTGAAAAGTGTCGGCGAGTGGGCGAAAAGCCCTGAAAAACCCGCTGACTTAAAGGGGCGCGCCTTGACTGCCTGGGCAAGAGAGCAAGCTGCATTGAGCCTGCAGCACCATCTTGATGAGCTGGATGCTAGGTTAAACGTTGGTGCAGAGGTGCTGGTGGAAAATGATGACGCTGAACTGCGTCTGCTCATAAATGGCGTTGCGGTGGTTGAGCTGTTTGACAAACCGGATACCCCGTTGATTGCAGCGCAGTGGCGGCAATTTGCGCGGACCACCAATATTACCGAGAAATTTGACGGCAAAAAACTGCTGTCCAAGATTCTCTCACTGCGTTCCACCGAGGATGAGACACTGAAAAACTCCATCATTGTCATCGACCAGGAACTGCAACTGCTGGACACCCA
This sequence comes from Kiritimatiellia bacterium, assembly GCA_028686345.1. Taxonomy (GTDB): domain Bacteria; phylum Verrucomicrobiota; class Kiritimatiellia; order RFP12; family UBA1067; genus M55B167. The sequence goes on from JAQUCE010000197.1 coordinate 2,900, forward strand.
AATCGCCGCTGCGGAAGAGCAGCTTAATGAAATTATTTTTCAGCTCTACCAGTTAACACCAACAGAGATTGCGCTGGTCAGAGGGTCGGTTGACGAGTACGCACGATGATTACGGTTTCCGCTGAAGAGAGGTCGCTGAAAAATCACAGTTTTTTTGTTGCAATCAAGAGGGAGAAATACTATCCTACTTTTAATGGTAGCGACTGTAGTGTTGTTACCTAGGTGATCATCAACTAGATTACTTAAGAAAGAAGTGTAAACAATGAGAAGTTGTGTTTTGTTGTTGATTTTAGGCTGTTTATTAGGTGTGCATACAGTTCAGGCATATTATTCCCCTGAACAGGGAAGGTGGCTCACGAGAGACCCTATTGGAGAACATAATTTTTTGACTGATTTCACAAAAGAGAAATCGGAAAAAGACAAAATTCATTTCAATAAAGTATCACGCGAACCAGCATATTTATTTGTTTACAATAACCCCATACGTAATTTTGATTATCTTGGCCTTGATCGCTGGATTGGGGACGAATTACATACTTACATTATAGTTGAACAATGGTCGGCAGATGGGTCCACGGTTGTGGGATACAACCGTATCGATTTCGCATCTAAAAGTATATGGACTGGCTGGAACCCTTTATGCTGCGGTTACGTCATGATTTTGCCGACTGTCAAACCTGTCAGAAATGATAATTCGCTCAGGTGGATGGCGACTAGTAGCCAAGCAGACAAAGTCCTTTTACAGACTGCAAAATCACTTAAAACGAACCCGCCGAAATACAATGTTGTTGGGTTTAATTGTCGTCATTTTACGATGTGTTTAAAAAGCGCAGGCATACCTGGAGCAATCTGTCCAATAGCCCCTTTCCCTTTTTATCCCCCCGTGCTTCCTCCATACAGTGACAAGTAGTTACTCTTATGCAATCGAGCTTTTTTATGATTTATGCAAAGATATATGTTGAACGTTGTAAAAATGATTTTTTTTTAAGACATGAATTAATTTTTGGAGTGATATATTTTATTGTGTCTTTTGTCATGGTTTCTGAAGCAGCAAGAATGTGGTCATACGCAGGCTTAAACTCACCTTCACTTTTATATATCATATTGATCTTATTGCCTTTACTTTGTGCGGTTATTATACCGTTTCTAATTAGGGTTGATTTGAAATATAGGGGGTTAATTATTGGTGTTATTGTGTTAATTGTTTTTTTAACAACTGCATTTTGTTTAAAGTCAATAACAAATAGCAAGGTTGGAGTTCTTGTAGTCGGCAAGCCTATTCCTGACGAAAAAATTGAAGGGTTTATGAAAAGTGCATCTTTTCAGGTTTGTTATGACCCCGATAAATTAACGTTTTTTTTTGATAAAAAATCCATTAGTTTTGATTCCTTGAAGCAAAAAGTGGATCGGTTAATATCGGAAGGAAACAACTAGATTAATAGAATGATTAAAAGAAAATACAGATTTGTTCTTTTGGGGATTGTTGTCCTTTGCATGGTTGCCTGTTGCGTGGCATTCGTCCTTTGTCGACGAAATTCTTCTTCTTCAGGCAAGTATATTGTCCCAGATAATCTAGGTGCTTTGACTTCATTATCCAATGAAGAAATACAGAAAATTGATATTGCTGTGCTGAATCTCTTATGTGCGGAGGGGTTGCCGGGTTCCGAGAACATCGATATTGAGTATTGCATGAGAACTCTTGATGAATGGGCAAAAC
>JAQUCE010000198.1 GCA_028686345.1 Kiritimatiellia bacterium
AGGTGCGTAGCTGATTTTTAACCACAAAGGGCCTAGCGCAGCATAGCCACAACCAATTTTTTGCCCGCGAATCTCCGCGAATATTGCGCTTTAATTTTTTTTCTACTGCGTAGAGTCGTTAATGGATAAAAATTTTAAGCGCAGAGTCTTGTGCTAAAAATACAATTCATGTTGTCAAAAGTGATCTTGTGATAAGGGTATTTCAAGCGATTAGCGACCCCGCGCATCCGTCTTCGTCCCGCAAGCGGAACTACGCCGGGACAAGTGGCGGGGATGAAATACCCTTATCCTTTCGCGGAGATTCGCGGGCAAAAAACTCTGTGTCTCTGTGAGAGATAAAAAACGTGCAAAAAAACAAGAATATGAATGATAGCAGTACAAAGAGCACAAAGAGCCGCGCCGGAGCTCGGCGTTTCCAGGGTTTCCTCATTTTTACCTCAACATTTTTACGTAAAAACAACGCAGTAATCTTTGTGAGCTATGTGTTCCTTGTGGTTTCAAAAATTAAAGTGCAACCATTTTGACCCCCTATGTCCAGTGATCAGACACCTGCGCTGCACCCCGGAGTGCAAGTGTTGTCGTTCAGTGTAGCAGCCTCTCTACGGGCGGCATACTGCAGCAGGCTCATGAAAGGCGCTCCCTTGGGTGTAGGGTTGCTTCTATGAAGCAATTGCGGACACCGGGTGTTTGTCCGCCAAAGGCGCACCCTGGGATTTCATGACCTTTGATTGGCTCACCTGTCTTCAGGTTTAACTCTCTCAAAGCCGGGCTTTGATCATCTGCGTTAATTCCTCGACCAGCTTTGGATTTTCTTTGGCAATGCTGCGGCTCTCTTTCTCGCGGGCTGTGTGATCATACAGCTCGACCGAACCATCCTTGTGAAGGTTAAGACGATGGCTCTCCGTGCGAATTGACTGGGCGTTATTCCAGTACGAGAAGGCAGGGTGACCAGCGGTCGTTGGGTCGTCCAAGATCGGCGCCAGCGAAACACCAGCGACAAAGTCAGGGTGCGGCAGGTCGGTCAGGGCGCAGAGGGTCGGGAAGATATCCAGCGTTTCAACCACCGCCTTGGCGGGTTGGCCGGGCTTTTTCATCCCTGGCTGGCAGATGATTAGCGGTGAGCGCAGTGACTCTTCAAAAAGGGTGTGTTTGCCCCAGACCGCGTGTTCGCCCAGATGCCAGCCGTGGTCGCCCCACAGCACGATGATGGTGTTGTCCGCCTCGCCGGTGGCCTGCAGTTGTCTGAGGATTCGTCCTACCTGCGCGTCGGCAAAGGTCACACATGCTGCGTAGTGTTTGCGAACCTCTTCCGCAAATGCGGCATCTGTGTTGGGGTCCTTGCCCCAGCTGTTGTAACGCTTAAATTCTCCGGAACCATGCCAGGTTGTTTTTCCCGCCGGTTTTTCCGGATGCGGAATCGCGGGCAGGGTGATGTTCCGATAGGGTGCCATGTATTGCGCAGGCGAACCAAAAGGTAGATGAGGTTTGATAAGGCCAACTGCCAGGAAAAAAGGCTTGGAGTCCTGCTTGGTCAGCAGGTACAGCTGGGCCAGCGCCTCTTCGGTTATCAGGCCATCAGGGTAAGTCGTGTCCCCGCCTTGGATTGACTGGAAAACATCCATTTTTTTTGCATTGCCGCGGATTTCACCGTTGGCTAATCCATGCATGGCACCGCGCGGGTGTTGCCACTCCTTGACCGGCATCAGTTCGCGATCCCAGGCACCCGGCATTTCGATCACCGAGTTGTCATTCCAGTCAGGGCCGCCTCGCCCTCCCGGATGGTGGGAAACTTTGCCGATCGCGACCGTGGTGTAGCCGTTTTTGCGAAACCACTCCGGCATGGTCGGCGGAATCTCTTTGCCTGCCTTGAGCGCCTTGGCCCGATTGAACAGAGCTTCGTTGCTGGCAGTGCCGTAGCGACCGGTCAGCAGAGTAAAGCGCGACGCACCGCAGGTGGGGGCTTGGACATAGTGATTCTGGAAGGCGCGGCCTTGAGATGCCAGTCGGTCGATGTTAGGCGAGCGAATGTACGGGGTGTCAAAACAGGCCAGCTCGGGGCGCAGGTCATCAATGCAGAGCAACAATACATTGGGTTGCTTGGCAGCCTGCAGCGAGAGGCTGGCAGCGCAGCCACAGAACAGCGCAAGGGAAGATAAAAACAGCTTGGAGTGATTCACAATCAGAGTTCCTTTTGATAACGTTAGTAAAGTCCTCAAAATCCATGTACTAAAATAATGCATAAACGTCCGCAATACAAACAAAATTATTCGAGGAACCGGAAGCCTGTTTAAAGCGGGATGGTAAGAATGGGAGATGAGAGGTATGGGATTGATGGGAAGTATGATCCCAATCGTCCGCCAACATCGTCGCACAGCATCGTCAACCGATGCCGCTCTACGAGCGGCATATGTCGCTCATAGAGCGACTACTACACATGCGCTGTACCCCGGAGTGCAAGGGTTGTCGTTCAGTGTAGCAGCCGCTCTACGAGCGGCATACTGCAGCAGGCTCATGAAAGGCGCTCCCTTGGGTGTAGGGTTGCTTCTATGAAGCAATTGCGGACACCGGGTGTTTGTTTGCCAAAGGCGCACCCTGGGATTTCATGATCTTTGTTTGGCTCATCCGTCGTCGTCCCGCAACCCGGCTTCGCCCGCAAGCGGGGCTACGCCGTGGCATTGCGGAACTATGCCGGACAAGGGCCGCCAACACTACACGGTTCCACTGTAATGAAACCTGCAAGGCGCACGACAGGCGCAAGTGCGCTACAGGCAACGATAGACAACTTTTTGGAAAGACAATTAATTGTTTTGTCTAGTCGCCTAAGCGACTAAAATTTGGACTACATGCATAAAACCGTATCTAGTCCACGCTTTAGCGTGCTTTTAGGTTCAGAAATAAACGAATTAGGCGCGAATTAGGGACAGGCCCTGTTTTCCGCGAATTAGGCGCGAATTAGGGACAGGCCCTGTTTTCCGCAAATTAGGGACAGGCACTGTTTTTGCCCGGTTGACATCCAGCCTCTGTCATGCTTAAATTAAGTCCTATGAAACCCGAATTGATTTACACGCTGATCCTCGCTTTTATTGTTGCCCAGTTTTTATTCGCCAAATTGGTTGATTATTTAAACCTCAAGGCTTTGGATAGTCATTTGCCCGCCGAGTTCGCGGATGTGTATGATGACAAGAAGTATGAAAAATCGCAGGCGTACCTGCGGGTGAATACCCGCTTTGGAGGGATCAGCAGCGCGATCAGCACCTGTGTAACCGTGCTTTTTCTGCTCCTCAAAGGCCCTGGTTTTCTGGATCGGGCGGTGCGGTCGTGGTCGGACAGCTGGGTCTGGCAGAGTCTCGCGTTTGTCGGGGTACTTTATGGAGCAACACTCCTGCTCGCAATCCCTTTCTCCGCTTACCGCACGTTTGTGATTGAAGAGCAATTTGGTTTCAATAAGACCACTGTCAAAACCTTTATCCTGGACTTTATCAAATCGCTTTTACTCACAGTGCTGATCGGGGTTCCTGTTTATCTGTGTTTGATCTGGTTTTTCCGCACTTTTGCTGAGAACGGGTGGCTCTTGGCCTGGGTGGCTCTGACCCTCTTCTCGCTGGTGTTGGTGTATGTGGCACCAGTCTGGATCATGCCGCTTTTCAATAAGTTTACTCCGCTGGAAGAAGAGGGAGAATTAAATCTGGCGATCCGCGCGATGTGCCGCAAGGCAAACTTTACCCTTAAGGGTGTTTACACCATGGATGGTTCCAAGCGCTCCTCTAAATCAAATGCTTTTTTCACCGGTTTCGGCAAAAACAAGAAGATCGCGCTCTTCGACACCCTGATTGAGAAGCACACCACCGCGGAGCTGGTCGCAGTTCTAGCGCATGAGATCGGCCATTATAAGAAAAAACATATTTTCCAATCCATGGCACTCTCGTTCCTGACCTCAGCCATGATGCTCTATCTCTTGGGGTTAATCCTGAAGAGCGGCGCTGTTTTCGCTGCTTTCGGGGTTGCGGGATCACCGGTTTATGCTGGTCTTTTTATCTTTGGTTTTATCTTCTCACCGATCAGCTTTGTGATCTCCGTCTTTCAAAACATCCTCAGTCGTAAAAATGAATATGCGGCTGATCGCTTTGCCGCGGAGATCACCGGCGAGCCAATGGTGATGGTCGATGCCTTGAAAAAACTCTCAGCCGACAACCTCAGCAACCTGACACCGCATCCGCTCAAGGTGTTTTTAGAGTACTCGCATCCACCAGTGTTGCAGCGGATCGCTGCGCTGATCAGCACCCGAGAGGTCGTCGTCCTCACTGAAAAGTTAGTGGTTGAGAGCCCGCTGCCACAGTAACAAACGTCCCGCGTTGCGGGAAACAAAGTTAATTTCTCAATAATCGGCCAGACAGCAAAGAGCACGCTGAAGCGTGAACAATAAACGGCTACTGTGTAAGGTTTGTTGTCCAGCATTTCTTTGTCCGCCGTAGCCTTGGCGAAGGAGGAAGGCTGCTCCAAAGCGGGTAGTTGAAACGTTGCTGTAAAAGTGATAAATTGTAGGGCAGATAAATTGTAGATTTATGGTAAGAAAATGGGGGGTAAGAAAATATTGCTGCGTTTTTTGTAACCACAA
>JAQUCE010000011.1 GCA_028686345.1 Kiritimatiellia bacterium
TAGAGAATGATTTCACCGTCTGACGGGGGGTTATTGGGTGATGTTGGTTTTTTCTTCATCCTTGCACCGCCTGCTCAATCAGCTCTTCAACGCGACGCTTGGCCTGTTCAAGGAGCAGCTGCGATTCATGGAAATAATTATGTGATTTAGAAACAAGGCTTGATATTTCTACTTGTAACGCATTTGGTAACGTAGGTATTATTACGTTATGTAAACGGTTATCAGGCACTGCGCTCAAAATGCCGCCAGTCGCTTCTTGCTGAAGTTGCATTGTAGTGAATTTCGATCGTACTAAAATAAGCAAATATTCACTTTTGATTTGTTTTGGACGAAATTGAAAAAAGCCTGTCGATGCGAGTTTCCCGTTGCTAAGAGCATCAACAATTGCAGCCTTGTCAACAGATCCAACAACTGCGGAGGCTAGAATATCTCCAGTTTCAAGTTTTCTGCGAGCTCTAGATGGAGCTTCTTTTCCTAAAAGCCTAGTCCCTTTCCCGATAATCCCTAAAGATGGATTTATACATGACAGCTCAACATATTCAAATTCATTATTAGCAAAATTACGCGGATTAATATTAGGAGGTAACGAAAATACAATATCTGTTAACTTGCTAAAGCCATGTTTATAATTTCTGATTATTGTACGTAATTTTTGATACATTGGCTGGTAGCATTCCGCATCCGCCCGATTGTTCCCCACCACCTCCGACAGGCTTGACTCATAGGACAGCGGCTTGTTAAATACGAGCTTATCAAGTCCCAGCTCGCGCTCGAGCAGTTCCTGGGCCTGGGCGTAGAGGGATTGGGAGCGTCGAGATAGTTCTAACGCCTTCTTTATACTTTTCCCAATAATTGATTGCTCCAACTCAGTGAGCAATGGAACAGGTACTGTTTTTAAGTCTTCTTTATTTAACCCTGTTTGAATTGCGCCTCTTTGCCTTCTAAGCAAACATGTTTTGCCATATAAACTATTGAAGTAAGCCAATAAATAATAGGGATCAACTTTTGAGTTTCTGAAAACTGTGCTTTTACAGCTAAATATTCCTTCAATATCGCCAGGGACTATTGCTACATTTCCGAGTGTCCCAACTACCGAAATTAATAGATCATCTTCTTGTATCGCATATTTAGCTAATCGTTGATAATCTTTCTCAGGCATATAAACATTGTCATCATTTAACAAAGCGAAAGGTTTAACATCTTTTCCGCGAACATATCTAAACACAGATGTTTTATCGTAGTTATTTACATGGAAAGCAGACCCAAATGGGCCTATGATAAAATCGCCTAAATGCCCCAAAGCTTTAACATTTTCGGATCTCAGCACAAGGTCTTCAGCTACTAAATAATTTGGGTGGAAGAATTCACCATCAATACGACGATATTTTGACATTTCACTAGTATTAACAACGCTCCAAACAGCCATCACTCCACCTCCCAAAAATTAAAATTATTTTTCTGGGCAAAGCGGACAAAAGCCTCAGCAATGCAGAGCTGATCTTCGGGGATTTCCGATGCGACCTTCAAATCTTTGGCTGTCAGCCCATAATTCACCAGATCCTGATTGATAATCGGCTGACCTTCCTGTGGATGACCATCAGGAAACTCCATGAAATTGCCGTTTTCATCAGTCATGTGTTCATAGTCGCCAGAGTTGTTTTTCCCGCCTTGCTCGCTGACTGCCATAAAGATTGGGTAATCGAGTTTCTTGGCAACTTCGGCATCTATCCACCGATTTTTTAATGAGCCAATCAGTTCATTGTCTTCAAGGATGATTTGAAGTTTCCCTTTGGTTGTGAGTAGTTTTAAATTATATTCAGCCTCTGGTATAGCGTATTCAAGAGATTTTATGTTGGCCTTTAACCGCTTCTGTGTGCTCTTTTGCTTCTCTTTCAGAGTCCTCTCTTCTTCCTTATAGCTTGCTCTTATGGCTTTTTTGTCATCTTTATCAGCGACTGCAAGCTCTTGGTTTCTCTTAAGAATAAGTGCTTCACGATCTGAATCAAGATCGATCAATTTTTGTTTCACCTTGATAAGCTCAGATTTTAGTGAGTGTATCTTCTCCTGCGCTCCCTCAATCCGGTCTTCATTATCCAGGGTGCTGGCACGGTCAGCCGCCTGCAGCATCTCATCCTCGCTTTCTTCCGACTCCTCAATCTCCGCATCTTCAGCTGCAAAAGTTTCCAACAGCAACTCTGCAATTGCATCCGGGATCTCTTCCTCCGGGATATCCGTGTCATACAGTTTGTTAGTTATCAACGCATGAATCATCTTCTCGTAATCAGGACAATTCGCCGCTACGGTTTGTTTGACCAATGTGATATTCGCCAGTTCCGCATCGGTATATTTCTGTATAAAAAGGACCGATGTTTTAGTTCCGGTGTGCGGCTTGAAAGTGTTGCCATGCAAACCAACAACGGCAAGCAGACGAACCTTTCTTAAAATCCATTCGCGAATAAACGCGAGGGATGAGTTATTAAATTTTCCTTGGGGTAATACGATAGCAGCTCGACCGCCGGGTTTGAGGAATTTCAGAATCCGTTCAATAAATAAGACATCGCGCTCTTCCTTTGCCTGCTTATCTTTCGCGCGTTTTAATGCCGGCTTTGCCAAATCGTAATAAGCGAGCATTTTCTTGTCTTTCATCTCTCCTGCAAATGGCGGATTAGCAAGGATTACATCAAACTTCAGTTCATCAAAATATTTCCATGCTAAATCCTGATCCCTCAACAAATTTGATTCATCAGCAGCTGTTACCTTCTTTTTCAACAATTTTGCATCCCTGAGCCCTTGCATCAGCTTTTGCCCTGACTGTGTGCTGTACCAGGTTTTAGGATCAAGACTGTTTACATCCGGGCCGAAGATATTGGTGTGGCCGTCTCCGGCAATTAGCATTAAGGCACGGGAGGTTTTAGCGGCTCTCATTTCAAAATCAACGCCCCAGAGATATTTCGCTGCATATCTATGCTTCCGAGATTCACGCTGTTCGCTGGTCACCGCAGGGTAGCACCAGTCTATTGCATGTAGCAGGAATCCTCCAGAACCACACGCGGGATCCATCACAAATTCATTTGTTTTTGGATTCAGCATCCGAACACACATCTCCACCACATGGCGCGGAGTAAAAAATTGTCCCTTTTTCTTTTTTGCCTCTGTTGGCAATAGATATTCAAAAGCATCGTCCATAATGCGAAGATTTGAGCCCATCAGGCGTACGCCTTCAATTGGACCAACACAAACGGCGAGATGGTCCTTTCTGAGTTTTATATCTTCGTTTTCATCAAATATTCCCGACCACTCCTCCGAAGCCTTGTGAAAAAGTTTGTTAATGCGGTCATAGGTAATTTCAGGGTCGATAGATTTTCTAAACTCAACCTCTTGGTTTTTACGGTTACGATTTTCGAGAGCTTCTTTTTCATCCCAGATCTTTGCAAATATCAGTTTGAATATTTCATTGAACTCGTCCACACCACTGTCAGCAAGCACCAGCTCTTCTAAATCCTGAACAATTTTCTTGAAATTAAAGTTATTTTTGAGGTGGGCTAATGTTTTTTTAGCTTCCAGCACATCTTTAGGTAGCTGTCCACGCTTGGGAATATCAACAAGAGTATCATCAAAATCTTTTGGATAAGGCCGATATAGAATAATGCTGTCACTGCCGTTTGACCAAACAGCAACAGGCGCGCCTTTTGACATCATATAGCTTTTTAATTGCTCAATACCATCTTTGCGTTTCGGTTTTTTAACCTCCACAATAATTTTTGGTGTTTGCTTTGTAGAATCCGTGTAAACAACAATATCCGCCACCTTTGCATTGACCTGAGTTCCGAAATGGACATTTGTTTCAACATCAATTTCTTCCGTTTTGTATTCATAAACATGGAGGAGTTTATATAACCACAGCTGACGGACAATCTCTTCTGGATTTGATTTGCCATCTTCTGAAAAAACTTGCACTTCCTCCTTGCCGCTGGAAAAAGGAACAAAACTTTTCACGAAATATTTAGTTTTTCCCGCGTCACGCCCGAAATCAAGGGTTTTCGGAAAGATGTTGATGATTTCATGGACTGGTTTGCCCAATGTTCCAAACTCGGTCAATTCATACTGTGTTGCCGGATCTTTAAATATTCGTTCAATTATCTCTTTTGTCTTCATGTAAGCTTTTCCCTCTCTGTTCTCTTATATTAACAACAGCATGATTTAGTTTACTGATCTCTACCGTATTCGACATCCCAGCAATGTACCAAGAGCACGCCGTCGATTGTGACTTCATCAATACAGATCTCGACTTCCTCTTCATCATAGTCAAAATAGATGTCGTCGCATTAAAGCCATGTCATCTTTGACAGCGTCACATCGGAAAGTGTTTGCCCACAGGCTGAGTATGTCTTGCAGCAAATTGTTTCTCCTGTTTAAAAGATGTATAGATAATCTACTGTTTTGATGATTATGTCAATTGTTTTGATGCGGTAATTGTTGTCGGGCGCGAAGGATCGCCATAGTTTGCGACGTAAAAGCTGCGTGCCATAAAATGCTGGCCAAGGCTTGCCGTATATTGGTATTGTAGCTTGAACTTTAGCGAAGTCGGAACTAGGGGTCATTTTATGCGCTTCTTGATGCCGATTCCGATAGCGAGTTATAAGCAAAGGAAAAAATCCGGTTGACGATAGCGGCGACGATGCTGGTGGACGATTTCCCGCGTGATCCCAACCGTCCACCAACATCGTCGCACAACATGGTCGGTCGTGTTATGATTTAGTTCGTGAAAGGCGCGCCATGGGATTTCATGATCTTTGATTGGCTCTGAGAGCCAACCCTACAGTTTCAACTTGAGTTAAGCTTGCAAGTCGCACGACATGCGGAAGTGCGTGAGCAACGTAGGTCCGATTTCCAATCGGACATCGCCGGTTGCCAACCATATCACTGGACATAGGGGGTCAAAACGATTGCACTTTAATTTTCGAAACCACAAGGAACCTAGCGCAACATAGCCGCCTGTCTGCGTGCAACGCACAGGCAGGCAACCAATTTTTTGCCACTGAGACACTGAGGGGCACAGAGGGTACGCTGGTTATTTTTTAGGTAGAAAAACAGAGGGGTAGAAAAATGGAGAGCGTAATAATTTTTTGCCCGCGAATTAGAGTGCGTGCCCTGCTGATCACTCGCGTGCCACCCGCCGCCGCCCGCATAGCGAACGACTGCCTGCTCCGCACCTTGCGGAGCAAAGTCAACGCGATACAAAAAAAGCGCATCACCGGGAGGTGACACGCTATGCTGATAATGGCTCCGGCGACTGGATTCGAACCAGTGACCAAGTGGTTAACAGCCACCTACTCTACCGCTGAGCTACGCCGGATTAAAATTCTATTCCTGTTCAAAAAAGGAAAAGACAATTTACTATATCAGATGCACTCTGTCAACGTTGATCTTGCAAAAATCTTTTTTTGTTGTGGTAATCATCAATTCTCAATAATACGGCATCCCGTGCCGGGTGCGCATCAGCTCCGGGCGGATCTCCTTGATAAACCGGGAGACATCGCAGGGCATGACTCCTCCATCGTACAAACGGCGCATGCGGGGCGACATCAAAACCAGCTCATTCTGTGCGCGGGTGACCGCCACATAAAACAGCCGCCGCTCTTCACGGTCATCTTCACAGTCGCCAATTGCCCGGGCTGAGGGAAACATCCCCTCCACCACCCAGATAACAAAGACCACCGGCCACTCCAGCCCCTTGGCTTGGTGAATTGTGCTCAGGTGAATCTTGTCCTCACTGCTGCGCGCGTTTTTATCAAACTGGTGATCCACATTGGTCAGCAACGCCACCTCTTGCAAAAAATCCTCCAACTTGGGCGCACTCGCAATCTGCACGGTCAGCTCTTCAATATCCTCCCCGCGCTTATCAGCATTTTCATAGGTAAGGTTGAGATACTCCGTGTAAAAGGCGTCGCAAAAGCCCTCAATGGCTGCGCGTCCTTGCTCAGCCAGACCCTGATCATAGATTTGCGTCAGAAATGCGTCGATCGGCGCCCACTGCCGGAGAGCGGCAGGGCGCAGATTTTTCATGAGAGTCGCGCGCTGGACAGGATCTCCCAACTGGAACGAGTGCCCTAGTTTTTCCCACAGCCGCTCGGATGTTTTCGTACCGACCCCGCTCAACAGACAAAGCAGGCGCGTGAAAGCGATGAAATCCCGCTGATTAACAATCAACTGCAGCAGGGCCAGGACATCCTTGATATGCGCCTGTTCAAAAACACTGATGCCCGAGGTGATGGAGTAGGGAATCCCGTTGCGTCCCAGGGTCAGTTGCAGCTCAATGGAATGAAAGTGGGCGCGGTAGAGTACCACCATATCGCGCAGCTTATAGCCGTCGTCCTGATAGCGGTGAATCATTGAGAGCACCCCTCCGGCCTGCTCATTGCCATCACGCAGGAAGAAAACCTGCGGCTTATTTTTTGAGGCGCGCGTGGGCCGCAGCGTTTTTTGAAATTGATCGGGGTTGCCCTTGATGCTCTCATTGGCCACACTCAAAATCTCAGGCACACTGCGGTAATTCTGCTCCAACTTCACTATGGCGCAACCAGGCCAGCGGTTTGGAAAATTCATGATGTTTTTAAAGTCAGCGCCGCGCCAGGAGTAGATGCACTGAAAATCATCGCCGACTGCCATCACATTCTTATAACCAGCGGCCAGAATATCGACGATCTTGGCTTGCAGCCGGTTGGTGTCCTGATACTCATCCACCAGCACATGTTGAAACTGCTGCTGATAAAGGGCGCGCACATCCGCGCACTCGGTCAACAGGCGCAGTCCATTCACCAGCAGATCATCAAAATCCATGACCTCCATCTCGCGCTTGCGTTGGATATAGAGCTTGACCACCTCCACGGCCTCGCCTCTCAAATCAACGGGTAACGCGGCAGCTGCCTCAACCACCTCTTCAATCTCCGCCTCGGAGTTGGCTGCCTCGCTGATCCATCCGCCGACCACATCCTTTTTCGGAAACTCCTTCACATCCTTGACGCACTCTTTGATACAGCTGTCGATCAAGGTGCGCGAGTCATCCTGATCCAGGATTCGGAACCAAGGTTTATAGCCCAGCTTGTGGCAGAAGCGACGTAAAAAGCGGTTACAGATATGGTGGAAGGTGCCGCTCCAAAGAGCGCCCACATTGCCGCCAGCTATTGCACGCGCGCGCTCAATCATCTCGTTGGCAGCGCGATTGGTGAAGGTCAGCAACAGGATATTCTCAGGATCCACCCCCCGCTCCATGAGATAGGCAACCCGGTAAACCAGCGTGCGGGTCTTGCCTGTGCCAGCCGCGGCCAGCACCAGCAAGGGGCCGTCTTTGGCGGTCGCCGCCTCACACTGCTCCGCGTTTAAAAGTTCTGCATAGTCAATCATCAATATTTTTCCAATCTGCTGTCAGGCATTGAACGTACAGCTCACTCCGCTTGTGCCGTCAAAAGCGTAACAAGGATAGCATGACAGCTGAACTTAGTGAATGCCGAATTACCGCAAATTAAAGATAATGGTCAGGCCGGCGGAAGATTCGACCGGCTTGGAGCCGATCTTTCCAGCTGCGAACTGCGCCTTTTGCACAGCCTGTTTGGCTGCCTGGTCCAACTCCGGAAATCCGCTGGATTTTGTGATCTCCACCCTCAGCGCCTCGCCCTCCACGCTGATGCGAACACTGAGGGTCACGGCACCCTCTTCCCCGCGCCGGCGGGCGCCGGCCGGATACACAGGTTTAATGGTTTTGCGTGGCCGGGGGGGCACATCAATCCGGGCTGAGGCCGCGCCGCTCTCCGGAGTATCCGATGCCAGTATCTCGGGCACTGGCGCGCGCGGCAGAGGGCGCTGTTCCGGGGTTTCTGCGATATCTGCCTGGCCCCTCTCCGCTGCTACCTCATGGTTTGGCTGAGCCTTCTCCGGGGCTGGTTTAGGCTCTGGTTTAGGTTCAAGCTTAGGTGCGGGCTCAGGTGCAGGCTTGGGCTCTGGCGGCGGCTCTGGCGGCGGAATTGGTTCTGGCTCGGGCTCGGGCTCGGGCATTGGCGGCGGCAGCTCGGGTAACGGTTCGGGCTGCGGCAGCTCAGGCGGCAGCTCAGGCGGCAGCTCAGGTAACGGTTCGGGCGGCGGCAGCTCGGGTGGCGGCGGCACTACCGGAGGCTCCGGCGTCGGCTTCTCCGGTTCCGGTTTTACCTCGGGTTCCGGTTTAGCTTCAGGCTCCGGGTTCTCTGGTTCAGGAGACGCGGGGATGTGCTGCGGTGGCGGAGATGGCCGGGAAGCTTGATCAGCGTTTGAGAGGTTTAGCTCAACTGCGCTCACCTCCAACTCCGCCAAGGTGATTATAGTCGGCGAAGTCGTCTGATTGGCGATCATCAGTATGCCGATTACATGCAGCAGAAGGGTCAGTATAAAAAATGGTGTGTGGTTGGCGAAAAACATAGTGCTACGTTAATTTTCGTGTTTTTGTACATGTGTGGTCTCTAAAAACATGTTGTCAATGGGCCAATCCTAATCTTTATCGCATGTAATTCGCTGTAGTCGAATTATCACTAGGCCCTTGCGGGATGGAAAGAACAATTAATTGTTCTTTCCACAAAGTTGTCTATCGGGTGACAGCTCATAGCCTCTGGCGTATTCGCATCTGCCGCATGACCTTCAAACTTCACTCAGTTGAAAATGCAGGGTTGGCGGAACTTGTCCGGCGTAGTTCCGCCATGCAACTGCATAGCCCCGCTTGCGGGCGAAGCCGGGTTGCGGAACGAAGACGGATGAGCCAAACAAAGATTATGAAATCCCATGGCAAGCCTTTGACGACCAATCGCCCGGCATCCGCTAATTGCTTCATCCTCCTTCGCCAAGGCTACGGCGGACACGATGGAAGCAACACTACACCCCGGGGCGCGCCTTTCATGAGACTGTTGCAAAATGCCGCTGGTAGAGCGGCTACTACGCTGAACGACAACCCTTGCACTCCGCAGTGCAGCGCGTTTGTAGTAGTCGCTCTGCCAGCGACATCGGTTGACGACGATGTTGACCGACGATTGGGATCATGCGGGGGCTCGTCCACCAGCATCGTCGCCGCTATCGTAAACCGAAGACGCGGCTGACCATACTGCGTGACTTGATCAATCGCATGCCGCCCGCAGTCGCCCGCATAGCGGACGACTTCCTTGACCCGCGCCTTGGTTTCCAACCGCTAATTTCTCAGCCAGGACGACGACCTTCCGCACGCCACACAAACTCTTTTGGTTGCCCGGCCAGCTGCTTTAGTTCTCAAGGTATTTGAAGTAAAGAACCTTCTGCTC
This sequence comes from Kiritimatiellia bacterium, assembly GCA_028686345.1. Lineage (GTDB taxonomy): Bacteria > Verrucomicrobiota > Kiritimatiellia > RFP12 > UBA1067 > M55B167. Next base: position 9,315 of record JAQUCE010000011.1, read on the forward strand.
AAAGTAGTCATTGGAGCGTCCCAGGCTATCAGGATCATCATCATAGGGCTCCCTGGAGCGGTCATCAACTCCCCTATGATGCTGATACCAGGGAGAGATACGGGTGTTGGTTTTTGTTCCGTCATTATACATGTTGGACGGCTTCACCACCTTTCCAGCCTTATCAGTCTTGGGGTAGGGGTCGCGCCACACCAGAGCAATGGCCTTGCCGCCAGCCAAAGACTTGACCGAGTCGCCAAGTGAGGGGGCGGTCGCCTCAGCACTGATGATATAGAGAAAGAGCTGCTGACGATCAGAGAAAGAGTCAAGCGTAAAGGAGTAGAGCATCTTGCGATCAACCTCATGCAGCGCCTTGCTGAGGTTAACAGGTGTGCCTCCTGCTGGCGGCGGATTGGCGGCAGGATCAAGTACCTTATCCGGGTCAGTGGCAGAGTACCAGCCAAAGTAATTATTGGAGTTATACTCATCTTTGAGGCTTTTGGTGAGGTCGGTGTTGATAGCGGTTGCATTGCGGACATTCATCAGGCAATTAGCCCATCCATTGGTGAAGTTTTTCCAGTCGCTACCCTCCATCAGTTTACTGAAGTTACCATCCCGGATTTTGGGCGGAACCGCATTGCCTTTCTCGACTGCATCTGTAATCTGGTATGAGACCCAGTAATCCAGAGGAACACGTTCAACAGCAGCCCCCAGCACCAGCGGGATATCGGAGAGCGGGTTGACGCGCGCGCCGATTAACGAGCCATCCTCATTGGCTGCAATAAAATTCTGGTAGATCGCATCGTGCCGTCGCTTAATCTGATCGCCTGGATCGCCGTGATCATAGAGCCGGATAGTTCTGAACATGGCATCATAATCATGACATTTATCTGGATCCTTGTGCTCTCTGAAATCAACCACCGGGCCGGTAGGTTGATACGCGAACGGGCGGATAATATAGCCCAACTCGCCCGGTGACTGCATTTTACCGGCATTGGAAACCGACATAAAAACATCCGCATCCCGTCCGTCATTCAGTGCCAGAATGTCTCTGGTGGATTTATTCAACCTGCCATCCGCCTCCGGCACATCACTTTTGATCCAGTTACTGACCTTCCAGTTAAAACGCGGGTCCGGTGTTTCAAGGCATGTCCACGCATAAGTCAGGTCAATCGGAACCGCCATGTTTTTCCCCAGCGCGGGCGATGGAACACTCTGGAAAAAGATTTTTTGGCTTGCTTGAAACTCATCCGCCTCAGTGATTCTGTTCGCGCCGGGGAACCTGATCATTGTCGGCACGCAATCGACATATTTGTTATTGGTATTGTTTTTAATCCGGACGTAACCCAGCACCAGCGAAACACTGATCAGGCTATCCGCGGCAAATCCGTTGTAAGGGACGCCATCGCTGTCAATAAGATCAAGATTGGGGGTTCCGCCGGGAGTGTTAAAAATGGCAGTCAGGGGGATATTAACGACTCGGCAGGTCTGTTCCTGATCAATGATATTACTGTTCCACTGATTAGGCGCAGCTGCATTGCCTTTTAATTCTATCAGGTAGTCAGAGGCTGGACCAGGAGCCTGGCCGATAAAACTGCCTGAATTCTGATCTGCGTGCACCTTATTCACCTTGAGGTAAGCGAGCACCTCAACCGTGTAACCCGGTGTACTGGTGCGCAGCGATGTGTTTTTAAAGGGCCACATCACTTCAACATTGATAAAGGTGGTTGGAAGAAGGCGGGTAAAATCCAGGGTGTAGATTAAGATATCCTCATTATCAGCATTTTTAGCGGCACGTGTGGTTATAAACGCCTGCGCCAGAGGCGGAACCGAGATCTGGGAGATCATGGGAGCAAGCTCAACCGACGGCATATTAAGCGCCTTGGGAACATCATCCTCATCAAGATAGTCGGCCAGCAGGGTCGGCAGAATATCATTGAAGCTTCGGGTAACATCCACCCCTGCGCTGACATTGTCTTTCAAGGCCTCCTTCAAAGTGGCGCCGAAAGTTCCCTGAAACTCCACATCTTTATCAGGCTGAAGAGTGGTCAGATAGGCATCCGAAACAGGGGGATGGGTCAGGATGTTATGGGGCTCAGGGTTTTTCACTGGCTCGGCCATCGCCACGCCATCTGTGATTAAGATCTGCTTTGAAGCGTTTCGAAACGGTTCATAATCATAACCTGTGTTAAGGTAATCATGCCAAGGGCTGCGGAAAAGGGTGCTGTCCGCCATCTCAAACATACAGGAGTAAAAATCCTGCAGGGTTGTGTAGTTGATATCACTCTCTTTGACCCGCTTGTCAAATGCCTTTCTCTGGGCATCATCCCTAAAGAGGTGGCCTATACTGACCCGGTTTTCCGCGCCATCGCGCACCTCGGCCTTACAGTAGTTGACATTCAGCATATCCGAAACATTGATGCAGATATACGCGTAGCGCCCGATCACCGCCTCTTCATAAGCATTCAACCCCTCCATTGTGATCAGCGGCATGCTGAGCGGCCGCCACTTGGCACCGAGGTGCCCCATGCCGGCATTCGGAGCGCCGGCTGGCCGCGGCAGCGCGTAGTAGCGCACATCATTGAGCAGAATGCCGGGGATATAGGCGAGCGCGCCCAGGGTCAGCACGCGCGCGTTAGCACTGTTGTCAGCACTGTTGACCACCGCCGAGGTACGGACGCGTCCGGGCCAGGTCGGAAATTTACGTGGATTGGGAGCACCGGCGATCGTTGTGGCGCGCAGATCGCTATCGACCTCATCCATGGCGCGGTAGAGGGCCGCGTTCAGCATATGGCGGGCACTGGCAGCGTGGCGGTAGTTAGAGGAGGCCTGGCGTTCGATACGCATATAGATGGCGAACGCTACTGCACTGATCATCATAAAACTCAAAAAACCGAGTACAATCAAGAGTGCGGAGCCGCGTTGACCCCGGCCTGGTAAAGGATTTGTGTTGTTTCTCATTCTACTTTCCTCTAAATAGGTTAAGGTGCCACGGCGGCGCGCATGCGGTTGGGGAAGGTCACTGCGGAACCAAAGTAATCTGTGGTCTTATTGTCACCACCGCTGTCGCTCAGCAGCCTGAAGCGGTAGGGTGTGCCCCACGGGTCACGAAAGGCGCCGTTGATCAGCTGCACGTTCAAAAAAACCGTCTTAGAGTCGTTCTTGCCCAGCAGCTCGGATATGTTGCCTTCAGTTGCTTCAACCACGTCGCCCTGCACTGCAACTGGCCAGTCATCATAGGAGGCCTCATAAGAGAGCCAGGCGTTCATCAGGGAGCGCACCTCGGAGTTGGCTTTGGCGACCCGCGCCGCAGTGCGCGCCCGACCGATGCCGGTAAAGGTGACACCCATCAGAATACTGATCATGCCCAGCACCACCAGCATCTCCACCAATGTGAAGGCATTGCTCGTATTGTCTTTAAATCTTTTCATACTCTTTTTCAAACCTCCAAAGGCGCATAAACTCACGCACCTTAGAACTTTAGAACTCTAGAACTTCTCCCTCACTCCGCCCAGGTGCGGATATCATCCTTGGTGCCCCAGACACCGTCGGGTCCGGCTGAGGCGGCGCCAATCTCCAGGTTATACCCCAGTGATTCGACTTTGGCTTTCAGGCGCACTGATAAAGGCAGCCCATCCGTGGGGTTTGTGCCGAACTCAGCCTCAAAACTCTGCAGGTCAGTGGTCGGTGTGTTCTGACTGCCGCTGCTCTCAAAAAACTTCTTAACATCTGAAGTAATCGTCTCTTTACCGCCTCGGGCGAGCAGGATGGTCTCAATTCTTTTTCCCTCTGTATTATACTGAATAAAAGAGAGGCTGCGGCGGGCGGAGTTACCAAAATCATCCCCTTCAAAACCGCTGGATGAAAGAGTATAAAACCTGAGTTCACTGCCTTTAAAACTCTGCGAGCCGGGGAGTTGATCACGCAGCTCCTTTGGGATGGAGCGCGCATCAACAGCCTTGGCCGCATCGCGCTGGATCGAGCCGATCAGCGAGCGGATCTGCATAAAGGCATCCGCCCGCCGCACGCCGGTGCGCCAGGCCATGCTGGTCTGTTGAAAGAGCATGGCCAGCATCATCACAATCACCACCAGGATCGAGGATGCAACAAGCACCTCAATCATGGAAAATCCCGCGTTTTTATTGGTTCTGTAGTTCATGGTCGCTTTTCACCCTCAAGTGTTGATGCGCATCAGGGGCGCTGTTACGGCGTGCCCTGGAACATCGCCTCCGCATAGTAGATCGGGTTGTTGGAGTATTGGTTATAGTTGTTCAAATTTTTCAGCTCGGTTGACTGCACCATAATGCCCATAATCCGACCAGAGAAGCCGGGCACAATCGTGCAGACAACCCGGTAGCGTCCGCCCAGCTTGGGCGCATCGCTCCAATCGGTCTCTTTAATTTGGCTCCCCATAAACCCTGGCCACACGTTACCGGAATTGCCTTTGACAGAGTCAGCCTTGGGAACCTGGGCGGACCATTGAGCCCAGGTGATATTGGTCTGCGAGGCAGCGGCCACGGCCTGGTTGAGCACGTAATCGGCCAGCATGCTCTGCTTTAGATCAGCCTGTCCCTGAGTACTCTCACGCAGACCAAGGGGATAGAGCACTACCATGCTGAGAATGCCGACTGACATGACAAAGACCGCCATGTTGACCTCCATCAGGGAGAAGGCTGCCCGTTGCTCTTTTTTCTTGCATAATTTCATACGATCACCACTTGCTGTCATACTCGACTTTACCCTCTTTTGTGACACGAACAGTTGTGCTTTTATATGGAGGAGAGGTTTCAGCGATTGCGATTGTAACCCTTTTCAGTGCGCGGCCATCCGGCAGGAAGGTGAGCACCTGAATCCTTTTCTCATCCTCCTTCAGATCTTTAAACTCGAATAATTTCGGCAGAGTCTGAACAGGCGCGGCTTCAACCCCGTACGAATCGCCAACGCGCCAAACATCCCCGCCAGCCCGGACAGGCACATTGCGGTTGATCTCAAAACACCAGGCATTGATCACATCCTCTTTGGGCCCTGTGCGGGGTTTATACGCTGACTGCCGCCCGGAAATCATATCCTTTGAGCTGACCACCCATGGATAGACAAAGGAGAAGCCGCCCTCAGTGTTGGTCAGATTGTACAGACGGAAGCCGCCTTTATAGCTTGAGGCGTTCTCCAACGCAACAGTGCTGAACATGGTGTCCAGCGAGTTGAACTCGTCAATCAGGTATTGGTTGCCCGGCGGTATAAACGAGATCTTGCCGACCTCTTTACAAACAACATAGGAGGGGATCACCGCCTTCTTGCTGCCGCCGAGATCCGCGTCAACAATGCCGCTGACCTCATTGTAAAGCACCACACTAACGCGCGCGTTGTCCATGCAGGCGCGCTGCCTGGCCAGTGTCAGAGTGTTGGCCAGATGCTTGACAGCACCACGCCGCGCCATGCCGCGTGCCGCGCCAAAATAACTGGTGACCGCCAGGGTGGTCAGCAGCCCCATGATCGACAGCACTGCCAGCAACTCCAGCAAAGAAAAGCCAAACTCGGTTTTTTTTCTCGCACCCATACTCTCTCTCACCCCCCTGCAAATCATCGGGCCACCCTGACCGAATCAGTTGCCAGATTATACTCCACCGTGAAAAACTTGAACTCCCTGGTGTTGCGCGGGTCAGCGTAGCCCAGCGGCAGATCGGTCTTGCCCTGCTCCAATGCCTGCCTAACCGACATCCGGGAACCATCGACTCTGGTTAAAATCGCCGAAGGGTCGACATAGTTGTTCTTGGACTTGAACATCTTCTTGAAAGCCTTCTGATTGTTCTCGCCTTCCACCTTGTAAAGTGTCTGTGAATTGCCAACCCTTTTCATATCAGAGAGCTCAAACGGCCACTCATTCTGCTGCGCCCGGTAGTTGTTGAGCGCCATCTGCAGACCGCTGACCATCGCGTCGACCCTCTTTTCGCGCATGGTGCGCATTGACCTCATCACCGCGCCGGTTGCCAAGGTGGTAATCATCGCCATCACCGCCACAACCACCAGCATCTCCACAATGGTAAAGCCTTTTCGATTATTTTTTTTATTCATACGTCTCCTTTGGTCTCGTACCTATAACTCGTTCACTTGGCCGCGGTTGCGTGACTATAACTCAGGGGCGGGGTCGGGGTCGAAAAGCGAAACAATCGACTTGGCGATATCACGACTTCACGACTTCCGATTTCCAGGCTGCCGAACTTCGAGTTATCTCCTCGTTTTTTCGCAGCGCGCTGCGCACCCGGTTTGCCGCCTGCCTTCGATGCCGATGCCGACTCCGATGTTCTCCGCCCCTAACCTCTAACCCCTGGCACTACTGCTCTGATATCACCTGCGCGTGATTCCAGCTGATCAGATCATCGTAGGGATAGCGGTTCCTGGCCTTGGGGTTTCTGCTCTCAAAATCATCCTGTCCGTCAGGGCCGCGCGACCAGACAATAACATTGGCGCGGATGGTCAGTCCTTTGGGCGAACCCTCTTTGGCATCAACATAGCCGTCATTGTCAATATCCAGCCGGAACTGGATTCTGCGATCCTCAATCTTCACTCCGTCAAATCCAACCTGGGCGGCGGTGGAGAGCGACGGGTTGCGCCGCAGAGCATCGCGCCCCCACTCATCGAGAAAGCCAAAGCGGTCAAGGCTGGTGCTGTTGAGGTTGCCAAGATCAACCTTAACGTCCAGCAGGTGGTTCTGCGCCAACACCTGGCAGACCTTCTCATCCATCTCCAGCGCGTTGATCATAGTCTGATGCCACCGCCGCTCCTTCTGCAAGTAGAGGTTCAAGGCTGTGTGGGCATCGCTCACCGCGCCCTGCGCTTTGGCGCGCTTGGCGCTTCTTTTCAAGTGGCCCACCGAGGTCATCATGGCAGCGGAGATCATACCGATTATGCCGATCACCACCAGCAACTCCACCAGCGTAAAGCCGCCCCGCCCGTTATTTTCAAATTTTTTCATACTGTGAATCATCCTACTCGCCTTCAATCCTGATCCCGACTCTGGCGGAGCACTTACCGCTTAAAACTTACCACTTACCGCTTAAAACTCGCCTTCGATCCCGACCCCGACTCCGCTGGCCGCTGGCCACTGGCCGCTAGCCGCTGGCTGCCTTGTAGGGCGCGACTGCGAACGTGCAGTGCTTCGCAAGCCTCAGCTAGCAATCGTCTGGTCAGAAAAGCACCATCCCGAGGTCATGGCCCTCGGCTACAATGCTTCGCAAGCAACTTCCAACCTCCAACTTGCCGTCGATACCGACCCCGACCCCGAGTCGCACCAACCCCCTAAACCCTAAACCCCGGCCTAGCGGTCAAAGCCGACAATGTCATCCTTAGTCCACCCGGAGACCAGCTTCAGGTCGTCCGAGCTGAGCGACTCAAGCGGTATCCAAGGAGGGAAGGTATTTCCATCTGAGCCTGCTGACCAGATCCGGTAGCTCTGGTAGGGCGGGGCAGAGTAGTAGAAAAAGTCATTGCCCCAGCCATCCACAACCGTGGTGCAAAACAGAATGGTTTTTTGTCCATCTTTGGAGTACGCACCCCTGAATTGATGAGAGCCGCCCATGGAGTCCTGCACATCTCCGCCGCCTTGAAGCACAGTGTTCATAATGGTCGGCGCATGACCGCTCAAAATGCCCTCAAGGTTGGGGAGCCACTTGGCGCACTCGCGCATCTCCAGCTCGCGCTGGCCTTTGAGCGCATTGCGCAGTTTGTCCTTGTTGCCAGCACCGATGCGTGAGCTCTTGTTATGAAGCCCCCACTGTTTACTGTGATAAAACCCTTCGATCGGCTGATCCCTGCTAAAAGCACTGGTTTCCGGGGGAATCCCTACCAGCTCCACACGGGGCAGTAGAAAAGAGAGCAAGCCGAACTTGAACATCTTCACTTCCTCCCACATGGCATTTGGTATGGTTGCCGCATTGTTGTAAACTTCGTTCACGGTTCGAATCTGCTGATCGCGAAACTTCTCGTTGACAAACTCATCATAGGTCTGGGGATAGGGGTACTCAAAGGAGACCGGCTGAGCGCGCGCCGCCCAGCGCGCGGCAGCCGTTTTTTGACCGCCGCTCCAGGGGATTTTCTCGCCACCCTGCGCCCCGCGGTCATCCGAAGCGTTCATGGGATCCGGGTTGGCATACAACGGCACTGGAGGGTAGGTGCCGTAGGAGGAGTAAAACCCTGAGATCGCATTCTGCAACCGCTCCATACGCGCCTTGGTCTGGGCTGTTTTGGAGTTTTCAGAGACCGCGCTGAACAGCTTGAAGACTGATGCAATCAAGATGCCGATAATCACCAGCACCACCATCAGCTCCAGCAAGGTGAAAGCGCGCTTACTGTTAAATTTATTAACCTTTGCACTCATAAATATCCTCCATGAGCAAGCAGGATGCTTGCTCTACTTCAAACTTGATTTCTCCAAACGCGCAGCGTTTGTGACTAAAGCAGCGGGCCCATAACCATGAACTTTTCAGTGAGAGCGAATGCCGTCCGCACATCGCTCAGCCGCATTTGGTTTCCGCAGCTAGCTGCTTTAGCTCGATGATCCGAGTGTATTGATAATCTGAATCATAGGCATGAACATCGCGATCACAATCGTTCCGACCACCACAGCCAGCACAATGATCATCAGCGGCTCAATCACGGATGTCAAACCAGCGACAGCGTTGTCCACCTCATCGTCGTAGGTTTCCGCAACACGTCCAAGCATGTCAGGCAGCGCGCCGGTCTCCTCGCCCACCTCTACCATCGAGATCACCATCGGGGGGAAAACCTTACAGGCTGAGAGCGGCGTGGTCATGCTCTCACCCTCTTTGACGCTGTCGTGCACCGACTGAATCGCGCGGGAGATCACCGCGTTACCGGTGGTGTCGCGCACAATTGTCAGCGCCTGCAGTACCGGAACACCCGAGGAGAGCAGAGTTCCCAAGGTGCGGGTCATGCGGGAAATCGCGGTTTTCCTGATCAATCCGCCGAAGAGCGGCATATTGATTTTGGCAACATCAAGGATATAAGAGCCGTTTTTTGTTTTGGCAAAGACTTTAAACAGCGTGACAAAGACCGCAATGCCAATCAGTACGACTATCCAGTTGGCAACCACCAGATTACTGGCGTCCATCACAAACTGTGTGATCGCCGGCAGCGGCTGACCAGCCAGCAGATCATTAAAAATGTCGCTGAACTTAGGAATCACCGCGACCAGCAAGAACCCGGTGATACCCACCGCGGCGATCAGCACCACAACCGGATAAACCATGGCGCCCTTGACCTTGTTCTTGATCTTCTCCGCTTTTTCCGCGAATTCGGCGAGACGGTTGAGCACCACCTCCAGCACACCGCCAGCCTCACCGGCACGCACCATGTTGATGTAGAGATTGTCGAAAATTTTGGGGTAGTTGGCGAGCGACTCGGAGAAGGTGCTGCCGCTCTCAACCGCCTCACCCATGCCGCCCAACGCATCACGCAGGGTCGGATGAGCGGTCTGGCGCTTGAGCACGTTTAATCCACGCAGCAACGGCAGACCCGCGTCCACCAGCGTGGCGAGCTGCCGGGTCAACACTGTCAGGTCTTTTTGCTTTACCCTGGGCCGCAGAAATTTCGGCATCTTAAACTCAATGTTGGTCTTGCCTAAGCTCTTCTTTTTGGCACCCCCGGCGGCTGCTCTGGGCGCGGCTTTCTTAGCCGCTGTGCCGCTTCCGCCACCAGCCTCGCCGATCGCGGTTGGAAACAACCCCATGCCGCGGACAGCCGCAACGGCCTGCGCCTGGGTCGCGGCTTCCACCGTGCCGCGGCTCTCTTTACCTGTCGAATCTTTAGCAATATACGCAAACTTGGGCATAATCAGCTCCGAAAATAGTATGTTATCTCTTATGTCTCCGCCCGGCTTCACGCTGTTCAACAGCTACAAAAACAGACAAAAACACCCCTTCTCAAATTTCATGCTTACAGCATACCACAGTATGCACCTGACAGTAAATAGCTGTTTTTGCTTTAAAATGCGGTGGTAAGTAATTGAAACCTTAGCCTCTCTGTGTCATAATACGGCAATGAAAAAAACAAGTGCCCTTTTTAGTGCCCTCCTGATGAGCGTTGTACTCGCCGCCGTTGGGGCAACGCCCTCGCCCGCAACCATTTTTAAAACCGGGTTCGAAGGGAAATCCGAGCGCGAGCTGTTCAAACTCTGCCCCTCTGCAAGCTTTCCGAGCCAGGACAAAGAGACTTTTCTGAAGGTTAGCGCCACCAGCCGTCAAGCTAACAACACTTCGTCGATACAGCTTGATCTCGCGCCGTATAAAGGAAAGATGATCGCTGTGAGCGCCCGCGTCAAAGCCGACGAGGTTTCAGAGCCAGATCAAAGATGGAACGGTGTCAAGCTGATGCTGCACTTTGAAACCGAATCCAAGGGCAAGGAGTGGCCAGGGGCCAACATTGATAGCGGCTCTTTTGATTGGAAAACCATCAGCTTCACCACCGTCTTGCCCGAGGATATCAGCGCTGCGACTTTGAACCTCGGGTTGCAGGACAGCACAGGCACTGTCTGCTTTGATGATATCCGAATAGTTATAACCAAACGCCAGCGCATCCAGCACCCACCCCCAGGGAGCTTTACGCAGAAGGCATTCAAAGGCCACCCTCTACCGCGCCTGCGCGGCGCCATGACCGGCTCTAAGCTGGAGGAGGAGGACATCCGCACCTTTGCACAGGATTGGGGCGGCAATCTCCTGCGCTTCCAGATCAACCGCAACTGGCACGCCTCCAATGATAACCGCGACCTGGCAGAGTACAACCTTTGGATCGACTCGCAGCTTGATCTGCTTGAACGTGTCCTGCCGCTCTGCCGAAAATACGGGGTGTATGTCGCGCTTGACCTGCACGCCCTGCCTGGCGGTCGCTATACAGACCGCTCCATGGCAATGTTCTACGAGCCGGTTTATGCCGCTGCGTTCATCGAGGTGTGGGAGAAAATTGCCCGCCGATGCAAGGGCAACCCTGTGATCTGGGCCTATGACCTGGTCAATGAACCAGTGCACGCGCACCTCATCCCGGAGGGCATGGCTGATTTCTGGGAGTTGCAAACTGCCGCTGCGCGCGCTATCCGCGCGATTGAACCGGACAAGCCCATTATTTTCGAGGTGTTTATGTGGGATTCACCCGAGGGCTTCAACTACGTGCGCCCGGTAGAGCTGCCAAACATCATCTACCAGGCCCACATGTATGAGCCTGGACGTTTCACACATCAGGGCATATCCGGGAATCCATTTGATATCCGCTACCCTGGGGTGATCAATGGCCGGGAGGAAAATCAGGCGACCCTGCGGGAGTACCTAAAGCCTGTGCGCGACTTTCAACTGGCCTACAACCAGCATATCTATCTCGGCGAATTCAGCGCAGCCCGCTGGGCGCCTGGCGCGGAGCGCTACCTGAGCGATGTGATTGAAATCTTTGAGGAATATGGCTGGGACTGGAGCTACCACGCCTACCGTGAGGCTCAGTGCTGGAGCCTGGAACACACAGAGGATAAAAACAAAACTGAACTGGCCCGTGAACCAACCCAGCGGTTGCAAATCATTAAAAAATGGTTTTCACAAAACAAGAGGGCCTTCCAATGACCACCCGGCTTTTATGGTGGGGACACTTTGATCCCCTGTACTCGCGCAACGGAGTGCTGCGCGAACAGATGCGCGCGCTCAGGATTGAGATTACGGATTTCCATCCGGTTTTTTCCCGCTGCGCTGATCTCGAGGCCGCGCTCCGCCGCCTGCCGCGTCCGGACGCTGTGTGGCTGCCCTGCTTCCGCCAGCGTGATGTCGTTGCCGCGCGGCGCTGGTGCGACAGCCAAGGTCTGCCGCTGATCTTCGACCCCTTAATCAGCGCCTATGACAAACAGCTTTTCGAACGCTGTAAGCTGAAACAGAGTAACCGCGCAGCCCTCCGACTGCTGCGCTGGGAACAAAGGGTATTCAGCATGGCTGATCTTGTGATTGCCGACACCACCTGCCACGCGCAATTTTTCCAAGAGAGTTTAGGGGTAGACGCAAACAAGACCTCCATCATCTATGTTGGCGCAGAGGAGAGACTCTTCCGTCCGCAGATCAAAGCCGCACCCTCTGATCCGATTGATGTGCTCTTCTATGGCAGCTACATCCCCCTGCACGGAGCACAGACCATTGTTGAGGCAGCGCGCTGTTACAACGGGCCGCCCGCGCGCTGGCATATGCTCGGCAACGGCCCTGCACGGCAGAGGTGCGAAAAGAGCGCGCAAGGTTTGGTAAATCTCTGTTTTGAATCGTACCTGCCCTACAGCGAACTGCCGCAGCGCATCCACCAGGCTGACATTTTACTCGGAGTTTTCGGCACCACAGCCAAAGCCGGGCGCGTGATGCCCAACAAGGTTTTTCAGGCGCTGGCCGCAGGGCGACCAGTGATCACCCGCGCCTGCGAGGCCTATCCAACTGCGCTGCACAATTCGCACGCCCTCCAGTTTATTGAACCTGGCTCGCCTGTGGCACTGGCGCAAGCAGTTAAAAAGTGGGCTGAAAATCCAGAGTCTCTCCAGTCGCGCGGCACCGCAGCCGCTGAAATTTACCGGCAACATCTCTCCGCAGCTGTCATCCAAGAGCAGATCCGCCACGCGTTTGAACGTTTGACGTTTGACGTTTGAGCGTTTGAGCGTTTGACGTTTGACGTTTGAACGTTTGAGCGTTTGAACGTTTGACGTTTGAGGGGCGCGGTTTTGCGGTTGAAACTTTTAGGGCAGCTGTAGATCCACTGGACATATGGGTCAAAACAGTTGCACTTTATTTTTGGAAACCGCAAAGAACACATAGACCACAAAGGGTTTTACCGAATAACACGAATTTGCGCGAATAGCGTGTAGCTGCATAACATTCGTGTCATTCGCGTTATTCGTAGTTTAAAAAAAGGTGGGGAAGATTTTGCGCCTTTTGCGTTTTTTTGCGGCTAAATATAGCGCAGTAAAAGAGAGAAGTAGTAGCCGCAAAAAGGCACAGAAAGCGCAAAAGAAGGAACTTTATTATTTTGAGGTGAAAAATGGGGGTCCACCGCATAGCGGCGGACATACTTAAAGCAACACAGTATATCCGCCGCTATGCGGTGGATGATTGCGCAACAAGCCGCAGTAAGGAGCGCTAAACAACTTTTCGGAAAGAACAATCAGTTGCCAGCAACTCGGAGTCGCGGCCTACACCCCCACATACAGCTTCCCGCAATTCACGGAGCGCGGTGACCCTTCCGCACTGCCGCCACCACGGCCTCCATGGCGTCAGACTGCTGCTCCATGCTGCGCACCATCTGGAACTGCACCCGGCAGCGATCCAAATTCTGGCCCGCACGATGGGTTCTGAAGTAAACATCGCCACACAGATAGTCGGTCAGAAACCTGATTCCAATGGTCATGGTAATCACCCGCCCTGAGAATACCAGCTCATCCAGCTCAGCCTCATTCAGGAAGCCGGCCTCTGAGAGATACCCCCGCGCTAACGCCTCAAACACATCAATCCGAGTGCCTGCCAGGGAGAGGTCTTGCTCATCCTCGGCTGAAGCCGCTGCGGCGGAGCGCACCATGTCGCCGAAATCATAGAGCGCTAGACCAGGCATGACTGTGTCGAGATCAATCACACAAACCCCTTTGCCGCTGGCATCATCCAACATCACGTTGTTGATCTTAGTGTCGTTGTGCGTGATCCGCTCGGGAATTTCGCCAGCCTCAAAACGCCGGATCAGGCGACCGCACTCCTCGCGCCGCTGATTGACAAACTCAATCTCAGCCTGCACCTCGGCTGCGCGGCCATGCGCATCCTCGGCAATCGCCCGGTCGAGCGTCTCAATCCTTTTGGGAGTGTGGTGAAAATCAGGGATAGTTTCGTGCAGACGCGGCAACGGCAGATCCGCCAACTGATTTTGAAAAACAGCAAAGGCGCGCGCCGCCTCATAGGCAAAGCTATTATCATCAATTTGATCCCAGGTGCGGGCCTTTTCAATAAAGAGATAGCCGCGCCACCAGTTGCCATCCTCATCACGCACATAGGGCAGGCCCTCGTTCGACATCAAAACTGTCAGACATCTGCGGCTGGCATCCAGGTCATCGGGATCAGCTATTTTCGTCCATTGATGCTCAGTCACCCGCAGGATATTCTCCATCAACTGCGCGGGGTTTTTAAAGATCGAATGGTTAATGCGCTGCAGAAGATAGTTTAAGGGGGTGCCAGCCAGATTCATGGCAACCTTATAGGTGTCATTGATATGCCCGGAGCCATAGCGCTCCGCTGCAACCACATCACCCAGCAAAGGAAACTGCCGCACCACCGCACGCAGCCTCGCAAAATCAAATTCAACTCTTTTCATATTTTTCCTTAAATTGCGTTCGTGTTGCGCACGAACAACATATTTCATAAACCGCCTTTGGCACATTTGCACCAGACGCGCGACTCCCGAGCTTCATCAAAGTGTACAGTGTAGGGTTGGCTCTATGAGCCAACCAAAGGCGCAGCCGACCTCAGTAAGCTCCGGTTTCCAACCGGACAGTCCGATAAAGTTATGGCTTACAGCTGCGCCAGCACCTCTGCCTTAAACTGCTCGATCAAATCGGAGACAAACGCCGCAACTGAGAGAGTGTCATCCTTGATCAGCGGTGTCATATCCATAGCAAAGCTCAACGCATCCGACTGATCCACATTGTGGGATTCAAAGAAAGTCGCGTGCGCACTACGGCGTCCAGCCACTGCCAGATCATAGCGCTTGCCGCCGGTGATCTGCGAATCAAAGATTCCAGAGAGCGCGGCGGAGATATTGGTGCGCTCGCTGACATCCAGCACCACCTTGAGCGAGTCTGGCAGCCAATCCAGATCGCGCCAAATTTCACACCCTAATACCTGGGCAGGGCGCTGGGCAGGCTCCATCTTGCGCAGTGCTTTGATCAGCGCGCGGCTGACCCCCACGTGGGTGGCGTGTTTATCCGCGGGATTGTGCGTATAAACCACCTGCGGCCGCGCAGCGATCAAGATGTTATAGAGATCCTCAACAACCTCGCTCTGATCCTCCCCTTTGACAGCGGAGCTGGGATAATCGAGCTGCAACTGAGCCGAGTATTGACCCAGGATCGCCGCATTCCGCTGCTCTTTGCAACGTATAACGCGCATCTCTTCGTCGGTACAGGCAGCGTAGATGCCGGAGCGTGAACTTCCGGCACCATCGGTGACAGTCACACCGCTGAACCACTGATCCTGCAGGCCGAAACACCTCAGAATTCCATGCATGGCCATAAACTCCAGGTCATCCTGATGGGCGCCGACACCCAGATGGGTGGTGCGTGACAGCGCCGCAACCGGCTCCATGCCATCCGGCACAAAAAAATCCGCACTTTTCCGAAATAATTTAATCATGTCTCAATCTCCTTTTAGGTTTAAATTCTAGGGGGTTACAAGCTATACGCCACGGAATTGGGGATAATCGTAACCTGCCGTACAGATTATGCCAAGCAAAAACGTTCGGCAAACTGCCACAGGGCTAAAATTTCCCAACCCCGCCATTTTCTTGCCTCAAAATGCAATGCCGCTGGTAGAGCGGCTGCTACACCGAACGACAACCCTTGCATTTCACAGTGCAGCGCATGTGTAGCAGTCGCTATATGAGCGGCATAAACACGTGTGAAGCGGCTTCGGTTGACGATGACGTGCGACAATGTTAACCGACGATTGGGATCATGCGGGGCTCGTTACAATTATAGTTGCTGAATCCCTTGCTTTTCAGCTATGCTTTATAGGAAGCACATAAAAAAGTAGAGTAAGCATCCTGCTTGCTATGGAATTCCATTCAAAGTGGAGTTAAAGAAAGTTGCATGACATCGATGTTTTTAAAATTAATTGTAATACACGCCTTTTCAGCCATCTTATGCACGTTGGCTGCATTGGGCGGGAGCGCGCAGCTGAGTGTCGCCTCTCTCAACCCGGTTCTAACTGATCTGGCACGCCAGATCGGCGGCGAGCGGGTGACAGTAATCGAGCTGATGCGGACGGACGAGAACCCCCATGCCTATAACCCCACCCCCCGGCAGCTGCAGGCAGCCGGCCAGGCCCAACTCATTCTAGCCTCTGGTAAAGGGCTGGAGAGTTATCTGCAGGACATCCGCGACAACCTGACCCAAGGGCAGCGGCTGCTAGAGGTCGGCGCAACTATTCCCTCATTAATCGCGGAGCACAGCGACTGCGGCCATGATCACCACCATCACGACGCTGTTGACCCCCACTGGTGGCACAGCATCAAAAACATAAAACGCGCTGGGCGCATCATCGCAGCAGCCTTAGCCGAATTAGCCCCGCAGAGCTCGGATTATTTTCATACGCGACGGGACGAATATAATCGCAAGCTGGATCAACTGGAGCGCTGGGCCAGAAAAGAGCTCGCTACAATCCCCCGTTCAGAGCGAGTTCTAACAACCGCGCACAACTCATTTGGCTACTTTTGCCGTGACTTCGGCTTTGAGACCGCCCCTATTCTGGGCCTCTCCTCTGAAACAACCCCTGAGCCGCGGCAGATCACCGAGATTGTCAAAACCGTGAAACTGAAGAACATCAAGGCGGTTTTCCCTGAAAAAAATGTCAACCCAAAAACAGTTGAGACCATTGCGCGCGAGACAGGCATCCAGCTCGGCGGCTATCTCCTGGCCGGCAGCCCGGAAAAGGAGAACCCCACCTATGAAGCCATGTTCCGTCACAATGTTTCAACCATCACCAAAGCACTCGCGCCAATGAAAACCCAGGCGCAGTGATGAAGAAAGCGTAAAACTGTGAGAGGCAGCCCGGTAAAAGAGTGGATCGTGTTTTCAATGCTCTGGCTTCTGCTGGCTGTACCTGCCGTTAAGCTGACCCAGGGACGAAGCCAGCCGCAGCCCACCCCCGCCTTGCAGACAAGCGCATCCGCGGCTGAGCGCTCTGCGCCGGCAACTGCCGTATTCCGCTATACAGGTGGCCCCTCCGGGTTCAGAGTGCTCCAGCAGGGCAAGGTGCTGTGCGAGAGCATTGCCCCCCCGCCGGGCGGGATTGAATGCCAGTTCACCCTGCAGCTGAACAGGAACAGCGCGGAGCTCAACCTGCAGGCTAGCTGGCCCGATGATCAGGAACATGTGTTTGAGATTGAACTCATCGTCGATAACCTTGAGGAGCAGCGCGCCCTGCGCTGGGCACAGGCAAAACTCGATGATATTGTAAGCTTCGAATGGTAACTGCACAATAACCGGCCGGAGAACAAAAAGCCTAGCGCAGCATAGCCACAACCAATTTTTTATCTCTCACAGAGGCACAGAGTTCTCTGAGCAATACAACTGCCACTCTCTGTGTCCTCTGTGCCTCTGTGAGAGCTAAAGCGTGCAAAAAGCACGAGAATGAATGATAGTAGCACGCTAAAGCGTGAACAACAAACAGCTGCTGCTTGTTGAGAGGGTAATAATCAGTGAACCACGCTGAACATAAATTAACAGTCAAGAACGTGCATGTGCATTACGGTGCGGTATGCGCGCTGCGCGATATCAGCTTTGAGATCTCCTGTGGCAGCGCACTGGCGCTGATCGGAGCCAATGGCTCTGGCAAAAGCACGCTGCTAAAAACCATTATCGGGCTTGTAACCGCACAGCAAGGCGAGGTTCTCTGGTGCGGCAACCGGGTGACGCGTCACCGCTATGAGATCGCCTACCTGCCGCAGAAAGAGGATATTGACTGGAACTTTCCACTGAGTGTGCGCGCCCTGGTTGAGATGGGGCGCTACTCGCGTCTGGGCTCATTCAAACCCTTTGCCGCGCATGATCACGCAATTGTTGATCAGGCGCTGGAAGAGATGCAGGTCACGCAGCTGGGCAAAAGACAGATTAACTCGCTCTCCGGCGGGCAGCAGCAGCGGGTCTTTATCGCTCGGGCACTGGCGCAGGAGCCGCATGTGCTGTTGCTGGACGAGCCCTTGAATGGTCTCGACCGCCCCTCGCGCGAAACACTCGCGGGACTGATGCGAAATTTGGTGAGTAAAGGCAAACTGATCATCGCCGCGCACCACGATATTGCCGAGACCGCGGGGATCTTCGACTCGGTTCTGTTGCTCAAGCGCCATGTTGTGGCCTATGGGGCGGTGGCCGAGGTCTTGACACCTGAAAATTTAACCCGAGTTTTCTCATGATTGCGGATATTGTCGATGTTCTGAGCTACAGTTTCAACCAGCGGGCGCTGCTAGCCGCGGCCATGATCGGCTTTCTAAACGGCTTCTTCGGTGCCTACATTGTCCTGCGCAAAGCCTCTCTTTTCGCGGGCGCACTCTCGCACACCCTCTTTCCAGGCATCGCTCTGGCCGCTCTGATCAGCGGGATCAACCCCTTGAGCGCGCTGATCGGATCGGTCTTTACCGCCCTGGTTGTCGGGGTGGGAGCGCAGCGTCTCTCCCGGCTGACCCGCGTTGATATCAACACCGTACTGGCCATCCTCTGGACCACCGCCTTTGCCGGCGGATTGCTGCTCCTCAAATCGTTGAATCAGTACGTGAATATCGAGCACTATCTCTTTGGCGACATTCTCAGTGTCTCCAATTTTGACATCTGGTTTATTCTGATTGTCGGCTACCTGGCGGCATCCATCATCATTCTCCTGCAGCGCAAGATCATCATTATGGCGTTCTCCACTGATGGGGCCACGGCCCAGGGGATCGATGTCCGCACCCTTGACTATCTGATGGCAGGCGTTCTGGTAATCGTGATGATCACCTCGCTGCAGGCAGTCGGCACCATTCTGACACTTGGACTGCTGGTCGCCCCCTCGGCCATCATCTCCCTCTTTGTCAACTCGCCGCGCCGCATGCTCTGGGGCGGCGGGGTGCTGGGCGGGGTGCTGGCCTCAGCTTGCATCTTTCTCTCCAACATCTTTAATATCCAAACCGGCGCACTGATTGTGCTGCTGCTGGGCGGTGTGTTTTTAGGCGCGGCCCTGTTCAAAACAGCGTTCACCTTGCGTGACCATACAAAACAATGCGAGACATAGAGAGTAGCGGAGCTCTTCGCCACTCTGGGAACTCTGTGACTCTGTGAGAGATAAATTGGGTTGCGGCTATGCTATGCTGTGCTGTGTTTTTTTAAGGAGAAATTATGAAGCGAATATTATGCTTAGTGCTCGGAATGACAGCTGGTCTCTGCCTAGGGGCAGAGCTTGAGACACTGGTTGACTTCACGCAAGCTGATCATGGTTGGCGCGGTAATCACTTCACACGGGTGGTAGAACCAAAGAGCCCCATGACCGTGGAACTGATTGGCGAAGATCCGTGGATCGAGGGGCCGGCCATAGCTGTATCCTCTTCCGCTGATGCCAAAAAACTTTTGCTAACACTCCACGCAGAGTCGCCTCGTGATGGAGCCTGCCAGCTCTTTTACGCCGCGCCGGGCCAGCACTTTTCGGAGGGCGCGGCAGTATACTTACGTCAGCTCCCTGAATCGCGCTCAACCTATCAAGGCATCATTCCGTTGGTCACCGACACCTTGCGCTTCCGTATTGATCCGCCTGGCAGCTCAGGCATTTTCACCCTGCGCTCCCTCCAAGCACTGCCCCTGACTCCACTGACAGCACTGCCATTTACTGGGCCGTCACCTGTCTTGCTCTCGGAGCTTGCGCCCATGATTGAGGCGGGCAACACCAAGGTGATCCATGATGCCACCCGCTGGAATACATTCGCGGTTTTCATCAATGGCCACAAGATGGCTGAATCCAATCCAGCGGAGAGCGTGGTTTATTGGGACAATCAGCAGGCCATGACTGTGTTGCTCTCTGAAACAACTGTTGAGCAACGCGCCGACGGATTCACCGTAAGCGCCCGCGGCCAGGATCAAGGGGGAGCCCTGTGGCAAATCTCCCGTGTTTTCACTGTTGACCGCAATGCCGTGCGCATAGAGACTACGCTCTCTGTGAGTGAGCCCCGTCAGGTTGTCCACCTGCCATGGCTGACTCTCTTTGCCGGAGTCGGCTCCTTTGGCGAATCAAAGAGCCAGGCACTGCTGCCCGGCGTGGAGTATCTTGCCAACGAGCCCTCCAGCAACGAGAAAGAGATTCGCGGCACGGCGGCCAACCGGCGGATCACAGCAGCCTACAAGAGCTGCTTTCCCATGATGGCGATCGCCGCTGACGGGCACTGGCTGGCGGTTGACTGGCAGCAGGGCGAGCTGCCGGCTTCGCCGCTCTTCGACTCCCCTGACCGCCTGTTCCACTCCGGCGGCCATGTGTTCGGACTCTGGTCGCCCGCGGTTGGCGAGCATCGTTTTGAGGGCGAGACAGCTGTCTACGGGAGCATCCACCTGGCAGCTGGCCACCCATACCACTGTGCCGCAGCGGTGCGCGGCGGCCAGGGCGATGTTGTAACCGAGGCGATCGGCGGTTATGTGGCGCGCTTTGGCTTGCCGCCTCTGCCAGAGTACACACCCGGGTTTGAGGGCGCGGTGCGACTGCTGGCAGGGGGCTGGCTCGATTCATCGGCGCGCCACAACACAAAGTGGAGGCATGCGGTGTGGGGCGAAGCCTTCCCGTCAGCGCTCGCAGAGGATGTTCCCGCCTATCTGCTGTGGCTGGCGGCTCATGCGCCGGAGGCGGCTCTCAAACAGCGGCTGCAAGCGAGCGCGCGCGAGGTGATCGCGGCGCTGCCCCCGGGGAATCCCGGCATCAACGGCGTCTCGCATGTCAACCGCATCACCGGCGCCCTGCTTTACGGCGGCCTGGAACGGCTGGTGGCCGGAGCGGCTGGACGGGTCAAAGCGCGCGCAGCGCAACTCGCACAAACCGGAGGTGTCGCGCGTTACACCGCAACCCCTGGCAAGCCTGACTATGCCTCCACTCTGGGAAGTGACCACTGCAACGGATTCACGGCCATGTCGGTGGAGAAGCTGATGCAGGACGCAAGCCTGACCGGCGATCAAACGGCGATTGCCGCGGCCTTGTCAGCCCTGGATCAAATGACCGCTCACTATGCCGGAGAGGTTCCGCGCGGTGCCCAACCTTGGGAAATGCCGCTGCACACGCCGGATATCGTGGCAGCGGCGCGCCTGCTCCGCTGCTATGTCCTGGGCTACCAGCTGAGCAACAACACGCGCTATCTGGAACAAGCCCGCTACTGGGCATGGAGCGGGGTGTCAATGGTTTACCTCGCCCCTCCGACCGCTGGCCCGGTGGGGCTTTACGGGACAATCGGTGTGATTGGCGCCACCAACTGGCACTCCCCTAACTGGATTGGGCAGCCAGTGCAGTGGTGCGGTTTGGTCTACCGCTCGGCACTGGCTGATCTGGCGCGGGTTGACGCCGCGCAGGGCGCTCTCTGGCAGCAATTGGCGGGTGGCATCACAATCAGCGGCTTACAAATGTGTTTTCCATTGGATGACCCTGAGCAGCGCGGCGGCTTGCTGCCCGACTATTTTTTGTTACAGGCGCAAAAACGCGATGGACCGGCCATCAACCCAGGGACGCTGCAAGCCCACTTGGCGGAGGCGTATGGCAAGACCCCCATGTACACCCTGACGCGTCTCGCCAACGGAGTGCTGGTGCATGCGCCCGGCACAGTGGTTCAAGAGCAAGAGGCCGAGACTAGCACTAGGATTACCATCACAGCCTGGCCCGAAGAGGAGTATCGCATTTTAATCACAGGCATTGCCGGGCCGCCAGCTAAGATAATGTGGAACAACGCGCCTGTTGCACCCCGCTTTTTAAACGAGGCTTGCGCGATGATTGTTCCTCTAAAAGGATGCGGCACGCTGGAGCTAGAACAGTAGTTTCAGTGCACAGCTAAAGCAGCTAGTCGGGCCACCAAAAGAATTTGTGTGGTGTGCGGAAAGTCCTCGCTCTCATTCAGAAGTTTGTGATTGAGAGCCCGCTGCTACAGTAACAAACGCTGCGCGGTTGGGGAAACGAAGACAAATTTTCAAGAACCAATCAGAGAACAAAGAGCACGCTTCCGGCTCCGAGCTTCGCTTTTACGCCGTGACAGGGAAGCGTGAACAACAAACGGCTGCTACGTAAGGTTTGTTGTTCAGCCTTTCCGTGTCCGGCGTAAAAGCGAAGCGCGAAGACGGAAGGCTGCTCCAAAGCGGATTATTGAGACGTTACTGTAAAAGTGATAATGGAGTAGTGCAAGCATCTTGCTTGCAGAAAACATTTTCATTCAAGCTATAGGTGTTTAGGCTGTAGGGGTTTAGGGTTCCTAATCACAATCCTAATCGTAATCCTCGTCTCTTTCGGCAGACGATGCTGTGCGACGATGTTGACCGACGATTGGGATCATGCGTGGGCTCGTCCACCAACATCGTCGGCACTATCGTCAACCAAAGGCGAAGCCGATATCCAGTAGGTCCGGTTTCCAACCGGACATCTTTGATTGAAAATCGGAGCTACGTTTTTGCGGCTATTACTTCTCTCTTTTACTGCGCTATATTTAGCCGCAAAAAAGCGCAAAAGGCGCAAAATCTTCCCCAACCTTTTTTAACTACGAAACACACGGAAAACACGAAAGGGGGTACGCTTTGTAGGGGTTTCTCACAGAGGCTCAGAGAACACAGAGCGCAAAGTATGTTACTCTGAGAACTCTGCATGGCACGCCGTAGCCTTGGCGTAGGAGGGTGCCTCTGTGAGAGATAAAAAAATTGGTTGCGGCTATGCTGCGCTAGGTTCCTTGTGGTTTCAAAAATTAAAGTGCAACCATTTTGACCCCCTATGTCCAGTGATCTGTCATTCGCGTGTCGCCCGCATAGCGGACGACTTCCTCCTCCGCGTCTTGTCAAATGGAGTAGGCGCGGAAGGAGGTCAGTCGCTATGCGGCTGACTATACCGCGCACCTGATGGCTCGAATGTCACCCGCAGTCGCCCACGACTTCCTTGCTTCGCGCCTACCGTGCAACCTGCAAGCTTCATGACAGTGGAAACGTGTAGGGTTGGCGGCCCTTGTCCGGCATAGTTCCGCCATGCCACGGCGTAGCCCCGCTTGCGGGCAAAGCCGGGTTGCGGGCAAAGCCGGGTTGCGGGACGACGACGGATGAGCCAAACAAAGATTATGAAACCCCATGGCGCGCCTTTGACGAACAAGCGCCGGGCATACGCTAATTGCTTCTGAGAAGCAACCCTACACCCCATGGCGCGCCTTTCACATGCCTGTGCAGTGCCGCTGGTAGAGCGGCTGCTACACCGAACGATAACCCTTGCATTCCGCAGTGCAGCGCATGTGCGGTAGTCGCTCTGCCAGTGACATTGGTTGGTCATAATAATTATCACTGTTTGACAGCCTGCTCACAGCACCCGCTGTATGCCAACCGGAACTGATGCCGGACGCGGGGGAACGCCGGTTGTATGGCAGTCAGCACACTGCAGCCGATGGATGTTATGCTGGCTGGTGCGGGAGCGGTAGGTGGTGTCCATGGCCATGACATCCTGATTGCAGGAGGTAAAGCGGGGATGACAGGTGACACAACTCCCGCGCGTATCGTTGGAATGCGGCTTGTGACAGGCAGCACAGCTGATCCCCTCATGCACACCGATCGGTGTACGGTCGTCGCAGCTACCAGCGTGACCATGGGAGTTGGGTGCATGACACTGCATGCACAGGCGCTGACGCGGGTCGCTTGAAACCGTAACCAGACGCTCCCCGTCAACAATGCGCGGTATGCTTAGCCCGTCAATCGGCAAGGCGCATTTTTCCTGACGCACATAGAATGCAAGCACATCACGGCGGAGTGACGGAGCATTGGTTGCGCCAACGTCAGTTGTCTGCGCGGGTTCCCGGCTCCGCTGGTACGGCGACCCCTGTGCGTGCAAATTGTGGCACGCCTGACACGGTATGGTGGGCTGGAGAGCCATCGCCGGATTCACCAACTGCCACGGTCCGGTAATATTCAGCGGTGTGACAATATCTTTGATCCGGTTCTCATTAAACATCGCGTGACACCGCAGGCAATCTTCCGCCATCTGCTCAGCCTGATTATGCTTTTCATCCAGGAATATACCGGCATAGTTGATGCCATGTCCGCCGCTTTGCCAGTGAGCAAACTCCTTGGCGTGGCAGCTCTGGCAGTTATTCATCACCCGCAGGTTCTGTTCCTCGGTCAATCGGATCTCATCATGCCGCTGGTCAGCAAGGTGATAAAAGATGCGTTTGGTGTTCTCCTTTAAGGCGTGCCAGGAGTCAGCTGAGCCGCCATGACAATCTTTACAGGAGACATTGCGATGCGCAGAGTTGGTCCAGCTCATGTATGACCCATTCATCTCATGACAGGAGACGCATGTTTTCTCTGCCGGAGTAAACTCAAAATAACCCACTCCTCCCAGAAATGAACAGACCAGAAAAACAGTCATGAGTGCCAGCGGCAGAATATACCAAGCTCGCTCTCTTCGATTTTCACTCATCTCTTTCATCCATTAACCCTTCAATTTTAAGTACGGAAACGCCCGCCGCCCCGCCACTCCCGCGCAATATACTCGCCGACCCAGAACCCCAATGCCATGATTGTTAGCACAGGGTTAAAACCGCCGTTGGCCACATTCAGACTGCCGTCTGCCACAAAGAGGTTATCAATTCCATGGAGCTGCCCATAGCGGTTGGTGACAGAGCTCTTGGGGTCATCACCCATCCGGCAGGTGCCAGCCTGGTGCTGACCACCGCCCGCCGAACGTCGGGAGGCGGGCGAAGGGGCGCTGCGCTGGATACTCTTGGCGCCGACCTCCTGCAGCAACTGCTCAGCCTTACCGGCGATAAACTGCCCAATCTCCGCATCGTGCGGATGCTTGGTGCCTGAGGTGCGCAGCAGCGGGATGCCCCAGTAATCTCTCTTTTGCGGATCCAGCATCACTCGGTTATCAAAAACCGGCATCTCCTGCACCGGCCCCACTACCCGGATAAAGTGTTTATACTGCTCCCGCTGAAACTTTTTGTGCGCGATCCCCCAGCGGGCTGCCCCGGCCGGGCGCTGATGTGTAAAGGAATAGGGCATGATGATAAAATCATTGGCCAGCATGCCGCCTCCATGCAGTCCGGGATTGCCATGATTAAAGTCACAAAAAGCCACGCTCGCGCCTGGACCGGCCTCCTCATAGACCTGCTCATTCATCAAGCCAAAGGCCCCCACATAGCAGTGCCCCTGGAGGTTACGCCCCACCCAGTCGTTATTATTTCCAGCCCCGCCGGGAAAGAGCTTTGACTTGGAGCTGAGCAGGATTCGCGCTGTCCCGCTGGCACTGGCTGAGAGCACCACCAGATCGGCGCTCTGCTCCTGCAAGCGGTCATTGATATCAAAATATTTGACACCGCTGGCACGCCCCTGATCGTCAACCATCACTTCACTCACAACCGCATCGGTGCGCAACTCACACAATCCAGTTGCCAAGGCAGCGGGAATGACCGTATTCTGCGTGCCACACTTGGCATTAACCGGGCAGGCATAGCCGCAGCAAGTACGCATATGAATGCACTGAGGCCGCCCTCCATACGGAATGGAGTTCCTGAGCATGGGAATTGGAAATGGATGCCAACCCAGCCGCTGCATACCGGGAATCAGTAGCTGCGCCTCACGGTCGTAAGGAAATGCCGGCATGGGCCGCGACCGCGCGCGCTGGCCAGCAAAGGGATTGGCTGTATCGTCGCCCGCCACACCCACCTCCCACTCAGCACGATCATAGCAATGCTCCAAATCTTCGTAAGAAATTGGCCAGTCATCCAGGGTCGATCCATCCAGCGCGCCATAAATCGATTTCATCCGGAAATCCTGCGGCATAAACCGCCAGGCCTGCGCCCCGTAAGTCACTGTGCCGCTGCCGACGCACGCCACGTTGTTGGGGGTCACCACTCCATAGCTGCCATTATCAAATTCATGCGCCTTGCGCGAGGGCTTATTCTCCGGCCCCGGCGCCCGGGTCAACTTGGGCGAGCGCTGCGAGATCAGCTCGTCATCGCCGGTATCGTGAAAGTTCTGCCACCGACCCCGCTCCAGCAGCACGACCGACAAACCAGCCTCTGCAAGCACCTTTGCCACCACGCCGCCTCCGGCGCCGGCACCAACAACAATTGCGTTCACATGCTTATTGGACATCTGTCCTCCTCCTGGTTTTAATCACCTATACTCTAGAACGTGCTTTCTAAAAACATATTATCAGAGGTCAATCTTTGTCCCAATCCTAATCTCAATCCTTATCTCTTTCAGCCAGCCACAGGCAGCCGTTGTTTGATTAAGATTGAGATTAGGAACCCTAACGCATACAGCTAAAAACCTAAACCCCGACAGGGCGCTAGACGCTATCATAGCGGTTCTGTCCGATCACCCGCGGATACTCAAGGCCCATCATCCGATAACTGACATAGTTTCTGTTACCGCCATGTTTAGGGCTGCCGTAATAACCCTGCATTGTGTGGTCGCAGACCATCCGGAAAAAGCCGGCCGCATCCTGATCCGACCAGATTTTTTTAGAAGCCTTGCCCGACTCCAGAGCTTGCAGCACCCTTGTCTGCTCATCCCATTGCAATGCTTCGAAAACTCTTCCGAACATCTCCCTGCTCGTTTCCTCAATCCGTTTGAGCCCCGCGCGGTAGCTCTGCGTCTGCTCCCGATAAGGCCCGCTCAACTGCTGGTCAATAAAGTTGACCACGCCCGCCGCACTGGCGCCGCCAAACTCATCAGCCGGGATGATCTGCTCTGTTACCAGGTCAACCAGATCGGCCTCCGACTGCGTCAGCACCAGCCAGGGACCACTCGGTGGTGCTCCCAGCCGTCCCACCAGCTTAGCTCCGCCGACTCCAGCCGCCACGCCACCCGCGGCCGCAGCCAGGATCTTAAGGCAATCACGGCGCGACGAACCTGCTTCTTTTTTACGCTTCATCTCGGGCTCCTTCGATTTGACGCTTCGCATCTATAAACTGCAAGATATGTATTAGATCGAGACATGACAATATGGTATCATGTTTGAAGTTTCCTTAAAACCTCAAAAGGATATTATGATAAAATTATTCAAGAAAATCACGCTGTGTACCGCTGTGCTACTCTCTATTTCAGCCAGTGCTTTCAACCCGCCTACCGATGAAAACGCGGGCATGACACTGCAGATCGAAGGGGTCAAAGCCAACGAGCCGGTTGATCAACCGCTGCGCTTTGAGGTTCAGCTGATCAACAACACCTCTACGGATGCGCAGGGCACGATCAAGGTCTGGCTGAACGATGACTGGGATGCCACGCCATCCGAGAGCGCAGCCCTCACAGTCGTTGCCGGCAAAAGTCACACCTTGCAGTGCACGGCAACCGCTAAAGGACGCGCCCTCGCAGCACTCTATCCGGTTCACGCCTCATACACCACTCCCGACGGCCACCTGCTCCATCCAATCGCTATTTTTAAAGCCGAGCGCTCCCCTGACACCCAAGCATACACTGTCAAGCCGCAGGAGGTTAAAGCCGGCTTTCTGCGTCTTGATCAGACCCCCCACCGCCTCTCGTTCTACCAGCAGAAGGGCACTGTGACCGCGCTGGGGCCGAACTTCAGCGGCACAGATCCGGCCAGTCGCACTGCCATTCAAACCCGCGCGGAGAGCCGTGGCGGAGTCACCCGCGGATCTTTCAACGTGCACCCCCCCTATCAAGGCGGCGCCGGCACAACCTGGAACGACTTCCCGCTCTCCCTGCCGGCTGACACAAAAATTGAGCTCGCCTTCCACACCGCGATCCGCGACTCCGCGCCTACCGAAGGAAGCGGCAGCGACGGGGTTGAATTCAAGGTGTTTGTGATCCGTGACAACAACACACCGCAGCAGCTCTTCACCCGCTTCAGTGCAGCCAAAATCTGGGAAAAGGCAATTGTTGACCTGAGCGCCTACGCTGGACAAACCATTACCCTGCGTCTCTGGACCGGCCCCGGGCCGCAAAACAACACCTCCTGCGACAGCAGCTTCTGGGGCGATCCGGTTGTTTTTGCGGGCGACACTCAGCCATCCGCTCCGACACCGGAGATATGGGCAGCCCGCGGAAAGAGCGCAGCAACTCTTGCCCGCCAGGCCCTGGCAGAGGGTGGTCGCCCCTCCCGGGGTTGCTTTGTGCTGAATGTACGCGGCGAAAAATTCGGCGTGGCTGTCGTGCCTGGCACCCAGGGGCTGACCGATGGCGTAATTGTTTTCACGGACGGGAAAAATGAGCTGCTCTACCGCGGGTTTCTCTGTCAGATCGACAAACTGCCGGTGGGCGCGGTCGAGATGGGCGCGCCTGTGGTTGAAACTAAACATCGATCTTTTCTCGGGAAGTTTTATCTCACCCATTATGTCGCAACACCGGGCGGCATAGTTGAGGCCCGCGCCACACTCTATGCTGACCGTGGGGCGCTGCGCATTGCCTGGGACATGCCGGGTGTCAGCCGCGATGCCCGCGGCACCCCGCGCTACACCCGCCTGGGAATCGGCCCCTGCGTCACACCGCTCAAACGCGCCTATGCCGGACTTGGCAATGTAATTGAGGAGCCCCAATCCTTCTCGCTGCGCGGCGGCGGCTTCACGCTCGCGACCCGCCACGTGGGCGCTGACTACACGAATAAGCTCAGTCTGCTGCAAGCCGCTGATGTTTTTCCGGATGCGGCTGTTTATGAAAAAGAGAGCGAACGCTTTGCCCTGGAGTGCCCGCATGACACCTCTTTCTACTTTATTCCCTCAGCGCAAGGCGCCTTTGCAGCTGCCCGCGCCTACCGCGATATCAACGGCTTCAAGCAGAGCCCGGGCTTCAAAAACACGGTTGGCAAAATGTGCCTTGATCAATGGGGCGGCGACTACGCTGATGCGGCGAAAAGTTTGGCGCTGGCAGGCAAGTACGGGGTAAACGACGCGATCTTTGTCAAGCACGTCTGGCAGCGCTGGGGCTATGACTACCGCCTGCCTGAGATTTTCCCGCCCAGCGGCAACATGGATGACTTTATGCGGATGCGCCAGGCAGCCAAAGACGCGGGTATGATCTTCGCGCCGCACGATAATTATATCGACTTTTACCCCGATGCCGCAGAGTACAGCTATGATCACATTGTCTTTAATGCAGACGGAAGCCCACAGCTCGCCTGGATCAACGAGGGACGTCAGGCGCAGAGCTACCGCTGGCTGCCGCACGCCTTTCAGCCCTGGATGGAAGCGAACATGCGCGCCATGCGCCGGTCATTCCAGCCTGACGGACTCTTCATCGATGTCTTTACCGCCATGCCGCCAATCGACTACTACGACCGGGAGGGGCGTTATTTCACCCGCAACCAGACAGCTAAACTATGGGGCGAAGCCTTTAACACATGCCGCCGCATACTCCAGCGCGGGGCCCCCATGATCAGCGAGGCAGGCACCGACGCATTGATCGGCGCGGTTGATGCGGCCCAGTCGGATCACATGGCTGCCAGCCGCTGGATGAAAGATTTCGGCGTGGCTGTCCGAACTCCATGGCACGATATGGCCAGTCATGGGCGGATGGTACTGCTGGCAGGCGGGCTCGGCCCCCGCTACAGCGCCCTTGATTGGAGGGCAGCCGACCGGCCGATGCACGGTTACGGCAGTGATGACTACCTCTCCAACACCGTGATCGGCGGGCGCAACCCCATGTGTGACGGCCCCTTCTCCCGGCGGGCGGTGATGACTTATTGGCTGCTGCACGATGTCTGCGCTGAGCTGGGCCGTCAGGACTTTGAGAGCCACGCATTTGGCGCCACCATCCTGCAGCAACGCACCACCTTTGGCAAGAGCGGGCGTGTATGGAGCAACCGCGGCGTTGAACCGTGGCGCGTGGCAGATGCGCACACACTCCCGCAGTACGGCTTCTACGCCGAGTGCGGCGACACGCGCGCTGGCGTTGTACTGCTGGATGGTCAACGGGCCGCCTTTGCTCAAAGCAAAACCGCTGTTTTTGTGGATGCGCGTCCGTTACATGACCCTGGAGTAAACATCAAAGTGGCGGCCGAGGTGACCGGCGGCAAGTATCTTGGCGCAGGGCGGTTCGCCTTCACTGTCAAGTGGGAGGTTTTCGATCCCGTTCCCGCGAGCTACAAGCCATTCCTGCACTTTGACCGGGCAGACCACGAGCTTGACCAAGGCGAGAACATCGCTTTTCAGGCCACGCTCAATCTGCCGGTCGAGCGGCTGGCCCGCACCGGAATCTTTGAGACCACCACCGAGTTCTCGATCCCAAGGGAGGCGGCAGCTGGCGACTATGCCATCCGCTTCGGGATGTACAACCCCGCCAACCGACTGCAGATCTCCGGTTTGACTGGCTCTGGCGGGCGGATCAAAGGGGGGCGGATCTCGATCAGCAAAGAGGAGAGTCAGTTTACGCAAGGTGCCTATAACATCGAAAACAGCGATGACCTCAACGCGCTTCTGGAGTACAACATTGCCGGTAAATCGCTTGATTTTGGCGCAATTCAGACCGCAGGCGCCTTTCGTCTGCTGTACGGGAACACTCGCAGCTGGAGCCTGGTTCCGCTGCCTGGCAGCCGCCCCTTCTCCGCGGTCATTGACCTGACCCAGCTCGGCGCAGGAGAGCGTACAGTCAAAGGTGTGATCGCAGTTGAGCCCAAGGGCGAATATGGTCAAGAGGTTGAATGGAGCCAGAGGGAGGGAGCACTCAGAGTGCAACTCAACGGGCGCGCCTTTGCCTATGAGATCCAGTTCTGAGACAACGAGCCTAGCCC
Organism: Kiritimatiellia bacterium; assembly: GCA_028686345.1. Lineage (GTDB taxonomy): Bacteria > Verrucomicrobiota > Kiritimatiellia > RFP12 > UBA1067 > M55B167. Next base: position 39,992 of record JAQUCE010000011.1, read on the forward strand.
AACTTTACCTATTCGGACAAAAAGCCGTGGTAAAACAATGTGTTTTGTCATGAAGGAGGAATTTAAAATGATTACTCAATCGAGAAACCCTTTTTGGAAGCAAAGAGCACGCTGAAGCGTGAACAACAAACCTTACGCAGCAGGCGTTTTCCTTACTGGCTTTCGCTGATCAGCTTATAAAGTCCGGGTTTCCAAACTTTCTCAAACTGCTGGGGAATTCGCTCGCGGGCCAATTCCCGGAATGGTTCAGAATCAATGGCAACAAACTCAGCCCCGTCAGCCTCAAGTTTCTGGCGGTAACCAGCTTCAGCCCGCTCGACCTCGAGGTTGTGCCAGCGGGTTGTGTCTTCCAACGCCCGTAACAGGAGCCCGCGCTCCTCCGGGGTAAAACGACGCTCCAGGTTGGGTCCGATGGAGGGCACATAAAAGCTGATCAGATGGCGCGTCTCCATGATGTATTTCTGGACCTCCTGCAGATGGTTGGCGTAGATGGTGGCGAGCGGGTTCTCCTGCCCCTCCACCACCCCGAGCTTGAGCGCCATAAAGATATCGGTGAAGGGAATCGGAGTGACATTGGCTCCGAAGGCCTGCCATGATTTCATGTAGATCTCGAGTTCAGGAACGCGCAGCTTGAGCCCTTTGAGATCATCCAGGGTCAGCACCTTGCGTGAGGTGGTCGTGAGGTAGCGCGGTCCACGGAACCAGGGCTGCATGAGCCGGGCACCCGATTTTTTTTGCATGACGCGTCGGACCTCTTCGCCAATAGCCCCATTCCAAACATGTTCGACATGCGCGTAGTCGCGCCAGAGGAAAGGTGCCTCAAAGGCGCCGTACTGGGGCGCATACCAGCCGATAATCGCCAATCCGGTCACAATCATATCAACGCTGCCGAGCTTCAATCCCTCGATCAGCTCCCGCTCATTACCCAGCTGACCGCTGGGATAGAGGCGCACCGCCATTTTGCCGTTGGATTCGGTTTTGACCTGCTCCGCAAAACGAACCGAGGCCTGATGCAGCAGCTCAGAGGGTCCTGGCACATACGCAACCCGCAAAATCTTGGGCTTTACCTCAGTGGGTCCACAGCCGCATAGCCACAGGGCTCCCAACACCGCCATTACTGTCAATCGATTATTTGCATTCATATTTATTCAAGCCTGGGGCTGTGTCCCCCTCGGGTCGGGACAGGTTTAAGAGTTATCAGATAGACCGCTTTGTCAGAGAGGTCATCCTGATTGAAGAACTCGGCGACAATGAACGAGTCACCCTTGAAAGCATGGATGCCGGTAATCACACCAGGTGCATATCGCATTGTACCCGCAGGCACGACCTCATCGGTATGTGCGACTCGTGTGGATTTCAGTTTCAGCATGTTCGACTTCCCGCAAAGAAATCATACCGTTTTTTCTGTACGCCCTCCGCTGCTTTAGATTAAACATCGTACGCTCCCAGGAATCGGCTACCATTAAAATGAATCAGATGTGAGGGTGCATCGGCAACCCACACCTCGGTCTCCCATGCAATCTCCCCCAGATAACGGCTCATAATAGAGCGGTTGGGAAATGCTGTCACAAACACGAGTCCGGCTTTGGTACTGTTTACAGGACGTTCCGGCCTGTCTGGATTATACAAAGCAATCCCGGCGGCAACAAACTGGTGCATTGTTTGCCGTCTGATTGTTTCACGTGTGTTCGGTGCATAGTTCTTACCGTAATGGTTTCGAATCCAGTCCATTATCGGCGTTATCCCTATCAACGGAGACTCGGCATTCTCCCAGCTTTTACGAGGTGTTGGGTAGCGTATTCAATGTTATTAACCTTATTAAACTTGATTCCTGTTGCGGGAGGTCATTCCTTAGCCCACCCACTTTGAACGCTCACTATTATACGACAAACCGCTGCTGCGGGCTAGACTATTCTGTTTTTGGCTCATTTCATTTGTTTAAGTTGGATGCGGGTTTGGAGGGAGGCGATGTCGATCACGAAAGCGGTGTCGGCAATTGGCGGAGTGCCGGAACGAAAACCCTCACCGAGGTAGAACCAGGTAGCCTCAGGGGTGTGCCGGAGTTCAACTGGAGGGTTGCTGTTAAGCGTGACGTGTGTAACATCGCCATGCGTCAAGAGCGCCAGCTGCTGCCACGTACCAGGTGTGACTTTGCCGCAGGGATGGCTCTGGCCGTTGCCGACGAGCAGGATATCATCGCCCTGCAAAACAACACGGGCGGGCTGATTGGCATCTCCCATCGTGCATAATGTCTGTTCTTTTCCACGTTCCACCATAAAGCTGAATTTCAATTCAACGCTATCACCGGCAGCGCGTTCGTTGGCAGCCAGCTCCACACCGGCGGAGGCCCCGCCGGTGATACGCACAACCTGCCTGCCATCTATCTCAGCGCTTGTTATCGATTCAGCTGCAGCAGCTGGTGCGGCAGGCAACACAAAACTGCGCGCCAGTGCGGCTGGGTCTGATGGATCAAGCAGCAAGGTCGGTGTCATCTTTGCAAGGGTCACCTGCTGCGACTCGAAAAGTTTTCGGTGATCAGCCACCGAAAGCTGATGGGTACCATAGAGAGCCAGCGAACGAAATGAACCTTCGATAGATGTCAGAGCGCTGGCGGCAAGATTAGGCCCGCCAATGGTAAAACTGCTGCCCTGCATTGAACGTTTGCCTGGCTTGAAGGAGACGCACTCGTGTTCGCTGTTCACAAAGAAGTGCGCCTCTCCGAGTGCATAATTGATGGTCAGGCCAACGTAGTTCCAACGGTCACGCAGCACCGGGAGTGCTGAGACGATGTTTTGGGCCGGGTCACCGAGATGAGCAAAACAGGTGCCGGAAATCCCCCAGACAAAACCGCCCTTCTGGCTCCGGTTATCAAAAATGACTCCCTCGTCGTCCGGATTGATCCAGGCGGCGCAGCTAATTCCATCCGGTGATACCGCCGGCGCTGCACGGCCCTTCAGCGCCAGGCCGCCGCTAAGCACCAGTGCGTTATCCTCCACCGCGCAGCGGGGTGGCGACGGAAGGTTGGCACGCGGGTAGATGTAGAATTGCCTTGGATCAGGCAGCGGTGAAACGCTGACAACCTTGATGCTGCGCATCGCGCAGGCTCCCTGACTGTAAGAGGCGAGCAGTTGATCGCCACGTAGAAACATCTGCGGGTAGGCCACCTGCGGTTCACGGTCAGTCAAACCAATGCCGGCAACAAAATCGATGCCACTGCCGCGGTTAAAAAAGAGCGCCAGATTCCGGCGGTCAGTACCGAATGTACCTGAGAGCCAGTCATTATGAATCATGATCAGGCGGTCGGTGCTTGCGGGGTGGGGCGCCGGGCTTTGATTTAGGACATGCATCCGTGAGATAACCGTTTGCAGCGGAACAAAGGCGTGCGGCGACCAGGTTGCCCCGTGATCGTGCGAGCGAGACCAAGTCAGGGTTTCGGCGGTAACGGGTGTACACTCCTCTGTTCCGGGGATGATATTGTTGCGGGCGAACATCAGTACCGATCCATCCGGCTGTTCGAAAACCGTCGGCTCCCACTGCCGCCAATCCAGAGCAGGCAGGATGGCACCAGAGGATATCTGCCAGGTTGCGCCACTATCGTCGCTGTAAATCACGCTGTTGCGTTTTTCCAGCCAGGCCCAGCCGGTTTTGCCGGGCGGAGCCAGGGCGGAGAGAGGGCCCATCATAGTCACAGGCGCCAACACTCGGCCTGTGCTTAGTTGAACCGGATTCTGGGTTGGAAAAACGCGGAAGGGTTTGCCGTCAATGATTGGGTCAAGCTCACCGCTCCAACTCAGCTGGCGGTTGGACCATCTGGCATCCGGGTTATCCAGCACCGAGAGGTAACACCCTTTATGGTTGTCTTTAGATGCCTGACTCCAAAGCGCCCACAGGGTGTCTTCAACCACGATCAGATTGGGCTGCCACTGCGTACCTTTAGGACATGGAACAGGATTAACGCAGAACTCCGAATCTGAGAATGCCGGTTTCGGCGCCGACCAGTTTCTCCCATCACGGCTGGTACTGAAATAGTTAAGCTGTCCCGGTGCGCCTTCACTTGGAATAGTATTGGCGTTCCAGACGCAGAACCAGCGGTCACGAAACCAGGCAATGGAGCTGTCATGGTTGTAGCGCAGCGACTGAGCCGCTGCATCAACAACGAACGAGCGTTCGATGCGCGGCTGATAGACAGTATAGTGCTGCCAGCTTTGCGTCGTATCGGAAAAAGCGACCGTACCACCCAAAACAAATATCACCAGAGCACAGATTTTTAAACTACATTGCATTACAATACCCTTTTGTTATCCACACTTTAGCCTGCCTTTGACGAACAACCATCCGGTGTCCGCAATTGCTTCATCCTCCTTCGCCAAGGCTACGGCGGACACGGTAGAAGCAACACTACACCCCGGGGCGCGCCTTTCACGAGCCTGCGGCAAAATGCCGCTCGTAGCGCGGCAGCGGGTGACGATGGTGTGCGACGATGTTGACCGACGACTGATATCATGCGGAGCTCGTCCACCAGCAGCGTTGTTATTTGGCGTGTTCTAATTCGGTTCGCCGAATTATTTTGTCGTTGGAATTATTTTACCCAGCAGGAAAAATTTACGCTCAGGGTACCAGAGAACAGGCACGCCATTGCGAACCGTGAAGCTGGCATAGAGGGCCAGATCAGTGCGTCCTCTGGTGCCGGGCTTACCAAGGCTGACGCCATCGTGGTCCATAAACAATTCAGGCTCGTTAAACCAGACCGGCTGATCAGCGCCGGCTTTAAAATAGCCGTGCACAATGTGAATGGGGCGGCGGTGATTGCTGCTATCCCTTGGTCCGAAGTTTTTGTAGTGTCCGTCGTGGTTGTGGATAAAGAGCACGTAATTTCCGCTGCCAGCGGTGTTGCCGCCAACATCATACATGGGACAGGGCGAGAGTGGATGCAGCAGCGGCGCGCCGCCATCCTGACGCAGCAGAGGACGCGGCTGGCTCCAGGTTTCGCCGATGTCGTCACTCACGCTCCAGTACGGGCTGCCGGATGCAGTGCGCATTGTACAGAAGAGACGTCCATCCGGAAGTTTGACAACCGAGGGTTCCTGGCAGGCGCTGACCTGAGGAGCTTCCGGATAGGGAACGGAGAGGGCCTTCTCATTAAATGCGAACCAGGAGATCCTGATATCTTTTGGCTCAGGGTTGTCGTCAATATTTTCAAAGCGCATGAACTCAACCCGCGCGTCGGCGGACATCCACGATTTAGTCGGGTTTTCAGTCACTGCGAAACTAGTCCAGCGGGTGATGCCTGCAAAATATTTTCCATCCCGGCCGAGGCGGTTCGGTTTCTGCCAGCAAAGAACATTGGGCGGCATGGTGGTGTCGGGGTTGTCATAGATGCTGCGGCGCAGCGTGACATTCTGGGGTTTGGACCAGGTTTCGCCGTTATCATCACTGTAGATGCCGTGCAGCCAGCCAGTGTGATGTTTGAATTGATCGGTCTTGCCGATGTTCTGGCTGTAGAGGATATAGATGCGCCCTGATTTGCTGACCAGCGGATAGCCCCAGCTGGCCATATGGCCGTCGCCCGGTTTTTTAGGTCCTGCAACAATGCGGGGTTTAGTCCAGGTTTTTCCCTCGTCATCGCTGCGTGCAAAGGCCTGATGCTGATCAGGCTGCGACTCGGCGGAGCTTTGGGTCCAGACCGCCATCAGCGACCCATCCGGACCGTCGAAGACGAGGAAGTGTTCGTTGCCAGTATCGCTGACACCGCTATCGGTGACCTCTGGCACGAAGACGATGAAGTCGGGTTTAGTGATGTGCAGCTGTTTGGGAATACGCGCTTTGAGGTCAGCGGGTGTTTCGATAAAATTTGGATCAGGCTCCGCGACTGTTGGAAAGCAAAGTGAAACAAGGCAGGCCGCAACTGCAATCACCTTTAAATATGTCCTGATTCTGCTGACAATCATAATGTATCTCCTTGATTTATGGTTTTATTGCTCATTAAAATATCTCTTCCACAGCTGTTCGGCCTGGGAAGCATCTTTGACCACTTTAATTATAGCAAGTCCCTGCAGAGGAAGCTTGCCGAAAATCCAGTCAAGATCAGCCGTTGAAATATCCCCCCAGATCAGCAGCGGGCAGCGCTTCAGGATTGCCGCGTGACGCTCATAGAGATCGCGGGCAGCGGGCCCCCCTTTGTCAATATGCAGCTCCAGCACACTCATGCCCATTGCAAGATATTTGTCGGTCGGCACAAATCCGGTTGAGTGCTGATGCATCACCACATGCGGGAAGGAGGTAACAATCCGGCGGTCGAACGGCTCGATAAACTGCGCATAGAGCTCGGGCGAGAGCAGAGCTGCGGCATCCTCCTGATGCCACACCGTCCCTTTTGGAGCCCACATGTGATAATAAAAGGAACCTATGCCTCCGTAAAAATCAGGGATGTGCTGCAGCTGCAGGTTGCCGCACTGAATAAAGAGATCGGTCACCCGACGGCAAACCTCCATAACTTCATCGGGTTTGTCAAACATTGCATAGACAAATGCATCGGCTCCATACAGCGCAGAGAGCAGATCCGCTACGCCGCGCATACGGGTGGTGGCCAGCGGAAAACGTCCTGCCGCTCTCTCGGCCAGAGCATGGAGCATCTCGACCATCAGGCGCATCCATGGATTATCACGCTCAAAGGCAGGCAATGAATCAACAGAAAAACCCGGTGGCGGTTCGCTGTGAATTGAGCCTGTACTGTGATTGGCAAAAACCGGACACCCGAGGGCTGCCTCAAGCCAGGGAATACCCCAGAAGGCGCTGGCACTGTAAATGAAGTCTCCACCGCAGGCTTCATGCTCCAGAAAAAGCTGTTCACTGTCATTCACAAAAGCAGCCACATCAAAATCCGCGGGCAGCAGGGCGCGCGATTCCGGCAGAGTGCGGCTGAAGGGATAACGCGTCAGCGGGTATTCGCTCCCCTTGAAAAAACCAAACAACGGCCGTGTGTTCTGGCGGCAATGAAAGTGCTGAAACATTTTCACGCGGTCGTCCATAGGTTTTTGCCAGGCGTTATCAAAAACAACTTCCATAAAACGCTACCTTATTTCAATTATGCCCCAGGTCGTGATCTGCGGCAAAGTCAGCCGGATTGACCCTGCGTGTCGTTCCGGAGTTATGACAACAGCCTCCTGCCCGGGCTCATGCCAGAGTACTCTGTTGATGTTGTCCCATCGTTGCGGCTTGAGCAGACTGACGGTCACATAACAATATGTTTCCATGGATTCAGGCGCAGGCGTGAGGTTCCAGTTCACCACATGGATGGCGAGCGCATGGTCAGCACAGTTGCTCCGGGGGAACAGATACAGATTTTCCGGTCCTTCAAGGCGCAAAACATCTGCTTCCATTGATTGGATGCGTGCGATCAGATCAACGGAAGCGGGAACAAATCGAAGGAGCGATTTCGCCTGCGCGCTCTGCAACACAGCCTGATCCTCGGCGCAGAAAGACTCAACTGGGCTGAACATAATGAGCAGACGCAGCTTTTTTAAATCTTCGGCACGCACTGAAACACGGGCATAGCGGCTAGCGCCGAGAATGATATGATAGGGAATCTGCTGCCTGGCCAGCTTCTGACATAGTGGCTGCAGATTGTCACACGGCTGATCTCCGTTAACCAGAATACCAACCTCAGCTATTGACACAAATTTATCCAGCAGGTTACGCTGCTTATCAATAAAATCATAGAGGTCACCATATTGCTCGCGGGAGCCGAAGTAGCGCGGCTGACTGCCGCTCTCATCACTACCCATGTAAAGATCCCAGGGCACGAGATGGGGCTGACCAAGCGCGTAAGTGGTTGCGATCGCAGCACGGGTGCGTGCTGTACTACGTGGAATCGGAGATATCACCTGTGTAATGCCAGCCGCCTCCGCAGCTTTAGCCCCGAAAATATATTGCCTGGCGCTCTGATTGGCGACAATTTGCGAAGACTCCCCATGCAGGAAATCAACGATATCCACCCCGTAGAGTACGCGGTCGCTACGTAACGGGGCCAGCAGTCCGTTCACGGAGACGGGGATATATTTATCAGGGGAGCAGGCGTCGAGTTTTCGGCGAAATTCCTTATAAAAATTCCGCATGCTGTCAATTTGAAAATCGGCAAACTGCGGGGTCAACGGAAGTTCGCAATACATCTGACGATACGTTGCGGCATCAGGCACGCCGTTGGCTTTGAGGTGAAGACGATAGTCAAAGGATTTTAGATCGTCGATGCCAAGCTCCTTCAGCTCCGCGGAAGAGTATCGCAGGGCAAGCCACTCTCGAAAACCCCTGCGGCATGTTTCGCAGAAGCAGAGACCTGCATTGCGTACCCAACTGGCATTCATCTCCCAGTCATCCACGTGGATGGAGTCCACTCCGCTTGCGACAAGGTGCTGCGCGTCAGCAAAAAAGAGTTTACGGAAGGCAGGATGATTGCAGCAGCCGGTGAAGGTTCTGGGCCCGAATGTCACCATCCATCGCGGTGTGTTCTTGTTGCCATCCAGATCCTCATGGCGCCCTGAGGCATCGCCGCGCGCTATGGTATTGGTAGTGGCATGGCTCTGGCCTTGCAGACCATTGAGTGTACCCTGATAAAAGCGTCCGGATCTTTTAACGCTGTTAATAAAATTAGTTTCCGAGCCGTAAACCCAGAGACAGTGTGTTGCATGAAAAGACTCCATAACCTCAAATGCATTTGTGCGCCTCTGCCAGCGGGTCGAAAAGGGAATGGCAGAGGCAGGCAGATGAAAGGCGTGATTGGTGGAGGGGAGTCGGCCCAGCTCAACGACCGAAGCAACAGCGGTTTCCCGGCCAGCGGCGAGGTCGGCGTTAAAAACAGAGCGCAGCGCGGGTTCATCAAGTGCTCCGCGATAGATGCGCAGCTGATCCAGCCATCCGTTGAAAGGGCGAATGCCGCTGAAGTTACCGAGGATGAGATCCCCAGCGGCTGCTTTGAAGGAATCGCGACGTTCCTCGCTGCCGATAAAAGTGAGCGGTTGTTGTCGGTTTCCAGTATAAGCACAGATCATTTGCGGCGCAACCGTTACAGCAACAAAACACCAGTTTGCGCAGAGATCTAATCTGTCCCGGCCTCTGAATGTATAATTTACCTTGGAGGCTCCGGGGCCAAGGGCCAGCGATAGCCCAGAGGGGTGCGCCATCAGATCCCAGGCATTGATTTTCTGGAGCAGTCGGGCGCTCTCACCTTGAACCAGTGGATTCTGGCGCATCCAGAGCAGCAGCGTGAAACTCTCCAGCGAATCCAATGCGCTGTCATGAAATATCACCCCTCCCCCGGATGGTTGATCCTGCGGGGAGAGGCCGCCGTGACGCGCTGCGGCGGTTAAATCCAGCGAGTGTCCGAAAGGACCAAATCCGAACAAGGGATCCTCATGCGGTGCGTAGGTGTGAAAACGCCCTTGCCCGCCAAGAGATCCACGATTCACAAGATTTGTTTCAAAATCAAATGAGAGCAGGGGCGGTGCGCTGGCAAAAGCAGTTGTAGCGAGTGCCAGCCAGATCAGCACCGAAGCAGAGATGAGCATGGATTCTCCTCCAACAGAACTATTTATAATATGCATAAAAAAACCTCAATCAGGACATCCGGCCTTGAAATTACCGACGGCCTCACTGGTACGAATAGCACGCCCATAAACGCTCAGTGCTTGAACTGCAGGGGCTATTTTAATCATTGAGGCACCGTTGGGTGTGCGGAGATATGGGCTGAAATGTCCCCATCCGAACTGACGCTGATTACCTCCGTCACAAAGAACTCCATCCACAACAAAGGTAATAATTTTCGGGCCGCCATCGACTGTAATGACTGCATGATGGGGCTTGCCGGCAGTCAGCAGGTTTTTGTCACTGGACCAGGTGCATTCACTGCGCCCGTCGTTGAGAGTGATCCGGAGCGAGCCCTCCTCCGCAATTGACACAAGGATACCCGTTGCATCGGTATCGCGGGAATCGAGTAAGGGCTGGCCTGGATTGAGGTTATCAGGCTTGAACCACACACCGATACTGAATCCGGCACGCAGATCCTGGCCGCGTTGATCCTCGGACTTTGGATCGCGTCTGTTCAGGAGCGGCAGACGCGGCATCGCGACTTGCGCAGGCAGCGGTTTTTTGTCTGCCAGGTCCAGGATTAGCCCCTTGGTGGCAGCGCTCTTAGCATCCCACTGATTGAAGAGTCCCTGGAGCAGATCAGCTGCAATTTCATGGGTGTGGCCGATGGTTTTCTGAGTTTCTGTAACAAAAAATTTGCCATCCTGCTCAACAAGATCAGGGTAGCTCATGCGGATATAGGGGTCATCATCATAGAGAAGGATCTCTGGCTGCGACCACTGGATCATGCGGCCCTCAGGGGTATCGGTTTCGCGACCAGCCATAAGCCAGACCGGGTTGCGGTCATCGTAAGGGCTGCGTCCAGCCTTTCCTCCGGCACCCAGTTCACCTATAAAGCGGCCGCCGTGATTGTGGAACCAGTAGAGAAACTTGCCGTTGGAGCATTTCCAGACAAAATTGGCAGCCCGCGGATGTTTGACCCTTTTGCCGCCTGGCGTAAAAGTTTTATATGCCGGTGTGCTCCAGCTGCGGGCGCCATCGCGGCTGTACGAACAGGCAGGCCAGCCGTCGATGGTCCGGTAGACGCAGTAGATTGAGCCGTCACTGAGCGACACAATACTCTGCTCCTCGGCAACACGTCCGCCACCAGGCGGGGTGCGCAAGCCGATAGTGCCCTCGGGCAGGGTGATGAAGCTGACCTTGGCCGGATCACGTTCGGTCAGGATGTTTTCGCTCTTCAGAAAAGCCCCCTCAGAGCGGGCGAAGAATCCCGCGCCCATGGCACCCACTTTATGCATCACGCAGATAGCGGCGTTATCATGAATCAGCGGACGGCCCACGTTCCAGAAAAACTTGAGTTTACCTCCATAGACATTCTCAGTGTCGCAATCAAAGGCGCGCATGGGAATGTCGTAGCGCTCTGTTGACCAGGAACGTCCGTGGTCATCCGAGTATTTGAAGACATAATGGCCGAGTGAGTCGACGCGTGTGTAGACCCCCTTGTCCTCACGTTTGACCTCTTTGACAAGGTCGGTATTATGGTTGTAAAAGCAGTAGATGCGGCCATAGGGCACTTTCAGCATAACTGCGTAAGAGGCTTCGGTCTTACCAGAGGGTTCCACATCCACGGGTTCAGACCATGTTTTGCCTTGATCCGTGCTGCGCATTGAGACCACATGCTGACCAGGTGCACCTTCGCGCCCGGTTCCAGTGGTGATACAGCAGAGCCAGGCATTATCATCTGTTTGAACAATGTAGGGCTGGTCAACGTAGTGCTTACTTGGAATCTCCCATCCAGTTGCAATATGCCGCATGTCGGGGATCGACGCGGGGTGGGAACTGATTGGCTGAGCTGCACCAGCGGCGGCGAGTGCGATGCCGACAAGTAGCAGGAGAGCTTCTGTTCTGTGGAAGATTCTATTTTGCAAGCCAGCGACCTGTGGAACAGGGTGACCCTTATCCTTGATGTTTCGTTGTGTTGTTTTCATATCGTATTACCTTTCAAGACAGCCTTCAGCGGCTGTTATTTCACCTTTTTTACGGTTAAATATTGATCAAAATCATTTCTGCGTAACATTTAGTCCTCGCCTGGTTTGATGCGAGCAAAGGACTTGATTTCGTCAGGTGACAGCGCGCGAAGGTAAATCCGCAGGTCATCAATCATTCCGCCGAACCATGCTGGCGAACTTTCAAAAGGGCGGCGGCGGATATCCGCCGAACTCAGGCGGATAATTTGTCTGGACCCCAATCTCGGCATAGTTCATCCGTTCCTGATTGAAACCCTCTCTCCAACTCACATTTTGCATCACCGCTGAATCGGCATTGTCAGCGCCATTGGAGCGGAAGGGGTCTCCCTGAGTACGCACAATCTGGATGTCCCGGAAGATCTGATCCATCGCCATCTTCGGCCAGTCAAGAAATATTCCGTTGGGCGGAATATCCATCATGCTGTCAAGTGCGCGGGTGTCAGCGATAGTGATCTGCTCATAAGTATTAGTACAGCCTCCGCCGGAATTATTCAGATTGGCGGCATGTAGTGCCCCCATGTCACCGCTGTCCTGACCACAGTGATGGATACTCAGATGGTGGATCCAATTCCGGCTGGCGGGCGGAACTCCCGTCGTAACCGGAGGTCCGTGCTGTGCACCGGTATTACCCCGCATCGTTATTGCGTAACGCGGAGAATTAAACAACTCGGAGTGACAGATTTCATTGTAGCTGACATTCATCAACTCAATGCACGATGCGTAGAGGCCAAGCTGACCCACGTCATGGATACGGTTGTTACAGAGAAGATTCTGCTCTAGGCGGGCGACAGATGCGCCAAAGCCTTTTGCAGCCGGGAAGCGATTGCAGAGCGTAATCCCGCTGATGCCGATCTGTTCAATCAGAGAGCCGCTGACCGTATTGCCCACATTATGCTCCGTCATCAGCACACCGTGCCGACCGGAGTTGCGGAGCCAGCAGTTGCTGAGGGTTATTGCTTCAGTGTCTGACAGATGTATCAGCGCATAATCCCGGCGACCCCAGTCATGCGACCACCAGTGTAGCGAGGGTGAGATCGCTTCGGTTTCCTCAAACACAAGACCATCAAAGCGCAGATTACGCACACAGTTGTCGCGGCCACCACCCTGGATCTGCACCAGCGTCAGCACTACCGGTGCCGTGATGTTGAGCTTATCGGGATGACCATGATTGATAGGAATGCAGTAGAGCACGGCTGCACTCCGGTCGAGGTAGAACTCGCCGGGTGCATCCAGAAACGCAGGCTCATCTTCAAGAAAATAGCGGGCACCGCCGAGAATCTCAGTACGATCACCCAGATTATCGAAATAAATCCTGCGGGCATCACGGTCTATTTTTGTAACCTGACAGGTCCAGCGGTGCCAGTCGCAGCTTCCCCACGGAAAAAGCACGACCTTCATCTGCGCTGGCGAGGCAGCGGCGGGCGGGGCATCATCTACGGCATATTCCAGCCAACTGATCCGGTTGCCGCGTTCCAGATGAGGGCTGCCTGCCTCGCTGATGAGGTAGCAGCCAAAGGCCGATGATAGAGAGGTATCCGAAAGATAATTCGGAAAGCGCGCCTTGTGCAAACGGCGACTGTCTTCGTAAAGCGTCTGGAAGTCCGCGTCCTCCTTCAACTTCAGTTTCCAAATATTTCCTTTGTGCCGCTGCCAGCCTTTCAGCGGAGTGCTCCCGGAGAGGTGTGCCTGACCGATACCATCTACCGAACGCCATATCACTGCAACCCCTTCGCGGCCGGAGTCCTGCGGGGTGAGTGCGAAACTCCGGTCCAGATGCCAGGTGCCAGCATGAATCGAGACAATAATATCTTCTGTCGCATGCGGCAGTGCCTCGCGGACAGCGTTACGGGCCCGCTCCAGAGAAGCAAACGGCTCTGTCTCCGTGCCGGAATTTGTGTCGCGCCCGGTTGTTGCTACATGGAACTCCAGTGCCAGAACAGAGAGAGGAACAGCGCAAAGCAGCAAAAAAAGTGCCCGTGCGACTGCCGGATGATTATGGTTTATCAAATTCATTGATGATGATATGCAAGGAAGGGAGCGTCCCTGCTCCTTTAATTCAGCAATATAAGTGTGCCGGATGGAACCGCGTTAATCTGCACAATCGCTGCGGACTGCTGTTCGCCATCTGTGGCGGAGAGCATGATCTCATAGCTACCTGTTTGCGTAAATGTTGCGGTCGTGCCGGGGTTGGCGGTGTCATCAAAAACTACAGCTGTTTCATCACCAGAGATGATACTCCAACCAGTGATAAGAGTACCGCCAGCAGGTTGACCATCATCGGCAACCACCCCTTCGAGAGCAATTAGTTGGCCAACTTTAACCGTCCGCACAGTCGGGATTTCAATAACAGGGGCATGGTTGTTATCCGGATCAACTGCCAGCAACAGCGCCTCTTCATCTGTAATAAAACGGGAGTAGACCCGCATCTCATCGAGCACGCCGTCGAAGTTGCGGGTGCCGTTCGAGGCACCGGTGTTAGAGATGATAAAGGGGGCGGTGAAGGCGGCAGCACCGGGGAAAGCGATGTTTAAGTTACCCGACATAAACTTCCGGCCATTCACATACATGACCTGCCGCGAACCGCTGGCAGCTGCGCGGCGGTCAAAGAGGACCGAGACATGGTACCATCTATTCGGAAGGAGTTCGGTGTTCCATGACCATGTGTACTGGGTTGAACCAGTACCAATCCCCCGGGTGGATAGGTCCAGGTGATTGTTGGTTGTGTTATAGAGAATATAGAAGTTCGGGCCGCAGTTGAAGAGCCGCTGATACTTATTGTCACTGGCCCTCTGCACATAGGCGTTATCGAAAAAGAACCAGGCGCTAAAGGTCATTGTTTCGGCATTGGCGGGAAGGCTGGCTGCAATGCCCACAGCATCGAGTTTCGGGCCCCGATAGCCATTACCTGTTTTGCCTGGCTGCAGGAAAGCGCTGTTATTGAGGGAGAGCGTGTTGTCGGCGGCGCTGTCAAAGGCTTTCTTAAGCGCCGGGTCGTCATCCATCCGCCACCAGTGTTCAAGTCCGGATGTAAGGTCACCTGATGGCAGAGAAACAGTGACCGTTACGTCGGCACTGCCTTGCAGGTCACCGTCATCGGCAGCCAACCTGAGGACATAGGTGCCATTGGTAGAGAAGAAGGCGGTGGTATTGCTGGTGAAGGCATTGTCAAAAAAGATGGCTCCAGGACCACTGACCTTACTCCAGCAAAGTCGCGCAGCACCGGGAATACCATCATCGGCAACGGTTGCCGCGAGAGGCGCGCCCGTGCCCAGCACACTGCTGATTGAGGCCGCCAACGGCGTGACAACAGGCGCGCTATTCCCGACCGGCGGGGTGCTGATATGACGAGTGATGGTGACATCATCCGTCGCTGTACCAAGTTCAGTGGCTGTGGTCAGGCGGAAGGTGTAATCCCCCGCTTCCGGCAGTGTCACTGCTGTAGCAGGCAGCCAGGGTATTTGGATAACCGGGGCATCACCAGCTGGTGCGGAAACAGTGCTCCATGTTATTTTAGAGGAGAGGTTACGCATAAAAGGATTCGTGTTGATCAAACGTCCCTGCAAAGAGGTCGTGTCACGGTATACTGTTTGGTCTTCACCTGCATCAACGGAGAGCGGTTTATTCTGATAGAGCTCCAGGATCTCCTTATCAGATAGGGGCGCGTCATAGAGGCGCACATCATCCATCAGCCCCTTGAGTGGCCGTACCCCGCCGCTCCCGTAGCTGTTGTTACCAAAGAAAGCTGATCCTCCGGCAGGAACGGCGGCTAGAAAGGCTTTCTTGGCAAGCGGATCGCAGCAGCGTACTCCGTTGATATAGAAGGTCGGCCAGACAACGGCCTCGGTTGCATTGGTATATTCCATGCGGTGCACCACAGCAGCGTGAAACCACGTGTTGGTCTGATATTTGAAGGGTGGCTGTGCGTTCGTGCCCCAGCCGTTTTTTTCAACGCCGAGAGTGAACTGACCAAGAGAGTTGGTCTGCATGTAAAAATAAGTATTCTCTCCGATCTGCATGATCCGCGGAAGGGGATTACTCTGCGCACCATCAACATAGACCCAGGCTGCAATGGTCAGATTCGTGAGTGCAGGATTGCTGAATTGTGCCCAAGCACTGCTGGTGCCGTCAAAGCGGGCTGCCCGACCAAAGCGTCCGTCCTCGATAATTTCGACCCCACTGCCAATGGTCGCATGGCGCCCGTATCCGGATGAATCCGCAAGCACAGTGGCATTGGTGGCATCATCAATCTTCCACCAGCCGATTAATCGGTCAGACGCTTGAAGCTGCAGAGCAAAAACCGAAAGGGCCACGCTTACTGCAACAGCGCAAAAACTCATATTGTATTTCATAACGTCTCCTTACAAGTCGGGGGCAACCCCAATTGAATCCAGCCGTTCAAGCAGCTGCTGCCGTGCAGCGCTATAACTGGCGGCATTGTTCGCATACTCTGAACGGATATCTTTGTTGCGATAGTCCAGCACCATTGCATGGACAATGCTATCGGCGATTGCTGCGGCACAGTCGGGATCTTTGGCGCGCAGCATCTTCAATAGAGTGTAATCTTCGATGCCCTGCTGTAGCGCCACCATGCGCATCGACCCAGTAAGTCCCTTGGCAGTTGGATAAAACAGCCAGTTGTCGCCGGGCGGATGTCCGGGAGCGGTGGAGCCATTCGGCAGCGGGCCGATACTGGAGGTATAAGGGTCGGCGCCGCGGTAGCCATTGGCAGCCCAATGCAGAAGCCCGCTGGCGCGGCAGTAATCAACGACCCAGGGTAGAGCCCGGCTGCGCCAGAGTGGGACATCGAGATGACTGTTGGGGTGAGGCGGCGTGGGTGAGCAGGCGTAATAGACCCAGTTCTCTTTTCCGGCATCAATGCGCTGCTGAATCAGATCAGGCCAATCCTTTGAATATACATAACCAAACCACCAGGCAGGCACATCCACGAACTCCGAGAATTGATCAAACTCATGATTCAGGGCCTCTGCAATACCAATGCCCGGCATATGTTTACGAAAGCTATGAACCATCTGCTGATAGCGCTGCAAGGCATCCAAGCGAGGTTCATCTGTAAGTGCCTGGATATAGCTGTCCTGCCAACCGCGCTGGCAGAGGTGTTTATAAAACGCGGCGTAAAAAGCTGGCAGAAAGTTTTGGTGATACTCCTCAAAAGAGAGGTTGAGTGGGCGCACTGCGCCTGTGGCCTGATCCCAGGTGAATACCGAACGATGATTATTGATATGCTTGCCGAAAAAGCGGGTGAAACCCAGCTCCTTGAAGGTTGTGACCCAGCGGTCGAAACGGGAAAAACCAAAGCTCCAGCTATGATCAGAGCCTGTGTCTGCAATGACCTGGATCAAGGGCGTTTCCGTAGCAAAGAGAGGGGTGAAGAGAACTGTATCACCATAGTCGCGCAGGGTGCGCCCGGATGCCTCCAGGAGCTGCCAGTGAGGTTCACTCCACCACTCAGGCGGAGCCTCATCCGTCAGATTCTGCGGCTCGGGCCAAAGCCAGTGGATCACATCCAGCGGCTGGCGTTCATGCAGGGTTGTTTGGTAGACCCGCAGGGCGAGCGGCGCAGATGCTGTTGCATCATCACCGAGCGCTGCGGTCAACACACCGTGGTACAAGCCCGGCTCCGCGTCGCGCGATACATCCACACGCGCGATGGCGGCATAGGTAGCACTTCCATCCAGAGAGATCGCGGTTTTATCGGTCACCACCTCATACACGTTAAAGGGAGCCTGGCGCACAATTGATTCCCGAACAGAGCCGGGAGGCACCTTATTGACTTGAGTTCTGGCGCAGCCGCCGTAGTTTGCCTCAACCTGCACAGCACGCAAAACCTGCACACAGGCGGCGTCTTTTAACACAGTCCCGTTTTCCTTCTGCAGCGATGCCGCGGATAGCCTTACGCTGCCAGCATGGGCAGTGGAGTGCAGCGCGAATTGAAAATAAGCCCGCCCCCCGCGCGGCAGATGAGCCGCCTGCTCTGAGGTGTAGGGTGTGAGGTCGGGGTAGATGCGATCAAGCGGATTAACAGCGCTCACCTCAAGCGTGGTGCCTTTAGGGAAAGCCCGTAAAAATGAGCGCGGCTGGAGAGCGCGCGGGGTAAAGCGCAGCTCATCAAGAGAGCCGTTCCACAAATTGCTGTTGATCACAGGGGCCCCTTTGGTGCCGCTGATATTTCCCCCCAGGGCAAAGCGCTTGGCAAAGGTTGCATCGTCACCGAGATCCCCCGCTCCGGTGCTCTCGCCGGCAAAGTTGCCATCAACATAGAGCCGCATCTTCCCTGCAGCGCCATCTGCCGGCTCCCATACAGCCGCCAGATGGTGCGTACAGCCATCATCAAAACGCAGTGTGGTCAACACGTGCGCAACCTGCCCATTATTTGCAGTGGCAAAGAAGCGAATCTGGCCATTAATCATAATCACACGCCACCCGTAGTACTGCGACATGGCAGAGCGGGTTCCTCCAATCACCTCATAGGCGGAGTGGGTTCCAACAGCGTTGTTTCTAAAGAACGCTTCAAAGGTCCATGGCTGATCCCGCATGTCCAGCGCGGCGTCATAGAGACGACGCATGCCATGACTGTTCATCAAGCTGCCTGGATTGACCTGCGGCGGGGTGCCATCAATAAACAGCGGCTTTGCCGGTTGCGAGGCGCGCTCGACCAGAGCTGGCGCGGGCGTGGCGGCGATCTGCTGATCAAGGTGATAAACTCCGACAACATCCAGAAGGTAAGCGGCATTGGAGGCTTCATCGAATTGCCAGTAGGCCAGTGAATGCGGTGGAGTGGAGCGTGGGATTTCAAGTCCGCGGTAACTCATACTTTGGGCTAGAAGCCTTCCGAGCCCGAGCTGTCCAGGAGTGTTGAAATGCACATTGTCGGTATGCACCCCCAACCCCTCGGTGTGAACCGTAAAGAGATGCGGTATCGCTGCGGGCGAACCAGAGTCCTGATCAATGTTGTCCAGTGCCTGGCGCACTGCAGCTGAGCCTGGCCGCACCTGATACGGCAGAATCCGGGCGCAGACAAAGGGCAGGTTCGGTGCACTGAACTGCTCTCGGACGCGGGCGACCAAACGGGTGATATTCTGTTCATACGCAGCAGCGGCAGCAATGCTGGTTGAGTCAGCCTCGCCCTGCACCCAGAGCACACCGGAGAGAACAGGGGTATCGCCCTGCGCCCGCATTGCTGCCAGAGCATTGGTTACTGTGTGGATAAAGGCGGCAAACTCAGCACCGAATGAAGCGGAGTCGCTCGCACTTGCTCCCGGATGCCAGCTGGTGACCTCATAGTGCAGCGGTTCGGTGGTCAGTTTGGTGCCCCCTTTAGCATGCTTGATCAGCGCGATATTCTGTTTGGGAAGCATCTCTGCCATGCAATAGGCAAAACTCAGCTCCGGGCCGAAGTTATTGGGGTTGGTGCCAGCCGGTGCCAGCGGGTTCCACTGGTTGGCTGGCAGAGCTGAACGCACACTGGGCGAGTGATACAGCTGGACATCTGGTTGCGCAATCAGATTTGGAGGGGCCTCGGCGGCAATGCCCACCCCCTCCATGTTGGATTGTCCCCCCATCAGAAACACGCGCCACTCCTTCGCGTACGCTGACTGAACCAAGATGCTTAAAAGCAAAGCCACAGCCAACACTTGTAAGAGGGGTAACACTTTATATGATGACTTGAGCAAATATTCTCCTGAAGGAATGTTCTGTTCTTCCCCACATCGCACAGGATGCAGGTGCGCACGCTGCACTCTACGGCAATAGGCGGTGCTTATTGCAGCATCAGTATGGTTCCGGAGGCCGCCGCGGTGACATGAATGTTAACGGCATTGGACAGCTCTCCGTCAGTTGCGAAGAGCCTCAGCAGATAGTCGCCGCTCCTTGTGATTGTGATGGTGGTAGCCGGATCACCTGGGTCATCGAACAGCACTTTAGCCGCATCGCCGGAGACCACCGACCAGGATGTCGCAAGGCTCAGCCCACGGGGCTGCCCGTCATCATAAACCCTGGCCAGCGCGTCTACCGAGTGGCCGACCTGGATTGTTAACGCGGCTGCAGCCTCAATCACAGGGGCGTGGTTATTGTCCGGGTCGATTGCCAGAGTCTTGATCTCCTCATCAGAGAGCAGGCGGTCATAGATGCGCATCTCGTCAAAGACACCGTCGAAGTTGCGGATAGAACCGTTTCCACCAATACGCAAGTCGCCGGTCGTGAAAGCCTTTGATCCATCGCAGGCCGCACCCAGTGCGGAAGATCCTGTTGAGATGCCATTGATATAAAAAGCCTGCCGTTTTCCGGCGGAGACAGATGGACGGCGGTCATACAGAATTGCCAGATGAACCCACTGATTTTTGTCGTTCTCCAGCGAGTAGTTCTGCTGGGTCCATGAGTAATCACCTGTATCCGCTAAATTCCTTGTGGCAAGATAGATTTTGTCAGGATTGAAATAAATAAAGAACCGCGAAGTTCCATAATCAAAAATCCGCTTGCCGATATTATTGGTGTAGGCCGCATCATAGTAGAGCCAGAGCGAGAAGGTAAAGCACTCAGCATTGGTCAAAATCGTTGCCTGTGCATAAGAGTTCGTGGACGGAAAGCGGAGTCCATTGCCGATCTTACCGGGCTGCAGCAAAGTCTGGTTACGTAGAGTCAGCGTATTCGCGCCTGCAGAGTCGTAGGAACTTGTCAGAGCGGGGTCTTCATCCATCTGCCACCAGTGAAGCAGCCCGTCTGCCAGGTCGCCGGCCGGCAGGTTCACAGTAACAGTAACCTGATCAGCTCCGGTTGCCGCACCGTCATCGGCAGCCAGTTGCAGAACATAGATGCCATTGGTGGAGAAGTAGGCGACCGTGGTGTTGGTGAAGGCATTGTCAAAGAAAACGCCGCCCGGACCACTCAGCTTACTCCAGCGGAGAGATGGAACTGCGGAGGGGTTGGCATCATCTGTCACAAACCCTGTTAAAGCAAGGCCCTGTCCCAGCACTGAGCTCGTTGATGACCAGGGGAGAGTGACAACCGGCGCGCTATTACCCGACGGGGTTGTTGAATCACGCACAACCGTCACATCATTTGATGTTGTTCCCAGCTCGCTAACAGCGGTCAGCCTGAGTACATGGACACCGTCCTCGGGCAAGGTCACGGTGGTTGCCGGCAAAAAGGGCGTTGCGAAAACAGGAAGAACTCCTATCGGAGAAGAGACCACACTCCAGTAGGAGGTTGCGTTTATGGCAGCGCTGTAGGGATTGGTGCTGATCAACCGCCCTTGCAGTTGTGCAATGGCGCGGTGGCAGGTTTGATCCAGACCTGCATCCACAACAACCGGGCAGTTTTGATAAAGCTCCAGAATCTCTCTGTCGGTCAGGCACTCATCATAGATCCGCACGTCATCCATCGCGCCATCAAAAGCACGGGTGCCGTTGACTCCGGTATTGCCAAGATAACCAGATCCAGATCCAGCAGCATCAGGCGAGTAAGTTTTAGGGGTTTGCAAGGTGCCGCAACGAACTCCGTTGATATAAAAGACGGGCTGGGTAACCCACTCCGTTGGAGACGTATAACTGCGCTTGACAACTACAGCAGCATGCGTCCATTTGTCTGTTTCAACCATAAACGGCCCTGTCCCATTTGAATTCCACTCGCCACGGGTCGGTGTGCTGCCGATACCGAGGCTGAATTTTCCGGGCATGGATGTCGAAAACTGGAAGTAGCAATACCCCAGCTGAAACAGCTTAGGGTAGGAGTTAGCAAACGAAGTCACTTTAACCCAGGCGGCAAGCGTGAAATTTGTCAGATGTGCAGGGTTGGTGAATTGCGCCCAGGCATTGACACTGCCATCAAAGAGCACCGCTTTGCCGAACCGCCCGTCAATAATCGACACCCCCGACCCCAGCGCGGCATTGCGCCCGTAACCTGAAGAGTCAACAAGGGTTGAAGATCCCGGGGCATCGTCCATCTTCCACCACCCAATCAAACGACCGGAGCCCTGCGCCGAGGCAGGAGCAACCGCAAGCAAAACACTTATCAGAGTGATTGTACAACACATAAAATGTTTCATGATCTCTCCTTCTGATTGAATACTCGTTTAAGATACAATACTACAAGTAATTGTCGCAAGTATGATATATCTTTTTTGAATTGTCAACTGTCAATCTTTTTTATTTTAAATTAAATTCATGCGTAATTTTATGGCTTATCTGATTCTTAAGCCCTTTATTAGCTTTTGTTTGTTGGGCTTTACGCGAGGCAGCGCGTTCTCCTGCCAGCAGTTGTCAAAAAAAAATATTTAGCTGTTTGACACAAAAACACATATTTTGATATATTAAAAACAAAGGAGACAAATGGCCAATTATTCAACCATGAAAGTTCCCAAAGAGGGGAAGAACACGCTGTCGCGCCGGGTGTACGGTGTTTTACGGGATAATATTTTGGAGGGTCAGCTGAAGCCCGGCGAACGACTGGTACGCAAAGAGATTGCGAAGCGGTTCGGAGTCAGCCAATTGCCCGTGATTGAAGCTCTTTATATGCTGGAGATCGACGGTTATGTGAAAAATCGACCGCTGGCAGGATGTCGGGTATCCACAATGACCATGGAGGATATCTCTGACAACCTGATGCTGCGCGAGGCCTTGGAGTGCCAGATTGCACGCTTGTGCGCGACAACCATAAAACCGAAAGAGGGTGAGCAGCTGATGAAGCTGGCCCGGCAGGTGGACCAGTTCACGCGGGCCGACACGCCCGACCCAACGCTGGGCAAGCAGATGCACCTTGAGTTCCATCTAAAGCTGGCTCTTTTAAGCGGGTGTAATATTTTTGTAAAAATGCTGAAAGAGGTCTGGTTTAAAAAATACATGAGCTTTAACAGTCTCAAATCCATTAAGATGCTGGATATCCCGGAGGAGTGGCACCAGCTCCTGGTACGTCAGATTTTAACCGGCGATCCTGAGACAGCGGAGCAGGCAATGCGTAAACATGTGCAGTTCGGCTCGCAGATTGACCGCAATGCACTGGAGGCTTACCTGCTGGAGGAGAGTGCGCAGCAGAACCGCGATTAAGCAACTATGAATAATTCGGCTACGCCGAATGATCTTCAAAAGCGGTGTTTTAATCGTCATCCGCTTTTTGGAAAAGGCTTATAACCCTATGAGAGAAAAAACAAAACAAAACATCTCAAAAAAGAGCTGCGCGGGCACGGCGTTTATGGATCGCGCGGCGGATACCCTGCTGGCTACTCTCAGCGCGGTAATTATCTGTATCGTGCTGGCAGCGGTATTCTTCCGCTATGTGCTGAACCACTCACTATCCTGGAGCGATGAAATGGTGCGTTATCTGTTTGTCTGGTTTACGATGCTGGGCGCCGCTGTAACTCTGCGTGAACGTGAGCATATCCGCGTGGATTTCTTTGTCGAAAAACTATCTGCACGCCACCGACGCTGGGCAGAGGTCGCGATGCTTGCCTGCGTGTCAATCTTTCATGCGGTGCTGATCGTGCTGGGTGCCTGCTGGGTGTGGTCCACGCGCGGGTCATACACATCAGCACTGCAATGGCCGCTGAATCTTCTCTTTTATGCAGCCTTGCCGTGCTCCGCGACCCTGGGTCTCTGGTACGCGGTGCGCAGAATGATCCACGGTGAATTCACCGAGGGTAACGGGATCGACGATAAACCAACCGCGCCGGAGCATGGAGGTGATGCATGCAACTCCTGATCGGAGGGATGCTGCTGTTTCTGGTGCTGGGTATGCCGATTGCCTATGCTCTCGGACTCAGCTCACTCATTTATGTGCTGGCGTGCCCTGACCTGTCACCCATGATCGTCGCCCAGCGGCTCTGCGTGGGCGCTGATTCACTGGTGCTGCTGGCGCTGCCGTTCTTCCTGCTGGCAGGCGAGATCATGAACGCATCGGGGATAACCCGGCGCTTGACACGTCTGGCGCTGGCCATTATCGGACCGCCGCGCGGTGGACTATCCTACGTAGTGGTAGCTGTAAACATGCTGGTGGCAATGGTCTCGGGCGCAGCGATTGCCAGCGCGGCCGCGGTTGGCTCCACCATGATCCCCATGATGGAGCGCAAGGGCTATCCGCGCGGATATGCCGCCGCGCTGAACGCCGCCGCTGCCACGATGGGGCCGATCATCCCGCCCAGCGTGGGCTTTATCATCTACGCCTCGGTCTCTGGCGCCTCGGTCGGCAAGCTGTTCCTGGCCGGGGCTGTTCCCGGCGTGCTGCTGGCTGCGGCAACTCTGGCGGTCTGTGCCTGGACAGCTTATCAACACGGCTACCCCGGCGGTGACCGTCACACCCGGAAAGAGCTGTGGGAGAGTCTGTACAGCGCGCTGCCCGCCCTGCTGATGCCGGTCATAATTCTGGGAGGTATCTTCGGCGGACTGGTCACGCCCACCGAGGCCGGCGCGCTGGCGGTGGGATACGGCCTGCTGGCTGGTTTCTGTTTCTACCGCTCGCTGCATCTGCGCGACCTGCCAGGTATTCTGCTGGTTACCGCACGACGCACTGCATCGATTATGATTATTATCGCCTGCGCCTCGTGTTTCGGTTTTCTGATCACCCGCGAAATCGACGCTGTGCAGTTCATCGGCGCCTTCCAATCGCTGACACAGAGCCGCAGTATCCTGCTGCTCCTGATTCTGGGGTTGATCCTCATACTGGGCATGGTGATGGAGGGAGGCAGCATTATGATCATTCTCACCCCACTGCTGCTGCCAGTGTTAAAAGCTTACCAGATTGATATTGTACACTTCGGGGTGGTTTTTCAGCTGGGCATCATGGTCGGGCTGCTCACACCGCCGGTCGGTATGCTGCTGTTTGTTATTTCCGGCATTAGCGGCGTTCCAGTGCGGAGTATTGTGCGCAATCTCCGCCCGTTTTATCTCATGCTGGCAGCGCTGTTGCTGATCATCACCTTTGTGCCCGAGATCTCGCTCTGGCTGGTGGAACTCTCAGCCGCGCGGTTGAAATAAGAGATGGTTAAAAGGAAACCCATGGCTAATACAAAACAGAAAATACAAGATGGAGAGTGCGCCTTTGGCGGCTGGATGCTGATTCCGCACCCAGCCATTGCCGAAATTATGGCTGGCGAAGGCTTTGACTGGATCGCAGTCGACATGGAACACGCGGCCGTTGAGCTCTCGCAGATCGAGCAGATTGAGCGGGCGTTGCGTCCCTCAGGCTGCGACCTTCTTGTGCGGCTGGACGGGATTAATCCCGTGCAAGCCAAACATGTTCTGGATGCCGGAGCCAAAGGCATTATTGTGCCAAGTGTAATCTCCCCCGAAGATGTCGACACCATGACCGCCGCTGTGCGCTACCCGCCGCAAGGCAACCGCGGCACATCGCTCTCAAGGGCACTGGACTACGGACGCAACTTTGACAGCTATATCCGCCGCCACAATGACGAAGTCTTTTTGGCAGTGATGCTGGAGCACACGCTGGCCGCCGATCGCGCCGATGAGATTCTCGCGCGTCCCGACATTGATGCTGCCTTTATCGGACCCTATGATCTCTCGGCCTCCATGGGCATCCCTGGTCAGCTCGACCATCCCGAGGTGCTTGCCGCTGAGCAGAAGATCCTGGAAGCCTGCCGCCGCCATAACATCGCGCCTGGCTACCATGTTGTCCCCCCTGAAGCGCACCGCATCCAGGAGCGAATTGATAATGGCTACCGGTTTATCGGCTGCAGCCTCGACACTCAGCTGATTATGAATGGCTGCCGGCAACTGCTAAAAAGTTTGAAAGGAATATCATTTTGAAAAACATCGTACTTGTAACTCAGGCTGAATATAACAAAGCCGCAGCGGTCTTTGCCAACGCACCGGGAGCGGAGTGCCGCCCTGTTTCCCCTGATGAAACCACGCTGGCTCAAACAATTCGTTCCACTGGCTGCCGAGCCGTCGTGCTGGGTGTAAATCAATATCGCAACGACCTCTATCTGGCGCTAGCCGAAAATGCCGGGGAACACGGCGCGCTGATTGCCCGTTTCGGCTTTGGAACAGACGGCATCAACAAACCGCTCGCAAAAACCAAAGGCATCACCCTGGTCAACACGCCGGTCGACATCCAGACCAGTGTTGCTGAGCTGACCCTTTTTCACATCGGCTCCCTTATGCGCCATCTCCCGCGTCTGGACGCCACCCTCCGCGCTGGTGCCTTTACCTCCCTGCGCGGACGGGAGCTTTGCGGACAGACAGCACTGATCATCGGCGGCGGCAGGATCGGACTCAAAGTGATGCGCATGCTGCATCTGGGGTTCGGCGTGCGCACAATGGTTTGCGGCACCGCCTCCGAAACACAGTGGCTGGCCAAAACAGGCTGTTCGCGGCAAACACTGC
Organism: Kiritimatiellia bacterium; assembly: GCA_028686345.1. Lineage (GTDB taxonomy): Bacteria > Verrucomicrobiota > Kiritimatiellia > RFP12 > UBA1067 > M55B167. The sequence continues at coordinate 65,946 of JAQUCE010000011.1, forward strand.
GCGAAACCTTTGGAGTGGAGGAGTACTCTCAGGATCTGGACGCATTACTCCCGCGGGCCGATATTGTCAGCATCCATCTACCGCTCACCCCTGGAACTGCAAATTTAATCGGTGCCGCTCAACTCGCGCAGATGAAACCAGGCAGCCTCCTGATCAATATGGGGCGCGGAGGAATTGTGGATGAAGCCGCGCTTTATGACGCACTGAGATCAGGTCATCTGGGAGGGGCGGCCATTGATGTCTTTGTCAACGAACCCTACACCCCTGTCGCACCTGATAAGGATCTGCGGAGGCTCGACAACACCGTACTCACGCCCCACTGCGGGTCGGACACTGTTGAAGCCAATGCCCGCATGGCATCATCTGCTCTCAGCCAGGCATCCGCCTTTCTGGCAGGAATCACAGCAGAGCTGTGCATTGTTGACTATAGCAGCTAATCGGGCAACCAAAAAGAGTTTGTGCGATGTGCGAAAGGTTTTGCCCTCACTGAGAAGTTTGTGGTTAAGAGCCCGCTGCGCACTTGCAGGTTTCATTAAAGTTGAAATATGTAGGGTTGGCGGAACTTGTCCGGCGTAGTTCCGCTTGCGGGACGAAGACGGATGAGCCAAACAAAGATTATGAAACCCCGCGGCGCGCCTTTGACGAACAATCGCCCGGTGTCCGCTAATTGCTTCTGAGAAGCAACCCTACACCCCTGGACGCGCCTTTCAAGAGCCTGCTGCAGTATGCCGCTGGTAGGGCGACATTGGGTGACGATGTTGACCGACGATTGGGATCGTGCGTGAATCGTCCACCAGCATCGTCGCCGCTATCGTAAACCGGAGACGTGTCCGAGCTCTGTAGCTCCGGCTTCCAACCGGACATGTCCGATTGGAAATCGGACCTACGGTGCTCCGCACAAAAAGCATGACCTCTTTACTCGCGTACTCGCGCAATTCTTCACTCCGACAAAGTTAGCGACAAAGTTTACGCTTGCGCTGCAAAGTCGCTCGTGGTCCGTTCACAGTTGCCCGCAGTCGCCCGCATAGCGGACGACTTCCTCCTCCGCGTCTTGTCAAATGGAGTAAGCGCGGAAGGAGGTCAGTCGCTATGCGGCTGACTATTCTGCGTGGCTGATCGTTCGCGTGCCGTTCGCAGTCGCCCGCATAGCGGACGACTTCCTTGCTTCGCGCCTCCCGTGCGACCGGCAGGTTTCATCGCAGTGGAAACGTGTAGGGTTGGCGGAACTTGTCCGGCGTAGTTCCGCTTGCGGGACGAAGACGGATGAGGGGTGCGTGTCAATTTAGTTTAGCGGGCATGCTGCTGGTTTGTCAGCGGGGATTGCGGAGCGATATTTCGCAATAAGGGCGCACATCGCGGCTGCGTTTTTCAAACGCCAGTGCATGCCCGCCTG
>JAQUCE010000199.1 GCA_028686345.1 Kiritimatiellia bacterium
AGGCCGGCCAAGCAGGTTGGCATCGTGTGAGAGGCTGTACTGGGTTTTCGCCATACAGATCGGCAGATCAGCGACCTGCGGGTTGTTTTCAAACTGCCCCAGTTTCACTGCGGCGTCAGCACTGTAGGTCACCCCGTCGCCGCCATAGATCTCTTGCACAATGGTCTCAATCCTGGTGCTCAGCGGTTGATTTAGATCGGATAAAAATTGGAAGTTGTTGCTCCCATCCTCGCAGGCCTCAATCACGGTTTCAGCCAGCGCGACGGCCCCTGCGCCACCTTTGAGCCAGTGGTCGGAGATTGCGAAGCGGGCACCGGCCCCCTGCGCAACCTCGCGCACGACCGCATATTCAGCTGGCGTATCGGTATAAAAACTATTGAGGCAGACAACCGGTGTGATTCCTGAGCGCCTGACAATCTCAATATGGGCCAGCAGATTCTCGCAGCCCTTTGCGAGCAACTCAATGTTCTCGCTGGTGTATGCTGGGTCCAGCGCACGGCCAGCCCGCACAGGCGGGCCGCCGCCATGCGATTTCAATGCCCGCACAGTGGCCACAATTACAACCGCGTCGGGCTTGAGGCCTGAGCAGCGGCACTTGATGTTCCAGAATTTTTCATAGCCGATATCAGCGGCGAAACCGCTCTCTGTCACCAGATAGTCGGTCAGGGTAACCCCCAGCCGGTCGGCGATTACGGAGCTCTGGCCAATCGCGATATTGGCAAAGGGGCCGGCGTGCACCAGCACGGGTTGGCCCTCAATGGTCTGCATCATGTTGGGGTTGACAGCCCGCACCAGCCAGGCGGTCATGGCGCCATCAACCTCCAAGTCGGCGGTTGTAACCGGCTGGCCTGCATGGCTGTAGGCCACAATGATTTTGCTTATCCGCTGGCGTAGATCGGCCAGATCAGAGGCCATGGCCAGCACGGCCATCACCTCAGAGGCAACGGTGATATAGAAGCCGGAGGGCATTTGGTAACCATCCATCTTGCCGCCGTGGCCGATCTCAATGTTGCGCAGCGCCTGGGCGCAGAAGTCCATGGCCCAGCGCATCTGGATGCGCTGCGGGTTAATATCAATGCGCTTCAAGTTGCTTTGGGCGAGGCGCGCATCATCGTAGTTATTTTCATGCTGCATCCGGGCGGTGAGCGCGACCATGGCTAGGTTGTTGGCGTTGGTCACAGCGTCGATATCGCCTGTCAACCCCAGAGAGAGCGGGGTCAGCGGCACAACCTGCGCCAAACCGCCGCCAGCGGCTGAGCCTTTGACATTAAAGGTAGGGCCGCCGCTCGGCTGGCGCACAGCCCCCATCGCTTTTTTACCCAGTTTGCCCAGCCCCTGAACCAATCCAATGGTGGTGGTGGTTTTTCCCTCACCGAGCATAGTGGGCGTGATGGCCGTGACATCAATATATTTCGCGAGTTTAACAAAGGGGCGCCGAAGCAGCGCGGCGGTTTCCAGCTTGCCGAGGAATTTGCCGTAGGGGCTCCACTCCTCCTCGCTCAGGCCCAGCTCCGCCGCAATCTCAGCCATTGGCCGCATCTGCTCCTCAGCCGCCTCCGCGATCTCCCAGTCTTTCATTTTCAAAGGGTCAAGTTTTTGCATAAAGATAAATTCCTCGCTCTGGTTTGCTGCATATCTCCGCCAGCATAGGCTGGTGTTAACAAGCACGATATAATAGGGGAAAAAGGCGCGCGTTACCAGCTTGTTTTGCGGCAGTTTTTCCAGCCGCGGCTGATTGCCTTTGACATTTAGAGCCCCAAGTGGTAATTTTTACCTTTAATTATGAGTTGCACAGGCTGACAGGATTAGTGAAGGTATTTGAAAGGTAGGTACAGAGGCTATGATTCGTTTTAACAATAGTGTTTGTTTGATGACAATGCTGCTTGGCTGCGCCGCTGGTTGCATCCACTCAGAGAGCAATAATGCCGACCATGTGAATGTCTTTATCGGAACCGGTGGTCATGGGCACACCTTCCCCGGTGCCGCTGTTCCCAACGGAATGGTTCAACTCAGCCCGGATACCCGCACCAAGGGATGGGATGCGTGCAGCGGTTTCTATGATGCCGACTCGACGATCATCGGCTTTTCACACACCCACCTGAGCGGAACAGGGGTTGGCGATTTAGGGGACATTCTGATGATGCCGATGACCGGCAACAAACCCCTCAAGCCCGGTGATGAGCAGGATACCACGACTGGCTATCGTTCAAAGTTTACGAAATCCACCCAACATGCCACACCTGGGTACTATGCTGTTACCCTGGATGACTACGGTGTGCGCGCTGAGCTGAGTGTCACCACCAGGAGCGGTATGCACCGCTACACCTATCCGGCTGGAAGCACGCCGCTGATTGCCTTTGACCTGAATTATTTTCTGCGGGAGCAGAGCAACAAAAAGCTGCTGCTGCGCGTGCTCAGCAACACCGAGATCGAGGGCACAAAGATCACCGCCGGCTGGTCTCCGCACCAGGAGGTGCACTTCTACGCCCGCTTCTCCAAGCCCTTTACCTGCCGGATTCAAAAGGATGATAGTTTCATCGATGGAATCAAAGAGGCTGAAGGCCAAAATATCCGCGCTCTGCTCGCATTTGATACCAACCCTGACAATCAAGTCCTGGCGCAGGTCGCTATCTCCTCGGTTGATATTGCCGGAGCTCGTAAGAACTTTGACGCAGAGTTCAAGGGCTGGGATTTTGATGCGGTATCGTATGCGGCAGCCAAGCGCTGGAGCCGGGAGCTTAGTCCGATATCCATTGAGGGAGGCAGCGAGACGGAGCGCAGGATCTTTTACACAGCGCTCTACCATGTTTCCATCTCGCCCACGCTGCACATGGATGTTGACGGGCGCTACCGCGGCAGCGACTACAAGGTCCATCAGGCTGACGGGTATAACGCATATACACTCTTCTCCCTGTGGGACACCTTCCGCACGCGCCATCCGCTCGAGACCATCCTGCGCCCCTCGCGCAACTCCGATTTTATCCGTTCGATGCTCGCGCGTGTTGATGAGGGCGGGCTCCTCCCCATGTGGGAGCTGGCCGGCAACGACAACGGCTGTATGATCGGTTACCACGCGGTGCCGGTGATCGTTGACGCCTATATGAAGGGGGATCGCAGCTTTGATGCTGAAAAGGCCTTCGCGGCATGTGTCAAGGCCTCGGAGTACCATCCGGAGGCCTTTCCCGAGGGCATGCCTGACCACATCCGCAAGATGATTATGCCGTTGTCTAAACATGAGAAAAACACCCGGGGCTGGGTACCCTGCGACACTGAGAACGCCACGGTCGCCCGTGCGCTCGAATATGCCTATGACGACTGGTGTATCGCCCAGTTTGCCAAGGCGCTCGGCAAGCAGCAGGAGTATCAGCGTTACTCAGAGCTCGCGCTGAATTACCGCCACTACTTTGACCCTGAGACCGGTTTTATGCGGGGTAAAAAATCGGATGGAAGCTGGAACACCCCCTTTGATCCACGCTCTAACAACCATTGGAAGGATGACTACTGTGAAGGAAATTCCTGGCAGTGGACTTGGTTTGTGCCTCACGATCCGCAGGGACTTATGAAGCTGATGGGGGGCCAGGACGCTTATGTTCAGAAGCTTGATCAGCTTTTTGTTGAGCCATCGGTTATTACCGGTGAAAATGCCGCGGCCGATATCACCGGCCTGATCGGACAGTATGCGCATGGCAACGAGCCCAGCCACCATACGGTTTACATGTACCATGCGGCAGGCCAGCCCTGGAAGGCGCAGAACCGCATTGACCAGATCCTGCGCACACTCTACCATGACCAGCCGGATGGTCTCTCCGGCAACGAGGATTGCGGGCAGATGTCGGCGTGGTATATCATGAACGCTATGGGTTTTTACTCCTTCTGCCCTGGAGATACCCGTTATTATATTGGCCGTCCTCTCTTCGACCGGGTGAAAGTTAAACTGGAAAACGGTAAAACATTCACAGTTGTCGCTGAAAATAACTCGCCGGAAAATAAATATGTGCAGCGCGCCGCCATTAACGGGAAGATATTGGATAAACCATGGTTCACGCATGAGGATCTCATGGCAGGCGCAACTTTGACGCTGACCATGGGGCCAAATGTACCGAAGCAATGATGCGCACTTTAGTCGCTTAGGCGACTAAAAAACGATTAATTGCTCTTTCCAAAAAGTTGCCTGTCGAGTGATAACTCGTTGTTCTTAAAAATTTGCGCCTGCCGCTTGACATGCAAGCTTCATCAAAGTGGAAACGTGCAGGGTTGGCGGCACTTGTCCGGCGTAGCCCCGCTTGCGAGCGATGCCGGGTTGCGGGACGACTTGTCAGGGCGTAGCTTTTGCGAAGCCTGAAGAGGGAAGCGCGCTCCTTCCTTTGGCAGACTAAACGCGCCACCCAAGGCCACTGGGGGGCACGTTTAGTTTGTCAATCGAGCATTGAGAAGTTATGCATACACTTCGCCTGTCTTGACCGCAGTCAGTTCCCGATAGGACGGGTCATTCTGCAGTTCATAGATCGCTCCTCCGCCGGCAGCTGTCATGGTGCCGAGGTCGACAAAGATGATGTCAGGATCCC
>JAQUCE010000100.1 GCA_028686345.1 Kiritimatiellia bacterium
GTGCTCCACTCATATTCTACTCATATTCTACTCATATTCTACAGCGTATCCAATCTTTTGTATAAGAGTCCTTGCCTACTAGTATATGCTTGAGATATGCTTGCAATATCCAGCAAATTGCTGGGAGGCGCAAGCACATCACTAGCAGAAGTAGATAGGCAGCTATCCACATCACATCGGGCATGTAACTCCTTTTAGAACTTTTAGAACTCCTTTGCAACGTGACAACGAAAACTGCAAATTGTGCAGCGAAATCTGCAAACTGTCGCATCCTTATGCATCGTAGGACATCCTTAACAAGACCATTTTGAGTGTTTCTGACAGGATATCTGCAAATCCGATCACCGAAAATTGCAATTTGTGACAGGAATCCTGCAAGTCGAGTTTTCTCGTAGTAGTTTGTTGAGAGAATTGGTGTATTGTATATCAATTTGCGGATAATGAATTCCCACTTACTGCCCGCTGTAAATGAACAATAAATGCGCTACGTATCAACTTTCGATATGTCCGACGGATTGCTAGGCTCAATGATAGGTTTCTTATGAACAAGTAATTCAATAAACACACCCAAGAATACGGTGGCGAATGATGCAAAGATTAAAACAATCGGGAATATAAGTAACCTGCCGAACAGGGGGTGACGCACGATAAAAACTTCATGGTATTTAGTCATTCCAATGATGGGTACATTTAGCCTTTTACTGTATTTTGAAAAAGGGTCATTGCCACTTGTCAGTAATTTTGCTGAGTCCGGTGAGTGATGTTGTTTTCCTGTTGCGAATAAAGGGTTGGCGGTAACCGTATCAATATTGGCAATACAACTTTGGATGTACTCCATACTGGGTGAACCCTTGGGCGGGTCCACAAGAAGGTTGTTTTCTACCGGTCTAAACACATTTTGAACAATGCCGTTTTTGAGCATAATGGGATAAAGGCTGTTTGTGAGAATCACACCTATTATAAATGTGTATATAAAGGCAATTGCAGATAATACCAAAACCCTTATTGGAAGGATATGCCAACCCCATTTTATGTTTATCCTGTAATTTGGGATTTGCGTGTTAAGAACCATTATATGATACAGAAACATCAAAATGCCGGAGAACAATAACAAGCAAATCATTGTGAAGCCAAAATAATTATCGGTAAAAAACACCATTATTGATTTGGATGTAAGTAGCAAAACCCAAGCTGATATCAATCCAATTGTCAGCCGTGGCATTAACAAATAAAGCATACGAAACGATTTTACGCAAACACAATAAATCGCTACCACAATCATCGCCAGCTCAATAATAATTGAAGATATCTGCATAAAGGCGAAAGATACTAGATCCCATATATGGAGAGCTGGAGGAATATCCACGAGAAACATGACGTGTAAACCAACAACAACCAATGCGATAGTTAATATAATTATTCGGAAAAGGTATTTGTTTGTTCCAGGGAGAATTAGAGAAAGACAAGATAAAGCCTTGCGAAAATTGTACCTACCAATAAACCACTGAACTGACATACGGACAATAACTTCGTTGTGCCTTCGAATTTGACTGGAATGACTTTCGATTCGATCACATTTCTTAATAACTTCGTTGCCTGTATCTTTCGAGTTTGTAGGCGACTTTTTTGTTAGGATACTATACCAAATCTTCCGTTTATAATCTGCATCTTTTCTTTGAAACAGGACATCAGAATACTCTTGCTCAATGTTCTTGAACCAGATGTTACTGAATGAAAATACCTCATCAAACTGTTTATCATGGATTATGGAGAGCCATTTCTGTTCCGATGAGTAAAGAAGCTTTGCTAATAATCTTGCTTCGTGATTCTCCTCTTTGACTTCTTTATACTTATCGAAGAATTCATTAAGTAGGTAATGAAACTCGCACTTTGAGATCAGTGCATATAAAAAGACATCGTTATACATCAATTCCTTGATGTATTTGTAGTTAGGGAGAATAGTAAACACATCTGAATGGACAAAATCATAGAGGAAATCCACAAGTAGATGACGTGAATACACTTTATGTGGGTCTAAAACCTTTTCATTCTCTTTAGGCTTTATACTGTTCCTATATGTATTAAGGTTATCAAACTCAGCGAATGAATAGCCTTCACAATCTTTAACCACAGTGTCCTTTAAACCTAAAACTGGATTTACACCCGGCTCCGGATGAAGACTGAGATTAAGGGGAACTCTTAAAATCAAACATTCTTTATAATCATGCCGCTTTGATGATTCATCGGTGGGCTTACAAAATCCTCTGAATCTGAACTCCAATGTGCTCTCGGTGATTTGTAAGTTGATTGGGTATTCATGGGTGAGACTGTTTCCAGACACTTTAACTGCTGTATAGTTAAAGTAAATATGCCCTTTACCGGCTATAGGTTCGCAATAATTTTCAAAAAACAAGCCTGAACTCATGTTGAACTACTCCCAATCACTGGGCTGAGGCTGCCCATTCTTCAAGTGTTTTCTTTATCTCGTCAAATGTCTCGATGATACTCTCATAGCTCTCTTTTTCAACAGAGAGTTTTTTCTCTATTCTGGTAATTCGTTCATACATCTCTCTCCACTCGGTTTTTGATCCTGAGGAAATTAGCATAAGGAGATTAACAAAGCTCTTGTAATAAAACCGTAGATCTGCATTACGCATGTAGTATTCATGAACAAACTTACCAAATCCAGATTTCGGAGTCTCCATCATGTATCTCGTGTACTTACCAAATCTATTTACAAAGCTGCCCAGTGCGTACAGTGCCCAGCTCTGAAGGTTATCTTCATCTTTAGAAATAAACGGATGAACCGCAAAGAACATATTAATATCTTCAAGCTCAAAAATCGATTCTTGTAGTTGGATATGGATGGTACTTAGCATAATCCATAGGAATTTATTTGGGGTTGATGCCAGATCTGCTCCTTCTGTTATGCACCAATCCTTGTCATAATGAGGTATTCCTTGGACTATCAGTTCATCCTGGAAGGCGGAAGAGTGTGCAGTTAAAGGAATTATCCAAAACCGGTCGGAAGGACCACGATATTGGCATTTTCCAATACTTTCTTTCTCTTCTTTATGCAACTCAACAAGAAGCTCAGTGCCCTTTTCTTTAGTTTTCGAATCCCCATCTTGCTTAAGAAGATAGTCCAAGATTATCAGTTCAAATCCATTTCGCTCACGATCGATTTGATATATCCGCTTAAGAGCGTAATCGACATAACCACATGGGTCGTCCTTAGGTTTGCAATCAAAATGGAAGAACGATTTAAAGCCTTCCTTAAACCTCTTCTTTGGTAGGCACTCATCAGAAATCCTGTTTAACAGTTCGTTAAGAAGCTCGATTACACTCCTGGTGTCTGGTTTATCGAAGTAATGTGTTAGTTGTGTATCGCTATGATCATCCACCAAAAGGCATCTCCAGACCTGTCTGTCTTGTGAATTATTCAAATACTTCAACACTTTTTCACAGGTTTTTTGCGCTTGTTTTCTGAGTTTAGTCTCGGAGTGGTATATATATGGAGTTATGTCTTTAGCGTGGCTGCCAGTTTTTCCCCTTTTGAAATCATTGATATAGTTTTGTTCAAGCTTCCTTAACATCAGGTCCAGGTTCTCTCTGGCAACCAATGTGTTATACATTCCTAATTGATAATACAATGCGATCTCCGAGAGTAAGTTCTTCAAGTCAACTTCAAAAATATTAGTTAATTGTATGTACCTTAGCCAAATAGATGAATCGATCCAGGCATAACGGGGATCAATATGAAAAAGCTTATATACTGCACTAGATTCCCATTCCTTGCTGTTTATATCCTCAATACCTATGGTAATTGTCGGATTGCATCTATCCGTTTCCTTGTAGTGTTTAATTAAACCCTCGAAATAATCTGGGACACTACTGAGATTTTTATCAATACTCAGTTTGCTTAAATCTATGACCTCGAATCGGACAGACACAGGGTTGTCTGCAAACTCGTTGCAAATCTCAGTTAGATACTTTTTCAAGTCTTGATATTCGGAAAAAGAGTCACCAAAAACGGGTGTCATACTTACCCCTTAAAATAGCATTTAAAGATGGTGGGGAAGGATTTCTCAAGGTCATCGATATAAAGGGCAAGCTTCTTGACTCTGTAGCGAAGCTGGTCGAGGCTTAATGCCAGTTCTTTAGCTGTCTTCCCTTTGTTGCCGATATTCCTGACCAACGTAGCTTCTATTTGTCTAAGTTCTATGGCAGCAGTTTGACTTTTTATGTCTGATACCAGCAGTTTTTTACTATTTTCAGAATTCGGCTGGTTGCCCTTAATCATCCATAATTCTGGAGGCAGACAGGATAAATCTATCTGGCTCTTTTGGTTCAATCTCAGTTTAAGAAGCATGCTATCCACTGCGTTTCGCAACTCTCGCACATTCCCGGGCCAGTTGTAACTGTTCAAAGCTTCCAATGCATCTGCATCTATTAATCCAAGGCCAGCCTGATATCCGCCCTTTGTTATATAATATTCCAGCAGGGGGTTGATATCTTCTCTCCTGTGCCTTAAAGGAGGTAGATCAACCTGGAAGTTTTTTAACCGATAATAGAGATCTGCCCTGAATCTTCCGGATTCAACCAGTTCTGCCAAGTTTTGATTTGTGGCAGCTACAATCTGGACATCAAGATTTACTTCACTATCTTCGCCTACCGTATTTATCGTGCGGTTTTCCAGAAAACGCAGTAGTTTCACTTGTACTTCCGGAGTAACCTCACCTATCTCATCCAGAAAAAGCACCCCTTTATCGGCGGACTTGAAGAATCCCGCTCTGTCATAACTGGCACCGGTGTATGCACCTTTGCGATGTCCGAAAAGAGCACTTTCCATCAGATTGCTCTGGATGGAGGTAAGCTGAACGGTAATGAATGGCTTGTCTTTTCTGCTGCCGATGTTATGAAGGTATCTTGCCGCAACTTCTTTTCCTGTGCCGGTTTCACCAGTCAATAGCACAGTGATCCTCGGTTCCCGGGAGAGAAATTCCAGAGTTTTCTTGATGTTTGTGATTACTGCTGATACCCCGATGAAAGCATAATTCGCTGATTCTATGTTGGATAAGCGGCGGTTTAACCTGTGATTCTCTATCAGTAGTTTGAACTTGTTTTGCCACCCCATATAGTCAAACTCAGACTTTCGCAGGAAGTCACTTGCTCCCAGCTTCATAGCAGTAACCACAGTGTCTGTCCGGTTATCAGCCGTAACTACCACAATGGGTGTGCCATGTGCTTGCGCGGCGATCTTTTCAAATTCGGCCAGGCCGTTCAGTTCATCACTATAAGGATTTAACCTGAGGTCTAACAAGATAAGATCATAGGTGGCATCAGAAAGATGCTTAACAGCCTGTTGTATGCTACTGCATCCCTCAATCAGGTAGTTATAAAACGATGCTTTTAGCTGGTCTATAAAACCAGCATCATCATCCACGATCAGGATCTTATCTTTCATGGCTTATTCCCGACGTAATCTGATTCTATCTGCCTCAGGGTTTCCACAGCTCTATTCAGCCTGGATGGGACCTCCGAGTTGATGAACCAGGTTTTACTCTCATCGGTAGGTTTTAGGTGGAGTCCAATATCTTCGATGCTATCTTTCACCACGAGTAGTTCAGGATAGAAAGGCATGTGTTCCATGATGTTGTGATAATTTCCCCATCTTTGCATAAACTGCTCAATACCACTTATGCTGTAAGGTTCAATGAGTTTTTCAAACACATAGTTCCAATCTTCATTGTTACATACTATCTCATAATGGGATGTGTTCAAGGCAGGAACAAGGTTTATCAAGCTGCTCATCAAGCTCTTATCTCCATGACCGGAGAAAAAACTCTTTAGAGTATCTCCTGCGTCTTCTCCGCCTAAGGTCAGCGTACATTGCTCTTTTGCTGTCTTTGCCCGTGAGAATACGTCCTCAAGAGAATCCGGTAAGTGAAATATATCTATGTAGTTAGGATGATCAATCAGCCATAAACCAAGGACCACCATCTTCGCTTCAGGATTGTGTAGTTGCAGATAACGGCGGTACACTGAATGGTAGTTGAGATAGTTACCGTCTATATCAAACGGGTCGAAGAATAGTATTTTTTTATGGTCAGTGATAATCGGATTGTCGGAGAATAGCACGCCTCTGTCATTATAATGAGCCCGGATTAGCTCAATGACTTTGTGATTGTTTCCGAGGAAGGTCAAGTCGTTCATGATTGCTGGTTGATTCTGTTCAACCATTTGTTGTACTCTTTATGAATAGCATCTATATCTGCATCCCACGGCAATCCCGTAAATGAGGGCTCAAGTTCTTTCATTGCTTCTGTAAGCTCTGATTGAGCTTCCTGCATCGCCTGTGGATTAGTGGGTTTCTCGCATAAAAACCTATTTATCAAGCATTTTTGGTATTTATTGTGAATACCCTTGAGCTTTTCGTTTTTGTCGAACTTATCAGATTCTGCATCTTGTATTATGCAAGCATCTAAGATTCTGAGTATCTGCTCATCAATTACTCTTTTTTTTATCAATTCAACAATACCGTCGTATTGCTTGATTCTACTAGCATTTTTAGAGCTGAGATATCCTACCTTTATACTTATATTTGGGAACTCGCTGAGAGATTCTTTCAGGCTGTTACTTAACGATACCAGCGTATCTGAGTTTTCTTTGCCTTGCCAATGAGTAATAATATTGAAAGCTACGGAGTCACTTTGGCCGCCTAAGATAGAGTTTATCAGGCATTTCAGACCATTGATTAAAGATTCATTTGGTTTAGAGTCTGTAAATAGACTGGATTTTGTATCTTTCAGGCCAGCAAAGTAAAGATTAGGCAGACATGTGCATTGATAGAAATATACATCATCGCTATCGCTCAGTAATATCACATCGGTTGTTATGTTATCATTCTCTTTAATATAGACGAAATCTCTCGGCATGACAATATACTTTGTGTGTTCCATGGTTATTACCCCCAAACGTTAGCGAGCATTTTAATCAATACGGTTTTATCAGGAAACTCTCTCTTGATACAGTATTCTACATTACCGAAGGGGATATATTTAGTGTGCAGTTGTAATAACCGATTCAGTGTTCTTTTATCCGCACCGATATCTCCTCGTCCGCTTGTGATAAATACATGCTTTACGTTCTCGTTTAAGTACTTTATTAGTAGTTTTTGATGAGTGCTTTCCAATTTATCAAAGAGAGACTGGTGGATGATTGCATACTTCAAATGCTCCTTTATTGTTACTATACTATCCTCTGGTGCAGCATACTCAAGCAAGAGGCTTGACGCAGCATCATCCGCAGAGGCCTCATCTGGTGGTGCATCATTGTTGTCAGGATCGTTAGGGTATCGCGACTTTGCAACTCGGAAGATTTTACTACCAAACATGATGTTTTGTACAACATAGGTTCTTGTTTCAATTAGTCTCTCAGGGTAGGAAAAACCATTGAAGAAATCTGCTATCCGCTCATCGAGAATCATCACCGGTGATAGTGAGCTTTCCACAACATCCAGCAGGCAACTTTGAAAGCTTTCCTTATCTTTTTGATTTATCAGAGAATGGTAAGTAATCTGTGACCCGGACAATGCTTCGCTATACCATGCACAGGTATTGTCTTCATTACGCTCTAACAAAGAGTGTTTGTTAAGTAAAATGTTGCAGTATGATGTGTCATCTGATTTGACAGAAAGCTTAAAATCGCTCAGGATAGTATAGGTATCAGGAATAACATTTTCATCTTTGGTTTCTTCAATCCTACTAAAATAAGCGGTCTGGTGTATTATAAAGAGACTTATAAGTTGTTTATGGATTTTTCGATATTCTTGCTGATGGTCAAGCTCATGGAGTTGTGAACTTGTTTTTTTTGATAACATATTGGAGACCAGAACATCCTTACTCATACCTGATTTGTATATTTTTGAAAAAAATGGAATCGATAAAACAGATATTCCTTGTTTACTAAGTTCATCTTGGATAAATGGAGCAGCGTATCTATTGTAAACGGATTCTAAGTATTTGTCAAGGCCGGCATGAATATCCTTGCCTCCAGATGCATTGAGGTATATAGTAAGAACATTCTCAGGTAAGCTGATGTTAAAGTCAGATGCTAACTTACGTATCCACTCAACCCTAAGCTTGTTTATGAGGTCATCATCAACTTTAATTTTTCTTTTACTATGGACAATTTGATTGCTACTATCTACCACCATTAGTCTTCTGATTATGGAATCATCTTTAGGGGTATCCGAGGCGCGGTTTATGATATTGCAAATCCGATCCGATACAATAATCGTACGTAATGGTAGTTTTTCCAATATCGCCAGAACGTCCTGGCACTTCTGTTTTCGTTCCGTAGTTTTGTCTTCTGGCTCTGAAAGACCAAGGAGATAACAGTAGATATTGTTGGTTAAATCTTCAATTGTTGGAGAGTGGTTATCTGAACATGATGTTGAGAAGTCTGTATCTTTATTATCCCTGATGACGACATACTCATAATTGAAGTGCTCCTCATCAGTTAGTTTTTTCTTGAAATAGATACCCTTTGTTCCTTCAGATGTAGCTGCTGCTTCGCAATCAAACCCAATAAACAGGGCAAACTTAGGTTTTTTTATGCAGAATTGATAGCCAAGAAAGTAATCTTTGGTATCATCTAAATGCAGGTTACCACCTGTATCTTTCTTGATCTTCAGATTGTTTCGAATAGCCCTGACGATGCCGCTTCCGGATTTTTCATTAAACAGAGTAGTTGAGTCTTGTCTCTTGCTCTCCTCATCGTAATCTGTGATTTTTGCCAAATCCATCATGTCGCGTTGTGCCAAGAATCCGGCACAAATCTTTATTTCGGCAAGCCCCCAATGTCCCTGTTTTAAGGAACCGAATTCGTCAATGAAGCTGTGGCAGAATAACTTGTTTGTCTTTATATCTAAGGGGTCTGATGGATTGGAGTCCACTTTAGAGACATTATCCCAAATTTCTACTACGTAATAGTCCTTTTGTGAGTCATCATCTACTTTTACATTGATTTCGAGGTTTTTATCCTTTTCTTTTGACTGCACCCAACTGTGCTTGGCGCTGTTTCGAATGATGTTTTCCAGTATTGTATAGAAGGCATGAAACCCGATGATTCCCCCAGGGATGCCAACCTGGAAATCGCTGGCGAACTGTGCATTAATGGGTACCAATGCCTTAGAGTCCTTCTGATAAAAGGCATTGAGAGTGATTTTATGCGATCCATCGTTCGTTCCATACGATAATCCCTCTGCCTGGGCAATAAATCTAAGCAGATTGTCCTGTTCAATGAAGTTCTTCCAAAGCTGCCGATAAAACAATGCTCCATAAGTCCAGCGAGGAGCAGATGTGGCAATTTGAGCTATGAATTCCATCCGTTGCTGGACGTAGGAAAACAACCTGTCATCCTCATCCTTATCTGTGTAACTGCTTGTTACAGCCGAAAGCACATGGCTGCCGATATTGTGGCTGCCATTACGAGTCATAATCGATGCAATGGCTGAGTTCCTGGATTTGTCGATAATGCTCTCCTGGTGCTTTTGCACAAGAATTGAGATAGGAATCCGATTACGGAGGGTTAAGAAATAAAGAACTTCTTTTACATCAACCTTAGTTTGCTCGTCCCCCCAGATTATAAAGGTGCCTGCAGTTAGTTCCTTATGTGTTTCGCTATTGAACAAATCATCTCTTGTCCACGAATCCAGAGAAGGTATGTTGTAATACTCTGTAACTGGCCCCATTAAGGTATATATGCTGAGGGCATTAACCACATTCATCCTGTCATATTCATCATTTAACAGAAAGTCTTCAATGGTTTGTTTCCATTTATTTATCCAATTGTGATTGGCAAATTCAATTAGGTTCTTAAAGCAATCTGCAAGGCACTTGGCTTTCTCTTCATTCAGAAGGAGTCTTAAGGAAATAGATTTTTTGTTTACCTGCTTAGTCAACACACTCTTGATATCGTTAAAGATGGCGTACTCGTATGTAGGTCGAGCAGGTATGGCTGAAAACAGTTTTTTCAACTCCTCCGTATTTAAACACTTTGCCACTAGTGCATTTAGATCCCCATTCAGATCATTTCTATTATCGATTATACTCTTGGGCACATATATATCAATTTGAGCCAACTCTCCTGTCGATTGTAAGGTAGGGGCAATGTAGCAATCTTCACCAATATGGGTGATAATGATGGGTTTAACTGGTAGATACTTACTGATGAATTCATACATGGAGAAGGCTTCGAGATCTGAAGCGCCACAAAAGAGATTGTTAGCGAGGATGAATTTAACAAGATTGAACCTTGGAGAATCCTCAGACGTTTTCCCGTATGCCTGCTCAGTTTTTTGGAGAGAGGGGATCTTGTTGTAAAAATCCTGTGCATAGAAATCAAACATGCCGGAAGTAATGTTGTAAGGGTTTTCTACCTTTCCATTACGAATCAAACCAAGCATGTCGTTCAACTGATGCTGCCAGGCTGTATTGTTATCGGCAAAATCGCTGTAATGAAATCTGGAAACGTGATAAATCCGCTCGTTCTCATCGAACGTACCTGGGTAATCAAAAGTAGAAGCGGAGTCGGGGCTCTTCTCCAAGAAATAGAGGTTATAATCGTTTTGGAGTGAAATGCTTGTATCATCGCTAAACTCGTAAATGCTTAGATACTCGTACAACTTCTTAACGAAGTCTTCTTTTTTCCTGGGTAACTTAGGTTCTGAGGAGGGAGGACAGGATTCCTCTGATGGATTGCCTTTCTCCCAAAAGTCTTCCGGGGGAAAAGCAGAGAAAATGCTTGGATTATTTTTTAATCCGCAAGCTGAGAGTATCCGGCTCAGACTTAACTGAACAGTATAAGGTGTTGATAACGAACAATACTTATACCTTTCATGTGGCTTGTCACGTTGGATGATTTTAAAGCCAAACTGCCCGAAAGCGTTATACAGGAGATTAATATCTGATGCTGATGGGCAATTGTTAAACATCCAGTTAATGCGCTCAAGTTGCTTGTGGATATACCTGATTACTTGAAAGTAGTGACGTTTATTCAGGGCTAACACAAACTCTTTATTCTCGCTTGTTACCCGGATTGGGGTTACTAAATCGAATCTGTTACTGAATGCAGCATGATCTCCAGCCATCTCCGACAGGCAAACAAAGCGTAATTCTTTAAACAAGCGAGTTAGGGAGTTGATGAAGCTTAAGGGATAGCGCAGGTGGTGAAGTAAAAACGCGGAGAATACACCAATAACCTCTACTCTCTTTTCCGTATACTGCTCCTTAATGCTACTGTACAATTCACTTATGGTGTCATCATAACACTTTTTCTTGGTAACACTCAAATCACTTTTTATCACCAGTAAATCGATGTTGCCTGATACCGCGGAACGTAGTATAACTCCAGAGTTTTGATCAGTTTGCTTGTTCAACTCGGGATTGAGGGGTACCGTGGTAGTCTGCTGGCCTTTGTTTTCCGCGTGGATAAACTTAGATGCTATTGATTCCCGCATTATATCCAACATGTTTGGGTCGTTATCGACGCAGCAATAAACCAGTTTACCTTCCCATCCCTCAAGTACGTCTTTCAGGCTTCTAACGAGAGATAAAGATATCAATCCGGAACCGACTCCCAAGTCCAGTATCGCAACAATTGGAATGTTCTCCGGGTCTAAACTCCGGAGAACATTCCCAATCTTGGGCGACATGTAATTAACCTGGGCTTTAACCAGTTCATCAAGCGCTTCGCCCTTAGGATAGCATATCCTTTCGTAAATGCCATCTTTATAGTCTATTGCCACTGTTTCTCCGTTATTTAATCTCTTGGAACACATTATCTATGTACTGGCCAATAACCCACCGCGTAGCAGAGTTTCCATCCGGTTGAATCGTAACATTACCAAGAACACCCTGGTAATCCTTAACTTGATGGATATTTTTCAAGATATCAGCGGTTGACGTTCCACCCATACCAAGCGCTTTTGCCAATAAATACATAGAATCAAACCCAACAGCCGTATCAATTGAAGGGGGTTCATTATATTTTGCCTGACAGCTTTCGACAAGGAACTTGTATTGTGAATTCCTTTTTTCAGGTTGATTGTAGTAGGCAAGAAAATCTGAGCTCGCCAGATAGCAACCATTCCAAAGCTCTGGCTTGAGCTGTTGATCCTGGGCGGCCATTGCTAAGTTTATCCCGCCAAATATCTTCACTGATGATGGCAAAATCGTCCTTGCGTCAGTTAATATTTGTTGGAATTGATTGTAGTAACCTGCGATGAACATTGCGTCTGGATTGCTTTTCTTAACTTTCAGCATCAGATTCTTCATTGAAGATAGGGTGTTATCATCGTATGAAATCACTTCTGCTTTAATGTTGTTCTTTTCAAGGTAGGGCTTCAGGGCATTTTGGTATTGAAACTCGATGGATGGTGCTTTGTAGTTTAGCAATGCAATCTTCTTAACACCAAGCTTATTGATTAATTCTGTGATTCGCTGTCCTTCTTCCAGCATTCCCGGATACACACGAATGACATTATTGGCACCCTCCGGGATGTCTTCGGTCATCGCATAGACGATTTGGATAACATCCTGGTCTTTTGCTTTTTCTTTAACAGCCAGACTCACACCTGTCAAGGAAGTAATCACAATCTTAGCACCATCAACAGTGGTGAGTTTCTGATACGCACTCATAGCATCGGTTGGGTTACCTTTGCTGTCTTCGTAAATAACCTGAAGCTGTATTCCGTTGAATTCAGCGGATTTGTTGATTTCGGTAACGGCAATTTCGATTCCTTGTTTGGCTTTAACGCCTGAGGCAGAAAGATTCCCTGTTAACGGGAGTATAGCGCCAATCTTTATCGATTCCTTAGCTTGGTCACTTTTCTTGTTGCAGCCCCAAACCATGATTAGGGACAACAGCAATGCGATAGTTATGATTGTAACAATGATGCGTTTCATTTTTATTCTCCTTGGTATGTTTAGTCTATTGCTCAAACATCGTTTTCTCGATGTCTGAATATGCGGATTCAGCAGATAAATCTATACGCCTGGCAATGGTGCCATTCGTCAGGACCAGGCACTCTTCGCAGAATGCCATGGCTTTGTCAAGATTTTGTTCGATTAACAAAATTGTTGTATTCTCTGTCTTAAATAATTCATCCAGAACAAGGAATAACTCATCAACTGCAGATGGGGCAAGCCCTGCTGATGGTTCATCCAGAATCAGTAACTCCGGGTCTCTGATCAATACCATACCCAGTGCGAGTAGGTGTCTTTCTCCTCCGCTAAGATATGTTGCAGTCTGGTGTGTTAATTTCTTTTGTAAACTGGCGAAACTCGGGGATATCTGGCAGATGCTCATCCATTTATTCTCAAGCTCTTTCCTGGTGATACGTCCTGCAGCAAACCTGAGGTTGTCCCAGGGAGACAAATGGGGGAAAACCCTTCCTCCCTGCCAGAAATAACCAATGCCCTTCCTGGTAATCGCATCCGGGGTTTTGCCCTGTAACTCCAATCCATCATAACAAATGCTGCCGCTGGAATATGGCAGCAACCCCATTATGGCTTTAGCCAGCGTGGATTTTCCTGCTCCATTCTGCCCAAAAACAGCAAGTCTGGATTGTGATCTGAGGTTAAACTCCAGACCATTTAAAACAGGTGCATTCTTGATATATCCACCACGTAACATCTTTATTTCTAACATCATGCCCCCAAGTACATTCTGCGGACCTCTTCGTTTCCCAGCACGTCTGCCGGGGTACCGAAAACATGATCACGGCCATTATGCATAAAGTGGCAGATATCTGCGTGTTCTCTCACAAAGTGCATGTTGTGTTCAATTAGCAGAACACTCACTCCCATTTCATGAACCATTTTTTCCAGAAGTCTTCCAATCTCAATGCGAAATGGGGGACTAATTCCCGCAGTTGGCTCATCCAGAAGCATTAACTTATAATTCCCCATCATCAGACGGGCTGTCTCCAAGAGTCTCTTTTGCCCGTAGGATAGCCTCCCTGCCACCTGATTTCTTTGTTTCCAAAAATAGTGATCTGTCCCGAATATGGTTTTGAGTATTTCTAGGGCTTTTGCTTTTGCCCGGCCGTCTATTTCACGCGATTTCCCGGGGATGTACAGGTTAGCATACGGAAATTCCGCCGATCCGTACTGGTATCCGATAAGCAGATTGTCTATGATAGACATTTGTTCAAATATATGACTGGATTGGAACAATCTACCAATTCCGAGACTTGCTAACTGGTGTGGTTTATACTTAAACAAGTTGTATTCTTGGCTTTCCGAATACAATGTAATGCTGCCCTTTTCAGCATCAATCAATCTGGACACAATGTTAAACAGCGTGGTTTTACCTGCCCCATTACTTCCAATCAGAGCTGTAATCTTCCCGCATTCAACAATCAAATCAAGGCTATCCAAAACCAACAAATGGTTATCTGTAATACTTGAATTATGGGTTATTATAAAACTCTTACTAACCGAGTCTATCTCGAGAATTATATCGCTGACCATTAAAAACTCTTTTCTCCCGCGATTCCCCTGGGCCGGAAACGCATTAGGGCAATCAAGATTAGTCCATAGATGATTTGCTGAATATTGGCTGCATGGCTGACCTGTAATCCCAACAACCGCAATGCTTCGGGAACAGCAACGATGAACAAAGAACCTGCTAAGGGCCCCGTCAGGTTTCCCATTCCGCCAATTATGGCGGCGGTCAATATGAAGACTGAGAAATCAAGTTTAAAGTTTGTGGGATCAATGTAACCGATATACCCGGCGTAAAATATACCGGCAATGCCAGCCAATCCACTGGAAATAAAACAGATAATTGCCTTGTTTGTGACGGGATTTCTGCCTAGGGTCAACATTGTCGTTTCGTTTTCTCTGATGCCTTTAAGCACTCTCCCAAAAGGGCTGCGTAGCACTAACAACGTAGATAGAACAGAAAAAACGACAAAAGCTATACCAATAACAAGGCCTGAATAGAGGTATGAGTGACTGGCACTTTGAAATACACTTGGCAAAGATATCCCAACGATACCCATGGGCCCCTTTGTAATAGAGTCACAATTGTAGAGGAAACTGAAAACAAGAGATTGAAAGCCTATGGTTGCCAGGATATAATAGTCTCCCTTCAATCTAACTGAAGCAAGACTGAGCAACAATCCAGTTATTCCAGTTAGAATCAGTACAATTGGTATCGCCAATATAAATGGTAATCCCAGCCCTTTCATTAGCCATACGCCTATATATGCGCCCATCCCGATAAATGCTGCCTGAGCCAGGGTAATCAGGTTGGTAAGACCGGCCATCAGGCTTGTGCTCAGGAGGATGCAAGCGTATAGTGTGAATAGAATAGATAAGTGTAATAGATAGTTCACGCTGTTCTTTCCTTTTCGCCAAGTATGCCCTGATCACGGATTATCAAGAACACCACAAGTACAAGAAAAACAATCGCATCTTGCCACTCTGCAGAAATGAACCCAATGACCATTACTTGAAGAATACCGATAATTAGCCCACCCAACACTGATGATTCATACCTTCCCACTCCTCCAATGATCAGGGCAGTTACCGATATAATAAACAAGGGCATTCCTCTATATGGTTCCAGCCCAACGTCAATCGTACTCAGCAAACCTACGATACCTGCAATAAGACCACTTAAGGAAAAAACTATAATCCTGAACGATCGGTTGCTTTTTCCTAACGTTTCAAATAAACGCTCGTCGTCCCTGTGGGCTCTTAGTAACAACCCAAATTTTGAACTAAACAAAGCTATGCCAAAGATAACAAGGAGCAAAGCACTGACAATAAACTGGGTCGCCTGGGAATAACTAATACTAACACCAAACAAATTGTAGGGCTTGATAAGTTCAGTTTGGATAAACTTCACTTCTGTCCCCCAGATCGCCCCGGCTATGTTTATCACAATTGTCATTAATCCAATTGATGCGACTAAGGTGGCATTTTCCGAGCGGTTATGTTTCCGGAAAGGGTAGTAAACAAGTAGTTCTCCCAATAGACTCAAGAGCACACATACCATTAAACTGACGAGCAGGGCTATATAGAAATTCCATTGCATCACAATGGACAGGGCATATAAACAATAGGGAGCTACTATAATCAAAGCGGCATAATAGATATGAAAAATCCTGGTTGTGTTGTAAACTAGCGCGAATCCGGTGGATATAAGGGCATACAACACCCCCATAATCAGGCCATTTACCAGAAGTTGAAATAGCATTCTATACCTTCTGTTCTAACACGGAAACAAGATCTGCCACATCGATCGGTTTCCGAAAGAAGTGTCTTGCACCTAAGTTCAGGGCTTTTTCTGCATAGGAGAACTCAGTATAAGCACTCATCATAAAGACTGCTGTATCAGTATTCGACTTCATAATCCATTCCAATATGTCAAGGCCTTGTGTGTTTTGCGCATCAGTCTCGCTTAACCTTACATCCAGCAGAGCAATATCCACCGTGTGATTTTTAAGTATCAGTATTGATTCATCATATGATGATGCTGAACACACATCATAATGTCTCCTGAGAACAAACTCCAGAGACCTCAGATATACTTCCTGATCATCAAGGATAAGTATCTTTTTTCTTTCCATGATATGGAGAAATTGCAAGATCCGTTCCAAATATAAACTCACGAATATGAGGATTACTAAGTGATTTACTATCATGTGGTTATAAAACAGTCATTGTTGTGCTCTTGCAGCTCATTCGCAGAAATCAAGATAAATACGCATTATATACGGATATTTCGAAGTTGGGGGTGCCTAACCTTACGCATCTTTCGTAAAATTATGCATTATGATAGTTATATGTCACAGATACTTTACCTCTCGAATGGCCATTTAGCTGTTTTGCATTTAAATAGATCCTCGATAAAATCGCTAGCAATCACCTTATACTCTGAATCTAACAAATCGCTCAAAGATCTGTTAATGCTTTTTTTCGTTAATGCATAGAATTCCGAAGAGCAGGACAAATCTGGATTCCATATGTACCCATCCTCTTCTGCTACCATTATATATGGATACAAGATAGTAGTGGAGACAACTCTCATGAGTTTTTTCCACTTCTTTTTACTGGCACTTCTAAGACCTTCAATCTTGGTTATTGATAGAAGGACAAGAAGAATGAACTCAGTGAATTCTTCTGCAATTCTTACCGAGTCATAGTCACAATAGAAGTACTGTTTATACTTGTAACATATCTTTTTGATTTCATCGATTGATACCGAATCCTCTGCTAGGAATATATAGCATACTACAACCAAGAGATTTTGATAGACACCCTCAATGTTGTAGAATTCAAAAGCACTATAACTGGACTTATTGGTAATTACCTTCTTTATTAGCTTTTCTGGCCGTCCAATAATCAGCAGCAGGTTATCCACCATTGCTCTTCTCAATTCATTAGTTATGGCACTTAGATCAACCCTCCCTTCTTTGTCTTCATTAGATTTCATAATCAAAGCGGAGACCATAATAAAGTCCTCAGGGAAAGATAGTGTGCTAAACCAAAGAGAAACAGTGTTTTCTGCTTGGTACCCGCGAAATACATCCACAAGCATCCCTAGAACGAAATCTAACGAGGACTTAATTGACTCAGCTTGAGGCCGTGTCACTTTATTAAGTAATAGTTTCACTAGCTGTTTTCCGCCAGCATTCCAATGTGTTATCATCAATGACTTTGCTAATGCATCATTAAACCAATCGATTTTCTTTGGTTCGGACAAGTTCTCGCTAACATACTCAACTACAAAAGTAACCTCCAGAACAGATGCTGTGTCAAAGCTAGCTATGTCTTCATTTGATAACTGCACCTTGTATCCATCGAACTCAACTAAAAATGCAATGATTATCGGATGGATTGAATCAAGCCATTTGAAATACAATGTTCGATCTTTAGTGATAAGTTTTGCTATTGAATCATAATCCAGCACATTAGGATTTGATCGAAAAACACTTCGAAAGTGTGATCTCCAAGCCTCTACGGTTTGTGGTAGCTTCACGATGAAGTCATTATGAGCATTTATCAGTACATTCAATGAGGTTATTAGGTGCTTGAATACTTGTTCACTTTTCTGTGGGCTCATTGCATTGATTATAGAATCTATTAATTGAAAGCTGTAATCGGGATTGCAACTTGTTCGAATAGCTACGATGTAGATATTCGAAAGGGCAATGTAATTATCAATAAAAACCCTAACAAGAGACAAGATACTGTCGATATATATCTTGCAGGCTTCACTGTCGTTTCCATCAACTGGCTCAATACTAATAAATCCAATGGGAAAGCCTAACGGATCTTCCCGTGAGCTTTTATCCATACTTCTAAACTTGACTGAATCATTATCAATCACCAATCGCTCGATGTCGTGGATGATCCTCCAAGATACTGAATCCTGCGAATCTAGATAAGATTTAAGTGCCTGTTTAACCGATTCCATTGATTTCCTCCTCCACACTTAGCGACTCACCATACAAAGATAAGCACTTCTGTGCTACCATCTCTCCTTGCACATGGTCGCTTATCGCCATAAAGTCAACTTCTTTGATGTTCCCTATGCTGTTAGTAATAATCACAGCTTTTGTGAGAACCTCTCTTCCATCTTCCGTAACTTTTTTCAAGAAGTATCTGCCATGAAAATCTCTATTGACGTATCTGAATTCTATTAAATTAGGACACAACAACTGTGGAACTTTGAATTGAGATAAGTACTTCAAATATTTGGGATATTCTAAAGGAATGCGGAAAGTTGCCCTCGGATTGCTCCCCAAGATAGTGAACTTTGCTTTCCATTTGTTTCTAAACAAGTGAACCAGCATTGCATTTATAAATGCAATTTGGTCATCAGAGACTTTAAGTTTCCCAGTAGATTTATCTTCTAAAAAGGGACCCATATAATACGGATCAAGTACTATAATATCAGTCCCTAAATATGCAAATAAATCTAAAAAGTAGTCACTCAAAATCTGAAAGCCATTAGTGCCCTTAATACATGATTCAATAAACCAAGATTT
>JAQUCE010000101.1 GCA_028686345.1 Kiritimatiellia bacterium
GTCGCCTGCATAGCGGACGACTTTCTATTCCGCGTCTTGCCAATTGGAGTAAGCGCGGAAGGAGGTCAGTCGCTATGCGGCTGACTCGCCTGCGTGGCTGATTTGCTACCCTCAATTTCAGCCACGAAAGGCACGGAAGGCACGAAAGGGGTACGCTCTGCTGGTTTGAAACTACGAATACCGCGAATTTACACGAATGGGGCGTAGCAAATTTGAAACCGCAAAGAGATTTTTCACCTCAAAATAATAAAGTTCCTTCTTTTGCGCTTTCTGTGCCTTTTTGCGGCTATTACTTCTCTCTTTTACTGCGCTATATTTAGCCGCAAAAAAACGCAAAAGGCGCAAAAGTAGTTGCTGTATAAAATTCTGCGTATTTTGCGATTTTTTGCGGCCAAAGATAGCAACGGAACAAAGTTTAATAGGGCACTAACTACAAGTCATGTTTACAAAAGTGATCTTGTGATAAGGGTATTTCAAGCGATTAGCGACCCCGCGCAGCGGGGATGAAATACCCTTATCCTTTCGCGGAGATTCGCGGGCAAAAAACTCTGTGTCTCTGTGAGAGATAAAAAACGTACAAAAAAACAAGAAGTTGAATGATAGTAGTACAAAGAGCACAAAGATTGCTGCGTTATTTTAGAGGGGTAGAAAAATCTGTTGTCTACCTGTGCGTAGCACGCAGACAGGCAGCGTGATGGTTTTAACCCGAATGGCATGAATGTTATTCAAAGTTGGCACGTTCCTTGCAATTTTTATTGTTTTATATGCTATAATGTGCGATAGTGTCACGTGTTAAAGCCATTGTGACTAAGGAGAGTTTTACGGGAAGATTGGCTTTTTTATTTTTTCACATACCCTACAACCCATAATCCAAAGCCTCATGCTTAAAAACAAGATAAAAACAGTCGGCAAAATCAAGGTGTCCGCTATATCGAAAGATGTTGTTGGTCTTGAAATCGGGGCTGGTTTAGCTCAGGGAGTGCCTGCGGTAAGGTTACAGATCAACCAACAGCAGACTGAACTGCTGGCCGCCGGGTTCATCAAATTAGATGATCGACTCCCGGATTCATCTGCGGCGGCCATTGGCAGCGAGGTACTCTGGTCGCTGCCCAAAATATTTCAGGCGTCAAGGGCGGCAATTGCTGTCACGTCGCCGCTTGCCACCTTACGCCAGAGTTCAGAGAGCGGCGAGGACGACAGCAACGGGCTTAAATTAAGGAAGGCTTTCCAGGCCACTGACAACCAACACCCTCCCCTGATGGCATCTATGCCGGAGCTGCTCGCCGCCTGGGTGGCGGAGCTCTTTCCCGAGGGACGACGGCCGACCACACGTTCGATCCAGGTCTCGTCAGCCGCGGCGCTGAACTGCTTTATGACCGGCCCGGTACTGCAGAGCACCAAACGCCCCGCTCTGGTAGTATTCTGTTACCAGAGGCGCTCCGCCATCGCGCTCTTCTTTGAGGGCAGGCTGATGCTCTACCGCGAGTATCCGGTTGGTTATATGACCATCAAAGAGAGTATCAGCCAAAAGATGAATATGGATATTGGGATGGTTGACGCCATGATGAATGATCAGTTAATTGATATTTCATCGGTGACTGAGCCGCTGTTCAGCACGCTCTTCCGCCAGATTCAGATCTCGGCAGACTACCTTAGCCGCCGGAAAAACTGCGAGGTCTCTGATTTTTATATTTACGGCCTTCCGGGCGGCATCAACCACTGGACAACCGCATTCAAAAAATTCGTGGGGCAACCGCTGCATCATCTGCACCCGTTCGGCGGCATCTCATGCAATCACAAGAATTTGCGATTGCCGGACTCCTTTGAGAACGACGCCCCGCTGTTCATCGCCGCCATTGGTGCGGCACGCGCTCTACTGGAGGATCTATGAGCAATTACATCCACCTGAATCTCATTCACGATGAAGAGCTGCGCACCTCCAGTTCAGTGCGCATGCACACCATTATCCCGATTTTTGCGGGGTTGATCACAGTGGGTCTGTTTATATGGTGGCTCTACCTCTATCTGAACTACATCAGTCTCAAGCAGATTCGTGACCAACACACTGTGATAGCCGAGCAACTTCAGCCAGGCTATAAGCAAGTTTTGAAGTTATCCGCGCAAGAGAAAGAGTTAACCGCGCTTAACGCCCAGATCGCCGCTTTTGACGGCTCACGCCTGGCGTATGCCGCTGCTTTAAGCCATATTCCTGAGTTAGTTGACCCTAGCATCCAGTTTATAATGATCGAAGTGACCCCGCCATCGCCACCGCTTTTTAAAAAAGAGTCCCCGGCCAGTGCACCAACCAACACCTTTGTGACCACCGAGTTGATCATCACCGGCAGGGCTGTCAGCACCAAAGTCGATGCAGTCGACGGGTTGCTGAAAGGACTGAGCACAGGCCCCTGCACCAATCTAATTAAATCAGCTGCCATCCCCAAAGGCTCCCTGCGTCAGGAAGCCAAAGCCAGGGACAGCGCCGGAGAGTTTGTGCTTTTTGAAATCAAGTGCCCTTGCTGGCCAAGGAGGTTCCGGTGAAAAAAAGCTCAATTCCAAGATTCAACCCTCAAACTCCATCCCACAGAACAGCCTTGCTGGTCGGGGTTGGTTTGGTGCTCAACGCGGCCTTGATCGGGTTTATGATTCTGCCACTGAAAAAACGCATGGCGGAGTGCCTCAGAGAGAGCAACGAGAGTGTTTCGGCCAACGAGCGCATGAGCGCGGTTGTTCGCAGCACCAATGAGAAGAGAGAGAGCGTGGCAGAACTTCAAGCCCGATACGACACCTCTCGGGAGCGTGGCGTTCTCACTCCGCTGCTGAACTCATATGCCATGCGCGCGAAACGGTTGGTGCAACCCTGCGCACAGCAAAGCGGATTAGAGATCGAAAACGCGATTGAGCTGGCTTCAATACCGCTCCAGCAGCCTCAGCCACTTGAGAACTCGGCCTTCTGCCGGCAGCCGATTGAGTTCACGGCAACCGGTTCATACGCTCAGCTGACCGCGTTTATCGCCGCCATGGAGGCGGAGCATCCCATGAGCATCCTCTATGCGCTTAAGATAAGTGCCCAGCAACGCACCCCTGAAATCCACAAGATTCAAATATGCTATGAGTGGCCAGCCAAAATCGCTGGAAGCTCTGAACAACGAACCTCAACCAAGCCATGAAAAAACAGCTTCTCACTCTTATTTTCGCATCTCTGATCTCAATCTCTCTCGGCTCTGAGAAAGAGAGTGTGCGTGACCCTTTCTGGCCGGTGGGCTACCAGCCGCCGCCATTGCCGGGTCAGGAGCCTCCAGCTGTCGAGCCCGAGCCTGTCAAGGTCGAGCCTGAGAAGCCCAAGCCCCCCCCGCCAAAACCAGTTACCAGTGATGACTGGAAAGTGGCCCGAAAACTGCTTAAAGTAAATGGCTATGCTGTGGGACAGAGACAGGGGGGTGAAACAGAGAGAACAACCTCTGTTGTTATCATTAACCTGAAGCACTATAACACAGGCGAGAAAATCAAGCTCACGCATGACAGCATTGATTTTGTCTGGAGAGTGGGAGCAATCGAAAATAACACAGTCGAGCTGATCCAGGAGTCCGCAGTTAGAGCGGAGGACGGGAAAAAGGTCGCGGAGTAGAGAGGTTGATTGCGACCGCACAGTGGTCGCAACAGGTTTATTGCGACCACACAGTGGTCGCAACGAGAGGGTAAAAAAGAATGCGGCTGCGCCGCGTTCTAGGCAAATGGAGCTTGCGCTTAAAGTGGCCGCGGCACATTTTAGGTAAACAAAGAGATTGACGTTGGAGTAAAAACACCAAAGGAGAGAGTTACATGAAGTCTTATTGTTCGTTGTTTGTTGTGTCAGCGGTACTTTTGTCGTTAAACCTTACGGCCCAGGAGCAGGCGCAGAGCGGCCCAGCCGCCGAAGCCGCGGTGGTGGTGGTCAGCCCGGCGGGCAAAGATGATGAGGCGATCGTGACGATCAGCTTTGATGAGACACCACTCTCGGATGTGATCAAAGCCTTTCGAGATGCCACCAGCGCGAACATCATCTCATCCGGCACCAATCTCAACGCGCGGGTCAGCGTGCGGCTGGACAACGTGCCTTGGCGCAAGGGGCTAAACTCAGTGCTCGAGCCCCAGGGTATGCAACTCTCCGAAAGACCGGTTGGCTCAGGCATCTATGTGGTTGAGGTCATCACGATTGAGATCCCGAAGATCACACGGACCTTCCTGCTGGACAATGCCGATGTCACCGCGGTTAGCGAGCTGTTCAAAAGTGTGCTGGGCGAGAGAGGCCAGGCCACCGCGTTTACATCCTCCAACACCCTTATTATAACAGCCCCTGAGAAGGAAATGAATGAGTGCGAACTGATTATCAAGGCCATCGACGCACCCAGTCAGCAGGTTTATATTGAGGCCCGGTTTGTCGAGATGAGCACCAAGGCGGGCAGATCACTGGGTTTGCGGTGGGATTCACTTGGCGGTGACGGCTGGGGCATGAGCTTTGACGGGGCCAGCCTTGGCTATAACAATCAAAAAGCGACAAGCATAAACAAAAGTAATGTCGGTGAAACTGTCGTCGAAACAGATGACGGTGCAGGCAACACGACCTCCCTTACCATGCCGGTGATACCAGACTACGCCACCCGCAGCAAGCTTTACACCCGGGATCACGCCTTTACAGGATCACTCAGCGCCGATGCCTTCAGATTAGCGATGAATGCCTTTGAAAGCACGGACGGCGTATCGGTTTTCTCAAATCCGAAAGTTATTGTCGCAAATGAGCAAAAAGCCAAGATTGACATGACCACCAAAGAGCCCAATGTGGAGGTTGACTATCAGGCCGCCACCACCGAGGGACAGAGTGACAGTGTTTCGACCAAGTTGGCTGTCATCCCCGGCGAGGAGGAGCCATTTGTGGGCGAAGCTTTCTTCAGCTACGGGATCACCCTGAATGTCAAGCCGCGCATCAGCAGCACCGGCTTGATCACTGTCACCATTGAGCCCTCGATCAGCGAGAAAATCAGTGATTACATTATCCAGGGGCTGGACAACAAGATGCCGGCCAGCCGTTATCCGATCATTGACATGCGCCGCATCCAGACGGTCTTCGCCATGCAGAGCGGGCGTACCGCCGTGATAGGCGGACTCTCACGCACCAGCGACACCAGCATGGACAACGGCATTCCACTGCTAAAGGATATCCCCTGGCTTGGCCCGCGGATCTTTGGTTGGAAGAGCCGCGAGAAAACGCAGAAAGAGATCGTCATCTTTGTGACTGTCGGCATTGCCGACCCAATCACCATCGAAGAGGACGCAGGTATGCCGCAGAATGCGATCCTGAGCCGCGAAATTCTCACCGGTGAAGCCAGAGAGCCGGTAGATATGACCCGCGCGGAGCTGCTGGATCTGAGCGATAAGAAGGTTCGCTCCCGCAAAGAGACCACCAAAGCCACGGAGCAGGAGAGCGCCGGAGATGTCGCCGAGCTGTCGGCTGTCCAGGTTGCACCGGTTATGAACCGGGAGCCGGAGCCAATTTTGGCGGAGTAATATAAAGCAGCTATCCGAGCAACTAAAGTTGAGTTCCTGTAATATGCGAAAGGTCTTCGCATTCACTGAAATTCATGGTTTAGAGCCCGCTACTTTAGATAATAACGCTACGCGTTTAAAAGGCGGAGTTAGTGTCAGGCAGTAAATGTAAAAGATTTGTGAAAGGCGTGTCCTGGGGTGTAGGGTTGCTTCTTCTGCGTCCGGCGTAGCCTTGGCGAAGACGGATGAAGCAATTAGCGGGTACCAAGTGCTTATTCGCCAAAGGCATGCCATGCGATTTCAGAATCTTTGCTTGGCTCATAGAGCCAACCCTACAGTTTCAACCAGAAAAATACGCACTTTCAACCTTTCAACCATTAGATAAGGAACCTCCATGGCGAAGATAGACAGATACCTCGAATACCTGGTCGCAAACTCAGGCAGTGACCTGCATCTGTTCGCTAAACAACCGCCCTATGTGCGTATTCACGGGAACATCTCCGCCATCGAGCAAACGCCGTTGAGCAGTGATGGTGTTCTGGAGATGCTCAAGGAGATTGTACCTCACAAAAACTACACTGAGTTGATCGAAGATTGGGACACTGACTGCGCTTATGAGATACCGGGTTTGGCGCGCTTTCGTGTTAATGGATTTAAAGACCGTGACGGCTTCGGCACAGTACTGCGGCAAATACCACAGAAAATCCCCTCTTTTGACGACCTGCGACTGCCGGAGGCGCTGCGTGATTTCTGCCAGATGTCCAAAGGGCTGGTGGTGATCACCGGCCCGACTGGCAGCGGAAAATCAACCACCCTGGCGGCCATGATTGATTTTATCAATGAAACCCGTAATGAGCATATCATCACCATTGAGGATCCGATTGAGTTTGTCCATAGATCGAAAAAATCTGTCGTCAACCAGCGGGAGGTCCACCGCGACACACACTCGTTCACCCGGGCGCTGCGGGCCGCTCTGCGCGAGGACCCTGATATCATCCTGCTCGGCGAGATTCGTGATCTGGAAACCATGGAGACCGCGCTGGAGTGCGCTGAAACCGGCCATCTGGTCTTTGCCACGCTGCACACCAACAGCGCGGTAGCCACGATTGACCGCATCATCGATAAATTTCCGGCAGACAAACAGAATCAGATCCGCACCATGCTCGCTGACACGTTGCAAGGGGTTGTGGCCCAAACTCTTTGCAAAAAACTCTCCGGCGGACGTATTGCGGCCTTTGAAGTGTTAAAGGTTACCACCGCTGTCTCCGCGATGATCCGCGAATCAAAGACCCATATGTTGAACTCGGTAATTCAGACCAACCGCAAGATCGGCATGCAAAGCTTCAGTGACGAGTTGGTACACCTGGCTACCAGCCGGATTATCTCTGTTAAAGAGGCTTACGTCAAAGCCATTGACAAAGCTGATATCGAAGCCAGGCTGAAGCAGGCTAACATTGAGCTGACCTTCAAAGAGGATGACAAAATTATCGCGCGCCAGCGGCGCACCGCAACTGAGCAGCAAAAGATAGAAGGCGCGGAAGCGGCGCTCAAGCTAAATCCCAATGATGTCAATGCCATGAACGCCATGGCGTGGGTCATGTCCACCTCGACCTATGAAGAACTGCGCAACGCCAAGGTCGCCGTCAAAACAGCAAGCCGCGCCTGCGCGCTGACGAGCAACAAAGATCCCTACTCGCTCTCGATTCTAGGCGTGGCCTATGCTGAAGACAAATCATTCCGCCGCGCGGCTGACAATACGAGAAAAGCAATTCAACTATACATTGAGCAGGGCGACAAAGAGAGTGCGGAAAACATCGAAACCCGGCTTGAGCTGTTCCAACAGAAAAAACCATTCCGTGACGAGTAGCGCCCAGCCGCAGTCGCCCGCAACCGTCTTCGAGCTACGCCGTGGCACTGTAGCGGACGACTTCCTGGACCCGCGCCTGCCGTGTGACATGCAAGCTTCATCACAGTTGAAATGTGTAGTGTTGGCTCTCAGAGCCAAACAAAGATCATGAAACCCCCATGGCGTGCCTTTGACGAACAAACACCCGGTGTCCGCAATTGCTTCATCCTCCTTCGCCAAGGCTACGGCGGACATGCTGGAAGCAACCCTACACCCAAGGGAGCGCCTTTCAAGGCCTGTTGCAGTATGCCGCCCGTAGAGCGGCTACTACACGCGCGACAACTCTTGCAAATATCTAAAAAGCTCTGTGCCTCTGTGGCAAAATTTTGAGGGGTAGAAAAATAGAGGGGTAGAAAGATCTGTTGCAGCGTGATAGTTTTAAGGTAAAAATGTTGAGGCAAAAAACAGGGAAACCCTGGGAACACTGAGCTCTTGCTTTGCACTTTGTGTTCTTTGTGCTCTTTGTGGTTTCAGATCAGCTACGCCCCCTTTCGTGCTTTTCGTGATTTTCGTGGTTAAAAATGCGGGAGAAAAAATGGTAGTTTTTTTGTAACCACAAGGAGCACATAGAGCACAAAGGTTGCGCGTTATTTTAGAAGGATAAAAAAATGGGGTAGCGTGATAGTTTTTTAACTACGAATAACGCGAATGACACGAATGCTCTTAAAAGTGATCTTATCTATTCGCGGAGATTCGTGTTATTCGTTGTTAAAAATCTTTGTGATCTATGTACTCTTTGCGGTTTCCAAAAAATAAAGTGCAACCGTTTGACCCCCTATGTCCAGTGATCTGTATCTCACACCTTGTCAAGCTGGACTAAGCGCTGCATTACGCGAAATCAATTTGGTTGCTACGAAAAGCTGTTTTTGGTTAAATGCCAACTGCGTGCATGGATCATTAAGCAAATAATGTTTTGTGGTTACGATCTTCACGTTGGAGGGGATTGTTATGAAAATTATGGTATGGCTGCCGGCTTGGTTTGCTGCATGTGTGCTGGCGGCCGGAGAGGTGCCATTGCGCGAGACCGCGTCAGCTCAAATTTTCGGCACGCAGCAGTTCGCGGTGTCGCTTGAGGCGCGGAGCGGCTGGGCCGGGGCAGTGCTGTGCGACGGGCAGACGGTGGTGCAGGCGGCTGATACAAGGCAGGTATTCGACCTGCTTCAGGGTGCTGCGTGGGTGACAGGCGACGGCTCGAAGATCGAGGGGCGCGGAGTGGAGCGGGTTGCATCCGACACGATTCGCAGCCGGATGCAGGTAGGTGACTGGCAGGTCGATGCATTCTTGCAGCTCTTCCCGGAGCGTCGTATGCTGCGGCGCTGGTTTGACATCACATGGCAGGGCGCGGCGGATACACAAATTAAGGGTTTCTGGTTTCAAGGCGGTATGCTGCCGCTGGCGGAGAAGGGCGGCTATCTCTACCCTGCTAAATATCCGCCGCAGCGCACGGCGGCGGCAGAGTTGTCGGAAGGACGTTGGACAAGCAATTCAAGAAGCCCTTATCCATTGGTTGCGGAGAGTGGCGGCGACTGGTCGGCGGTGTGGCTGACCGATGAGCTCCCGACCTATTCTGACCGTGGATCAGTACGCGTTCTTGAGGGCAATGGCAGCATCCGTGTCATACAGACCTTCAACATGCAGGGACACATGCGCAAAGGGGTGGTGCAGAGGGTCGGCGACACTTGGCTCTGGCTGCAGCCGAACAACATGGAGGAGTCCTTGAGCCGGATGCGCGAGTGGTTCGAGATCGTGGGACAGGTGCCGCCCGCGGATCGCCCGCAGTGGCTGAAGCGTGTGATCCTCTACTCGCTCCACCCTGGCGGCACGATCGGCTCCAACTGCAAGGATCTCGGAGGGTTTCCTCGTGCCGCAGAGCTGTTGCCGCACATCCACGGCCTGGGCTGCAATGCAATATGGCTGATGCCGCTGGAGGATAAGTCGATATACTGGCCGCGCGACTACTACAAGCTGCAAGAGGGTCTCGGCACACCGGAGGAGTACAAGGATTTTACAGCGCGGGCGCGGGCCCTGGATCTGCGCGTATGGCAGGACTGCGTGCCGCACGGCGGGTGCAACGAGTTCCCGCGCGCCAAGGAGCACCCCGAGTGGCTGGCGCAAAATGAGGACGGCTCCACGCTCTACTACTGGTGCTTTGACTTCAATTGGCCGACGTGGATTGACTATATGCGAGACGTGGTTTCGTTCTACACCCGCGAGTACGGCCTTGACGGATTCCGCATCGATGCCTGCGGCGGCAGCTACATTCCTAACTGGAACCCGAAGATCCCTTATGCGCGGGCAAGCCACGCGCAGGCGCAAGGAGGGCTCGCGATGCAGCGCGCGCTGCGCGAGGCGGTCAAAGCGATCCGGCCGGACGGGGCGAACCTGGCCGAAGTAGGCGCGAGCATCCACGGCGCGGTCAGCGACTCAACATATGATTTTGATCTCTGTTACAACGTGCTGCACGACTTCCGCAAGTCGCAGCCGGAGGTGTTTGTGCCGCGCCTGCGGCGCTGGCTGCACGAGCAGCAGTGTGCGGAGATCCCTGATCTGGTGCGGATGCGACATGTTGAGAGTCACGACAGTCTGCGCTCCGCTCTCTGGTACGGCGCGGATGCCCAGCGGGCGCTGGTGGCGCTGACAGCGTGGATCCACGGCATACCAATGGTTTATCACGAGATGGAGGATGGCCATTATGAGGCTTATCGCAATATTTTTCACGTGCGGCGTCAGGTGGAGGAGCTTAACAGCGGCACAGCCGACTACCTGAGTGTGTTGGCACCGGAGGGTGTTTTCGCCTGCCTGCGTTCGGGCGCGGAGCAGGCATCAGTGGTACTGGTGAACCTTGGCGGAAAGACGGCGCGCGGCGTTGTAGCGGTGCCTGAGGCGGTGCTGCCCGAGGCGGTGCGCGGCGCAGCGTGGGCGCGGGATCTGATGACCGGCGGGAAGGTGTCGGCGCGTGGCGGGCTGATGGAGGTTTCGTTGCCGCCCTTTGGTTACACTGTGCTGCGGTTCGGCGCACGGGCGCTGCCGGAGCCAGCTGCTTTGAAAACACCTGTTCAACAGAGCGCAAAGTCGCGCGCAAAGCATCACCTGCGTGTGAAAAGTGCGGCAGGCTCGCTGCTGCTGGATTCCGAGACCGGGCTGGCCGCCGCGTGGCAGCCGGGTTGGAGGAAGAGCTATGTGATAGACATGGATCTGGCCTTGCCGCAAGGTCTGACGCGGGAAGGGGCGCGTGTAGCCATAAATATACAGAAACTTGAAGTTGAAACCCGCGAGACAGCCTACGTTTTTGGCGAGCGCAGGCTGAAGATCAGCTATGCGCAGGCAGCCGACGGCGTGCGGGTTCGGGCTGTTTGGCAGGGCGGTGTGCCCGAGGGTGCTGCCCTGGTGTTCACTGTGCCGGAAGCAGAGCAGTGGCTGGCGGCAACAGCGGAAGGGGTTTTTAAAAGCCCGTTTCGTGTGCGGCATCCGGGATGTGACGGTATTGCCGGTCCGATCTACCGCCTGCCGCAGGGCACACCGGTGTTGTGGGATTCGCGTCTGCATCCTTTTGGAGTGGGCATGGCGCAGGCGCAGGTTGGCGCGGAGATCGGCGGGCAGCGCTTGGCGTTCAAGTTCGACCCAAAGCGTCTGCCAGCTTCGCTCCAGGTGCTGGAGCGCGTGGGTGACGCGCACGGGATGCGGGTGATGATGACCTGGCGCGACACTGAGCATGGCGTGGCATCAGGCGATGACGAGTTGGTTTTTACGCTCGCTGACTGGCAGGAGCCACGCCCGGAGACAGGCACTGCGCGGCTGACGGCGGTTGGCGGAGGGTGGCAGTTCGAGAACGCGCACTATCGGGCAAGGGTTAGCCGGAATGGAGTGTTGACCGCGCTGTGGCGACGGGAGGGCGGCGCATGGCAGCAGGTGGTGCATCGCACGAACTTATATACAGATAAGGGGTTTGGTAAAAACCATTACGGTCAGGATAATGACGTTGAGACACACACCTGGATCGAGCGCGTGGCGGATGGTGTGTGTATGCGTTTTGCTGGCGAGATGCGCGGTTTCGGGCGCTTTGAAAAGATGTCTTCTCCTGTGAAATATTACAGCGAATACACTTTCGGCGATGGGTCGGCATTTCGGCGGGTGGTAGCGTTTAACGCTGCGACCACTGCCGATGCCGCGCAGGCGTTTCTCTCACAGGTAGCGGGCGTGAAGGGCGCGTCGCGGGCAGTGTTCGCGGATGCGGCGGGCGTTTTCGTTTCCGGCGAGCGTGGCGATGGCCGGTCACGCTACGCGCAGAGTGTGCAGACAACGGAGAAAGGGCGGGTTCCGACTGAGATCCGGGTGGAAAGCGCGGAAGGATCGGGATTGCGGCTGGCAGAGATGCGCTGGTTCGGCATGCAACCCGCGAATGTGTTCATGCACGGCGATGATCTGCACTTGGCGTGGATGGATGGCAGGCCTGATAACAGCGGAGCAGGCCAGTGGCATGGTGTGTCGATGAGCATGGCGTGCTCGGAGGGCGCGGCTGCACCAGGAGCGGAGGTGAGGCTGACCACCAAGGTTAGCGAGGAAATTCTTCAGAACAGCGATTTTGATGCAGCGCCATGGGATGAGTTAGCGTTGTTAATTTCAGGGCAAATTTTGCCGGCGCGTCCCCGCGTGGTTGCCTGGCACTTGCCGCCTGGCGGAGCGGTTGTGCAAGAGGGAGGCAGCCGCTGTGCGCGGGTGGAGGGTGACGGTGCTTCATATCGGATGGCACGGCAGGCTTTAGCGGTGCAGGCTTTTTTACCTGGCAGCGTGTGGCGGCTGCAGGCGCGGATGAAAGGGGCTGGTGTTGAACGCGCGGAGATAAGCTGGAAAACAGCCTGTTTGCGGTGGGTGCTGCAAGTCGGCGATCAGACATCGTATCTATCCACTCACCTGCCGATTGGTGACAGCGAGTGGGGCCTGCTTGCGGTGGAAATGACCGTGCCGGAGGGGTTGACAGGCGTGTCAGTCGAGGCCGGCATGAACGGCAATGCTGGAAAAATGTGGTTTGATGACGTACAGGTTGAGAGGCTTAATGAGGCACCGGAGAGTCGCTGAGGGGCGTGCGTATGGGGAGTGGCTGGCGGTTGGTGGCTGGCGGCTGGGAAAAGCAATTAATTGTTCTTTGCAAAAAGTTGTCTAGCGGGCCTTGTTGCGGCGTGTTTCGCAACCATCCACCGCATAGCGGCGGATATACTTCGCAACCATCCACCGCATAGCGGCGGATATACTGTGTTGCTTTCAGTATGTCCGCCGCTATGCGGTGGATGGAAATTATAGTCGCAGCCGACCTCCGCGCCCGGCGCGCGATTTGCGAGCTTCACTCAAGTTGAAACTGTAGTGTTGGCTCTCAGAGCCAAACAAAGATTATGAAACCCCGGGGTGCGCCTTTACAGCGATGGACTGGTTTGGCTGCGGAGTGTGCGCAGCAACTCTTCGGCGAGCAGCCTCTCGTTAAAAGTGGTGTTCGCAGCGCGGCGCGCAGCTGAGGCAAGGATCTGAAGTTTGGCAGGTGTTGTCAGTAAGTCGGCCCAGACACCTGCAATTGTTTTCGCATCCGTGGCCTCTAGTAAAACACCGCCCTGCTCAAGGGAGACAAACTCAGGAAACGCCCCCTGTTTCGGGAGCACCACCGGGACACCGGCGGCCAAGGCCTCGACCGCGTAATACCCGAAGGCCTCGGGCGTGCCAGCCCCTGGAACACACAGCAGGGTCAACTCCGCGAGAAACCCAAAGCGGTCGCGAGCAAAGCGGTCATAGGAGATCTCCACATCCTTGCCCAGACCCGCCTGCCGTAGCTTGCGCAGCTGCCTGGCTAAAAACTTTTTATCCGGCGCGGCCCCGCCCGTGGCTGCCAGCCTGACATCGCAAAACCGCGGTTCCCTGCGCAGTTCAATGAAAGCATCCACAAAGCAATCAAACCCCTCATCAGCGGAGAGCCGCGAGAGAAAGCCGATTTTCCGCGGTGCGCCCGTTGTCGGAGTGCTCTGGATATAATCAGCCGGGTTGACCCCTGGAAAGATAACATCAATTGTCTCAGGATCAACACCCAGCTGGCTGCTCATGACATTGCGGTAGTATTGGCTGACAGCAATAAAGCGATCAACATGGTGAGCATCGTCGCGCATGGCCTGCAAGACAGCCTGTTGCAGTGATGCGTGCATGGCGTCGGTCCAGACATGCTCATCCTGCAGCCAGCAGAGAATCGGAGCCCCGGTTGCCTGTTTCAGCCGTTTTGCCAGACCCATTAAAAGCGCGTTTGAGAGGATAATGACATTCGGGCGTGTTTCCGCAGGCAGCGCTTCAATCCATTCGGCCAGGAGTGTCAGCTCTTCCGCCTGCGCACCCTCCATGCCGCGCAGCATTGAGAGGGTCAGCTCCTCCAGCCCCCCGGCCGAGGTGGTTCCGGCAAACTTCGCGGCCAGTTTCAGCACTGGCCAACTGTCCAGGGGCTTGAACCAGGCCCGCGGCAAACGCCGCAGCCAGCGGTATTTATGCCGCAGGTAGAGGGTGACCGCGCTGTAAAAAACCGGTGTGTCGTCCGGAGCCGTTGCATCAGCTGTGGCCGGAAGATAGAGCGGCAGCATTGTGACCTCATGGCCGGCTTGACGCAGAGCGTCACAGATCGAGATATCGCGCAGACAGTTCTGGCAATAAAAGCCGCCGCCTGATCCGGGTTGTATGAAGAGTATGTGCATGGTTAGGGGTTAGGGGCTAGGGGTTAGGGGTTGGGGGTTGGGGAAGTGTGGGAATTTATTGGTTTATCTGCAGGCAGCATTTAAAACAGCTCCAGTTTCACGGTGAAATTCATCTGCAAGCAGGATGCTTGCGTTACTCCATTATCACTTTTACGGTGATGTCTCAATAATTCGCTTTGGAGCAGCCTTCCGTCTTCGCGCTTCGCAGCTACGCCGGACACGGAAAGGCTGGACAACAAACCTTACGGGGCAGCCGTTTGTTGTTCACGCTTTAGCGTGCTCTTTGCTCTCTGGCCGATTATTGAGAGCTTTTCTTTGTTTCCAGGAACGCGGGGCGCTTGTTACTGTAGCAGCGGGCTCTTAATCACAAATTTTTCCGTGAGGGCGACGCCCTTTCGCACATCACACAACTTTTCAATGAGTGAGATAACATTTGCATATCACGCAGGCTCAGTTTGGTTCCGGCTCCGCTGGTTTAGAGCATTGTCGCATCAATTGTCATCCGTTTATGGCGCAGGCTCAGGTTGGCGCCTTTGATGACGGTTTTCTCCTCTTCGCGTCGCACATCCAATGGCTCGTCCATCCAGACCTTCCAGCCACGGAGAGCTGCGCGGTCATAGAGGTTTTCAAGGGTGTCAATAAAGCGTTCCTGCCCACGCCAGAAAGGCAGCGATCCCAAGCGGTGAACCAAGGGAGCAGAGGTGCCGGTATGCTCTTCCTCACCAAAATCAGTCACCTCGGGCTGGGTCTGGCCATAGAAGCTGGCTGTTAGCGGGAGCGGTTCGCGCTTGAGATCAGGAGGGGTGACTTTTTTTACGCTTACATTGCTCTCATTAAAGATATCGCCTATTGTAATGCCTCTGATTTTCAAGAGCAGCATCGGGTTTTTGGCGATCTCCTCGCCGAGCAGATAATAGACCGCGGCCAGGTGCTTGCAGGGGTTGGCCCAGTCAGGGCAGTTGCAGCGGCTTTTCACGTCATGCTCCCGCTCCGGAAAGAGGGGGCAGCCTGTTTTGAGCAGGATACTTTCGATCTTCAGCGGCAGGTCGCCGACCAAGAGACGCGCAATCAGAACCGGCTTTTCGCGCAGCGTATCAAGTACAGTTGCCTTACCCTCCTGGTCCAAGGTTTTAAAGGTGATGCGGCTGGTGTAGGGCTCTTTCTGAGCACCTTGCACAGTGGCATTGACCACTCCCTGCTCGATCACCAGATCCGAGACCTGCCCTGCTTCGGCATAATTTCTGCCGCGGCCAAGTCGCGCTCCAAGGCGGAATTGCTCCATCATATCCATCCAGCGCCGGCTCCACCAGACGCGCAGCTGTCCGGTACTGGTGTGTTGCGCGCGTATGCCGCCGCGTACGGCCAGCGGATTGCGCAGTTGATAGGTCTTCCTTTTACTCATCAATGGTCTCCTGCGGGAGCGGGGTGTTGGAAAGCTGCAGCAGCTGGCACAGCTTCTGGTTGGAGAGCTCGGTGAGAAACTGCTCGTTGCTGCTGATCATCTCATCTGTCAGCTGTGATTTTCTGGACATCAGCGCGTCGATTCTTTCCTCCAGGGTGCCGGCGCAGATAAACTTGTGCACCATCACATTTTTTTTCTGTCCAATGCGGAAGGCGCGGTCAGTGGCCTGGTTCTCAACCGCCGGATTCCACCAGCGGTCATAGTGGAAGACATGGTTGGCGCGGGTGAGATTCAGTCCGGTGCCGCCGGCTTTGAGCGAGAGGATGAAGGCGTTCGAGTCAGGCGAATTCTGAAAACCGCTGATCATTAAATCGCGGTTTTTCCGGCTGGTGCCGCCATAGAGAAAGGGCATGTCAACGGCAAAGGTCTGGCAGAGGTGCTCTTTAAGCAGGGCACCCATGGTCGCGTACTGGGTGAAGATCAGGGCGCTCTCCCCTTTCGAGAAGATCTCCTCCAGCATCTCCACCAGTCGATCAAGTTTGCCGGAGCGGTTTTCCAGATCTTCGCTCTCTCCCAGATAGTTAGCCGGATGGTTGCAGATCTGCTTCAAATGAGTCAGGACCGCGAGGATCGCGCCTCTGCGTCCGATACCGCTTTTGCCCTCAATCTCGCGGCTGAAACTATCGGTTACATCCCGGTACAGCTCCTGCTGCTCCAATGAGAGCGTGCAATAGATCTTATTTTCAATCTTATCAGGCAGATCCCGGATGATATCCTGATCGGTTTTAACCCTGCGCAAGATAAAGGGTGATGTGATCCGGCGCAGCCGGTTTTTGGCTTTAAGGTCAGCGCCCGACTGGATCGGTTTAAAGAAAGAGTCCCGGAAGTATTTCCGGTTGCCGAGCAGGCCTGGGTTAAGGAAATCCATCAACGACCAGATATCACCCACGTTGTTTTCCA
The DNA here is from genome assembly GCA_028686345.1 of Kiritimatiellia bacterium. Classification (GTDB taxonomy): domain Bacteria; phylum Verrucomicrobiota; class Kiritimatiellia; order RFP12; family UBA1067; genus M55B167. The sequence continues at coordinate 16,505 of JAQUCE010000101.1, forward strand.
TGGGGGTACCTGTCAGGGCAATCCGGAAATCAGCGGTGATGGCGCGGGCGGCCTGGGCCTGAAGGGTCAAGGAATTTTTGATATTCTGCGCCTCATCCACGATCAACCCCGACCATTTGATTTGTCTCAAATCTTTGTAATCTTTGTACAGCAGTGTGTAGCTGGTAATCACAATATCATGTTGTGCAGCCTGGGCCTTTAATTTGTCGCCACGCAGCCGGCTCAATCCATGGTGCGTCACACTGGCGAGCGATGGGGCGAACTTGGCGATCTCATGCGCCCAGTTGCTGAGAATAGAGGTCGGGCCGACAATCAGGATGGGTTTTCGGGCTCCCCTGCTCCGTTCATGCAGAATGAACGCGATGGTCTGGATGGTTTTTCCAAGGCCCATATCATCCGCCAGACAGGCACCCAGCCCCCAGTTTTTAAGAAAAACCAACCAGCTGAAACCACGCGCCTGGTAAGGGCGCAGCGCGCCGTGAAAGCTCTCGGGCTGGGGCAGCTCCTCATACTCCTGCTTGCCTTGCAGTGTTTTCAGGAAGGTTTCAATCCAGCCCTGGCCGGTTAAGGCGCGGATATCAAGTCCGTGCGGATTTTGAATGCCGCCAAGGGCCAAGCCCATGATTTCGCGGGCCGTGCGGCTCTCAATACGTTTGCGCCGCCAGATCCGCAGAGCCTCCTGCAGCTGGGCAATGTCGATTTCGATCCAGCGCTCCCGGAAATAGACGAGCGAGCTTTGCTCCTTTAAAAGCTGTTCCAGCTCTTCCGGGGTGACTGGCTCGCCATCCAGCGTAACCTTCCACTTCAAATCAAAGCGGCGCTCCAGATCCTTCTCGCCGCTGCCCTCGACGGCATCATGCGGGAGGATCTCCGCGTCCAGGGCAAAGGGCTGAACAACCTTATCCGCACACCACGCCGGCAGCTCAACCTCATAGCCACACGCCCGCAGCAGCGCCGCTGTTCCATTGATAAAGGTGTGGGCCTCCTGGTGCGTTAAAGCAGCGGCCGTGCGCTCCCGGTGGCGCTTGATCCGCTCCAGCGGCGAGAACAGCAGCGCCGCCTGACCTAAGGAGAGCAGCAGGTGTTCGCTGATCTCGGGATAGGTAAAGATATGCGCCCCGGCGGGGAATTCGCTCTCCAGCTGCGCTTGCCTGTATTTGACCTCAAGCAGCCACTCTTTTTGATCGTGGCGCGGCGGCTCATGGAGCTTCAACATCAGCGTGATGCTGGACTCCCGGCTGAACTCAACCGGGCGGCGCCAGGTGCGCAGCACACTCCCAAGCTCCTCCAGCTCGCTCCCGCTCTCCCATCGGATCAGCGGCGACTCCCCGCGCAGCGCGGCGAGCCAGGCATCATGCACACTGTAAAACTTGCCCTTGCTGGCTTGCGCCCGCGACAGCGTTGTCATAACACTGACACGCACAATATAATCAATGATTACATTTAAAAACTCTTCCGCTGATTCAGCTAGGTTTTCGCCTGCAACAGCGACCCCGGGAATCCCGGCAATGATTTGGTCGAGCCGCTCGCTGTCCCGCAGCATCAGAACCGGCTGCCACAGCGCTTGATATTCGCCGGTGGATGCGCGGCATACGGATGGCAGAAACTGACCGCGCGCTATCAGAGAGCCGGCAAAGCGGTAGACATTCTTTAAACAATAGATGTCTTTATCAAAGAAAACTCCGGGCGCCACCCGTCGCTTCAGGCAGGCACCGAAGAGCGCGATCATCTGCCGCAGGTCAAGTTTGATTGCATCCAGCCGCCACGGCAACAAATTACTCGTCGCAGGGTGGTTAAGCTCTGTGCGCGCCTTTGACTTGATGAGAAATGTGTGCGAGGGGAGCGGATATTTGCGGCCTTTAACGGTGGCGGTTGGCAGGTTAATTGTCAGCTGAAGTGCATTCAGCTCCTTGGGAGCAGACCACAGGATACTGGTTAAAAGTGACTTAAGATGTTGAGCATCAACATTAAATGGAGAGAGCACTGCATTATCGCACGCTTTGTTTTGCAATAACACATCCTCTGCCACATCCTGTTCAGCCCATACATAAAGCGCATTTTGCTTCCAACATGTATGTAAAAAAAACATCTCGCACGCTATGATGCACTTTTTTGAGGTTGAAAGTCGATACTATTTTGTGATTTAACGCGGAAAAATGAGAAAAACACGGGAAAGCGGGGTAGTGCGGCGGCGAGTCGAGGGAGTCGTGGGCAAAAAATCTTTGTGCTCTATGTACTACTATCATTCAACTTCTTGTTTTTTTTGTACGTTTTTTAGATCACCATATCCATAAGTTGTTCAGTATCAACATTAGAGGCAGCTAACACCGTAGTGGCGACTTTGCATCCTTTTTTAGTTAAAACATAGCGATTAGTCCTCGGTACTTTCTTAATTAAACCATGCGCTCTGAATAATCG
>JAQUCE010000200.1 GCA_028686345.1 Kiritimatiellia bacterium
GCTCTGAAGCGTTGGCGGAGTGCGCTCGAAAAGCTCCGTTCTGATTACACTCTGATTGTTAACAAGCCTCCTGAATGTCCGGTAGCCTGTTCTGGGGGTCATGCCTGTCTCCGCGTTCCTCCACGCTTTCCAGACCGACAAACCCGCTAGAAGCCCGATGATAAACCGCATCAGTTCCGCAGCCCGCAAACACCGGCCCCGCAATGTATCAGAGAGCCAGAGCGTGAACGTTTTGCCGCAGCCTTGGCCCCTGCGCTTGTTGCAGTACACCCGCGCAGGCCATTGGCCGATCCGCCGTTTCTCCAGATGTTATCGTGGCGGACAAACTCGCCCCTTGCCCCGCAGTGGGGGCAAACCGTTTCCGACAGGGATGCGAGCGTCTCTTCAATCTCCTCTTCTGTAGCGTAATATTTCTTCATCCAGCAGAGTATATGATGAAATAAAAATAAAGGCAAAAAACCAGGTTTTACACAACGGCGGGGCTCTGCCCCGGACCCCGAGGTTTAGGGGGCATGGAAGGCTCAAAAACGCCACAAACAACATATGTGAAATCGGGGATCGACAACCGCACCCGCCGGACTCTATAATCCCGAATTATGGCAGTACGTCATACAGATTGAATTTGGACGGTAACAAGCGGATAATACGGTGCAACTGCGGGATTTAACAACAAGGTGTAAAGCGGTGGTATGCCGAAATACATGTGGTGTTATCTGACGGTCTTTTAATGATTCGCAGATGGCTGCCGCTTTTTTACATATTTTTCAACAACTCGTCCTATGCCGAACCGAGTAATGGGCTTTTTGTTTTTATTCAGGAAAAGATGATCAAACTCAATGTTTTCAAGTTCCCTTATTGAAAGATAATGTTTAATAAGCTCAACCACAATGTCTTTGAAAGGAGCCTTTCCATATAATGAAGAGGCAAAGGTGTGCCTGAAACCATGCGAACCATATGAGACACCTTCGGGAAGAGTTATTCGGGCTTTGCGAAATCTTTTTGTTAATATCCAAGAAATCTGATCCGATCTGCTAAATGGCACAAAGGGCTCGCGCGAGGTTAAAAACACCTCTTTGTGTGATGATTTCGGTCTTTCTCTGCTGATGTAGGCAGCCAGCGCATTTCCCACCCGAGTGGTGAGAAACTGGTCAACGGGCCGTCCGCCTTTCGCCGCCCGGAAATGAATCGTCTTCTCAGGCCAGTTGATATCCTCAAAGCGCAGATTGCGCACCTGTACGCTTCGAACTCCATAACCTTCAAGCAGGCAGACAATGGCTTTGTCGCGCAGAGCTGGCGCAGGGCCGCACTCCAAACTCGATAACAAAGTCTTAATACACTCAGGTGGAACAGATCGGAGAACCTTTCCCATCCGCCTTACGTGAATGGTTGGCGCGAATAATGTTAAGTCGGAACGCAACTACCCCGCTCTATAAGCAAAACGAAGAAATGAGCGCAGAACATTATGCATCCAACCTCTTGAACCAGGCCCGTGATTTGAGCCGTATTCGGCAAGAAAATCAGTGATCGACTTTGGGCATAATGCCGCGAATAAACCACATGGCAGTGCAGGAGGACCAAAATAGGTAAAGAAGCGGCTGACATAAACCATCCCTTTATCCGCAGTTAGTTTAACAACCTCCAGCATCCGCTGATTATAGTATTGTTCAGACAGGGCCTGATATGTGTCAGGTGTTGATAGCTTAAGCAATGAGCTCATAAGAATCTCCTTTATTATAACTTTCATTATAATAAGGAGATCTGCAACCATAAGTCACTGATATTATGTTGCGTAAATTTCAGCTCACCTGTCAATACATTGAGAAAACAAGGTATTATAGTGTTAACGCAACATAAAACTTGGGGCAAATAATTCGGGCTGATTTTCAACTACGAATGGCCGCGAATAAATTCGTTAAACACTCATTTTAGGGGTCAAAATACCGCTCTAAGAGCCAAAAAACGTCGTTTTTTTGATGTAAGTTGTTTTCAATTATCATTTTTTACAGAGGCTTAGCGTCAAAACAAGTGCAAACCAGCAAGGCGCATAACGGCAGTAAAAGCAGTGCCAGATTTTTTGTGCATGATCGTGACCGCATACTAATCCCCCCGCTCACGGACCAGACGCCGGATACCAGCCAAAGGCAGAGTCGCGCTGGACATATAGCCCTGGGGCAGTGCAACATGGCCGCCGAAGACCCACTCGCCCACGCCACGGATAGCGAAGTCATTAACCAGATCAACCAACACCTGGTCCGCCAGCGCAGGATCAACACGGTTTAACGCATACGCATACCAACCAATCGGTGTTCCCCAGAAACCTCCGTTCTGATAGGTGTCCCTACCACAACCGATTTCCCAGTAGATACCGGGCATTGTATGTCGCAACTGGCCCTTCTGCGTCAGGGCGGAGTGATTGGTTTTGAAGACAGCCGCAATCGCATCAGCACGCTCAGAGGGAGCGACTCCGAGCCATACCGCAAAGGCAGAGCCCCAGATATCGTGTTCACAACACGCCACTGAAGCCCCGCGATACAGCTTTGCGCTTTCATCCCACAGCACCGTATTGATCTGCGCTGTCATACCCAAAGCCCGCTGTATATAAATCTGCGCATCTGATGCACGCCCTGCTACTGTCAGCATCTCAGCCAACCGCCGGGAGGCCTCGACAGCGAGGAGCGACGTAAACAGGCAGTCACCTTTCTTTCGAATCGAATCGGTAAAACCGTAGGAACAGCGATCCCACGCTTTTGCTGGATCAATATAGACCAGTCCTGTAACGGAATTAGTCGGGACAGCCTCCATCGCGCGCACCAGCCTGTCTAATACACTTACAGAGAGCAACGATGCATTGCCAGTTTGCTTCCAAGTCAGCCAAATGACAGCAACGGTAAACTGCGATCCATCCGCAACTGGATTCTCCCCCATGGTTCCATAACCAGGTTTATAAATCGGTGTGCCATCGTACTTAACACAGTCGACGCAGGCGCCATCCGATCGCTGGGCATTCAAAAAAACCGATACGGCAGCAAGCAGTTCAGACGGCGGGATATACGCTGCCCCACCCTCCAGAATATAAGCATAGTCACGCAGCCAGAAAGCTTTGTAGCCGCTACCCACCTGGGGAGGATAAGCCGCCTTGCCGTCGTTCATAGTGCGACGGCAATCTCGAATCATTGTAGGCACTCTGTTTTCCAGCCATGCCTGTGCTTCGGCTAATGTTGAAATCATACCGGCAGGCTCTGCTTTAGGTGCGAGTGTCACAGTTGCCGACAAACCTGTGAGTGCTGACAATATAAACACCGATGAGCATCCAAAAAACTTCTTTGTGAACATTGATTTTCCTTTTATTTAACGAATTAAAATTACAGTGCCCTTCGGCAAAAATATCAGCATCAGCTGATTTCCTACAATGCGAGGTTTCACCACATAGTGCGCCGTTACCTCCCCCATCACCGACCAGTTTTTTAAATTTTCTGCTCCAGTTACCGTGTCAAAGGTGAACACAGCAACAGGCTCTGGAATACCCGTACCCACAGAGCCACTGAAAACAAAGGTTCCTCCCCCCATGATACTGAGCATCCCGTCAACATCAATGCTGTCGCATGCGGGGGGAATACAATCGATTGTCACAACCGCGCCGTCATTAAAATCCAGGTCACCTGTGACAGAGAGGGCCCCTACCTGCCCGGCCACATCTCCAGGAGACAACAAATCCACTGCAATCCGTGAAGCTTTCACCGCTCCCGAGCCTTCCAGAAGGGCAATATCCATAACACCGGCGGCCAGTGTGATCATGCTGCCCCCTGTTGCACGCACCTGAGCAAAGGAGCGCGCCTGGTTTTTCCACTTGCCCAGCAGGTGCGACTGCATCCCCTGCCGGAAACCTGCACTCAGCACGTTAGTATAAATCAAGACCTCCGCCAGCCGCTGACCACCAGCACTGGACTGCCGGTCACGAGCAAATCTGGATGCAGTCACTGGGCCAGTCGTCGCAAAGGAGATCAGATGAAAACCCGCTGCTAGCTGATGGGAGAATGAAACCGTCTGACCATCCACATTCCAGCTTCCATTGCGAAGATTTGCGGAGGCATATGGGTCAATAAGAAGAGCACCCTCAAATCCACGGTGAAAACCATAGAGCGAGTTATGTCCAAGCAAAAAGGACGAGTTCACATTGGAGGGGATAGCTGCGGTATCCGGTGTATCACTGAATACCATAAAACCCTCACGAATTCCTGTGCAGGACTCACTCCAATTGAGATACCCACCGTACCCCATTATATTCAGCCCGGGATAATGAAATGATCCGAAGTCAACTACCGGCAATCCGTTCTGGAAATTTTCCCGAAGGAAGGGGCGCGGCGCATCGGCAGCGGCGAAGGCCGTCACACCGTTCGTCCGTGTATCACGCCACTGGGTGACGAAATTGGTGCCGTTTTCAAAGACAAGCGACAGGCTCCCCGGATCAC
>JAQUCE010000012.1 GCA_028686345.1 Kiritimatiellia bacterium
GCCGTTCCCGGCGCGACAAACTCAGGATCGGATAAAACCGGAGAGTTATCCGACGGATGCGGAGCAATATTGAAATAAAGATTATTACGAAAGAGCGTATTGATGCCAACCGGATTTTTTCCCCAGCTGCCGCTTCCCTCAAAGTAGAATATATTGTTTTCGAAGCGCGAGTTGATGGGGGTCCGTGCTTCTGGAAAGACAGAGACATTGAGTTCTTTTCGCACAAAGTGGATATTGTTATAAATGTGGATCCCATCGGCAGCGGACTCTTTTTCAAATCCGTAGAAATAGATCCCCACACTATCGTTCTGGCTGACATTGTAACGGATCACCACATTGCGGTTTGCACGCTTCATAATTCCACAGAACCAGTTGTTATCGTGGCTGTAGTTATACTGGATAAAGGTGTTGACGCAGTTGTAATCGGCGTCGAACCCTCCGCGGTCCATACCCTCATCCCCCACGTTACCATAGGCCTCGTTGTGCTGGATCTTTATGTTGTCGGTGTTGAAGCAGAAGATGCTGTGTCCGGTTTCATAGCGGCTGCTGTTGGCCAGCAGGTTATATTCATAAATGGCATCCCTGCTGACCCGCGCAATGATATTGTTGCGTCCCGTGGTATCCACCCGATTGCCACCCACGTAAACACGCGTCCAAAGATTTTTACTCTCATAACCCCCTTTGAATAAGATGACTCTGCCGCAGGAGGAGTCGTTGCCGATCCCCACGCCCCCGATATTTTCAACGCGGTTATTCGTGATGCGCAGGTCGTCGAATATTGTGGCCTTGAGTTTTTTCACATGCACGTGAATACCGCCGCGTTTTTTACCAGCTACTTTGCCGTTGACATCATGCACAAAGCAGTCGTCAATATAGATATGACGATAGATTCCCTCCTCACCTTGCGCCAGAACATAGATCCCGAAGAGCGTGCCCTGATCCGCATCAGAACCATTGCTATTGGTGATTTCAAGACCGTCGACCTCATAATAGGATGGATTTTCCAGCAGGACTCCGGCGATATGCGCTCCTTTTGCCTGGATTTGCGGACGGGCTCCCTCACCAAAAGCGGCTATCCTGATCAATGCGCCCGCCCTCCCTTTACCCCTCGGGGCTAACATACCGGTGAACAGCATACCACGCCGTAACAAAATGGCATCGCCCGGCTGCAGTTCAATCCGGCTGACTGCTTCAAACTTCTGCTGCGAGTCCACCCGGTACTCACGCGCATAGCAGCGTGTCGCTAACAACATAAAAAAGACAATTGAACATAGAGGGTGTAATTTCATTCCATTTCCTTGCCTAATGACAGATGTAACCGGCAGTAAGGTATCTGTTTGAACGCGGCATGGATACATAATACCATGACTTGAAACCGTTTAAAACCTGAAAACTCATCTAAAAATCGACCTCTAAGGGCCAATTTTCATCTTTTTCAGGAGCTAAAGAATTATATATTAACATCTTGTGGAGGCTTGGCGTCGATACAACCACTGTCTATAGTTGGAGCCTTCGGCGCGGAGCAAGGAAGTCGTCCGCTATGCGGGTGGCACGCAAATGATCAGCAGGGCACGCACTCTAGTCGGCAGGGTCAGTTTAAACTCGTCCATGATGTTGCGCTGCACAGGGCTGGTCTCTTCGTACTACTATCATTCATTTTCGTGCTTTTTATGCACATTTCATTATCACTTTTAAGGTAACTTTTAAAATCCAAAATCACAAATCCAAGATCATAAATCTACAAACCCACCGGCCTACCCGTCCGATAGCACTCCTGGGCGGCAAAGACAATCGCGTGTGTTTTAATTGCATCCGCGAGGTTGCAGTGTGACTCCACATTATTCTGAATGCAATTCACAAAGTGGTCGATCTCGCCTTGGAAGGGGTGGTGCGAGACATCGGCGCTGTCAGGACGGATCGTATCGAACTCGATCCAATCTCTCTGCTCCGGGTAACGATGCGACCAGATTTTGTTATCCTTAGCTGAGCCCTGGTCGCCGAAGATCTGTACTGGAAAACGGTAGGGCTGGATACACTCGAAGTTAACCCCCACCTTGCCGAGCACCCCGTTGGAAAATTTAACCAGAATCATCTCAACCCCAGCGTACTCCAGCGGCTCGCCTTCATGCCAGCTATTAGTGACGGGATTGTATTGCGTGGTGGAGCGCCCGCGCTTGCCACCCTCGTATGCGAAAATCTCAATTGGATCGGCTGCTTCAAACTCGCCCTGGGCTGCAAACCAGCGCAAGGCATCAATGGCGTGACACCCTGCCACCAGCATGGCGCTGCCACCTTTTGCTAGGGTGCGCCCCAGCGAAAACCCGCCCCACCAGTCGCCACTGTAGCTCTGGTAGTCGGTTTCCACACAGAAAATCTCGCCGAAATCGCCTGCCGCGCTCATCTGCTTGAGCTTAACAAACATCGGATTCCAGCGCAGCACAAAGCTGACTACACTCTTAACCCCTGCCCGGCTGATCGCCGCCTGCATGGCGTGCAGCTCCGCCATGCTCTGCGCGGCCGGCTTCTCGATCACAACATGCTTACCAGCATCCGCCGCGGCGATCACATGCTCGGCGTGCAGATGCTGCGGCGTGCAGATTGAGATAATGTCAACCCCCGGCTGCGCCAGTGCTGCCGCGTAATCCTCAAAGCAGGGCACATCCAGCCCAAACTCGGCCGCGCGCTGGCGGGCACCCTTAACAGTGCGACTGGAAATCGCCACAACTTCAGTATTGGGGTTAGCCGCGAAAGCCGCGATATGCTGGGTTGAAACCCAGCCCGCACCGTGGATTAAAACACCTAAAGGTGTTTGGATTTTGGATTTGTGATTTTGGGTTTTGGATTGGTTGCTCATTTGTGATTTTGGTGTTTGGGTTTTGGGTTGATTATTCATTTTCTTGACCGGGCGGTTATTATGGATTTGGCGAATATTGCGGTGAGAGCGTCGGCTTCTTTATGTAATGGTTCGGCTAGCGCGCGATCAATAAGCGTGATTATTCTCGAAGCAAAATTTTTGGTTCGTTCCTTCAACTCACCTTCGTTCATGGTTAGCCCCTTCAGTATTTGGTTACAAACACCTGTCTCGCAAATCCAAAATCCAAAATCACAAATCCAAAATCTCTACCCTACACCCCCCACGGTGCCCGCATAGCGCTGACCAGCAGCTTGTTGGCCTCAGGATCATCAGGGAAGATCTCACGCGCTGGATCCCACTTCAGTTTGCTCTGCAGCTGACAGGCAATGCCGCCCAGCAGTGCGCTGGAGGTGGCGCGGTGAGCAACCTCAGCCGGGGTGATGGTCTCAGCGCGCGTTTTAACACAGTCAAAAAAGTTCTGGGCATGATCTGGACTGCGGTAAAGATGCGTCTCGCTCGGAGCGATCACCTCTTTCAGCAGCGAGTTCGGTTCAGCCTCTATCCCGCCGCGGGTAAAGATCCAACCATGCTCCCCGATGAATGTGACCCCATGCCGGTTTTTACCGGTGTCGGTCATGCTCAGCTTCACCCCGTTGACGTATTCAAAGGTTATATCAAAGGTCAGCACTGTGTCGAAAATGCCATCCTTTGGATAGACCCCCTTGCCCTCAACCGAGATGGGGCCGCTCCGCTCCAGCCCCATTGCCCACTGGGCAATGTCAAGGTCATGTACCCCATACCCGGCGATCCACCCAGCTTTGCTGTAATCCGAGACAAAGTACCACCCACGCAGCCCGATGCCGGGGATATCCCCGATTTTTATTGATGCGTATGGAGTAACCGGCGCGGGGCCGAGCCACATGTCGTAGTGCAGCCCAGCAGGCACCTGCTCCGCCGCTGGCCAGCCAAAAGCATGTCCAGCCGGTGAGCCGATACGGATCTCTTTCAATTTACCGAGCCGTCCGTTGCGCACCAGCTCGCAGGCGCGGTGTACGCCGCTCATGCTGTGCAGCTGGGTGCCATGCTGGAAAATCGCGCCGTAACGCTCGGCAGTGTTGACCAGCGCCCGCCCCTCGGTGATGGTGTTGCTGAGCGGCTTTTCACAGTAAACATCCTTGCCCGCTTTCATCGCCGCAATTGAGATCGGCACATGCCAGTGATCGGGGGTAGCAACCGCCACAGTGTCAACATCAGCTCTTGCGAGAAGCTCACGGAAATCCAAGTAAGCATCTTTTTCTGTTAGCCCAAGTGCTTTACGATAACTCTCCCGGTTGTTATCCTGAACATCACAGACCGCGACACCTTGCACACCTTTACAGCGCTTCATCGCTCCCCACACTCCGCCCATGCGCCCGCCGACACCGATCAATCCGACGGTAATACGGTTGGAAGGCGCGGTCGCCCCATCCTTGCCAAGCACACTTGACGGTATAATGATCGGCATCGCCAACGCGGATGCCGCGACTTTGATAAATGCTCTTCTTTTCATAATTCTCTCCGTTTTTTAGATATCCGTTTTGCCGCAGAGGCGTTTTTTCATCTAGGCATCGATAAGCAAGCGCTTCGCAGGCAGCAGTTATTCGCCAGACAATCCATTTCCGAGCCCCCCGAGGTCGCGGCCCTCGGCTACAGTGCTCCGCACTACAACTCACAGAATGCCGCAACTCTCCTCTGTGTCTCTGTGGTAAAAAAATCCAAAATCACAAATCCAAAATCAATACACCTCCAGCTCCACAATATGCATCCCTGGATTGGCGCTGTTCTTGAGCATGGTCACACGCACATAGCGGGCCTGAACAGCATCAAGTTTAAAGCTGACCCCCTGCTCAGTGGCTGGTGCCGTGTTGTCGCTCAGGTCAGCTACCTTGCGCCAGCTCTGGTTGTCACTTGAAAGCTCCACAACATACTGGTAGTAACGCCCGTCACCAAAATAGTTAATGACCTTAATGCGCGCAAGCTTTTCAACTGCGCCGAGGTCAACACTGATCCATGCTGGCGAGTGTGCGCAGCTCCAGAAGGTGTTCAATTTGCCATCAAGGGCCAACTCGGGTTTGTGGCTATCCTGCCACGGATGCGAAGATGTGACAGGCTTGCCTTTGGCGATGTTCACACTGGCAAGCTCAATCAAGTAATCCTCAATCTCCCTGCGCACCTTTGCATCGCGCACACCAGGCAGCGCTGTTTTAAGGGCGCGGGATTGTTCAGTCACAGAGGCGGTGTTCTTTGCCAGACGCAGCAGACCCGCGCCAGCCAGACGGTTGAGCGCGTCAGCGGGCGTCGGATCGGCAATCACTGCCAGCATGGGCTGGATGGCGCTACTCTCCGGCCAGTTGAGCAGGGCGCGCACAGCAGCTTCGTCTTTCGATTGACTGACAAAGGCCAACGCAACCTCGCCGCCAATCTCCGGCAGAGCACTGATCATGGCGGTGCGCGCCTCGCCGGTCAGTTTGGGTGCGTCCTGCAGCATTGCTGCCAGGGGCGCATCCGGCGTGCGTTTGCAGATCAGCACCATGGCCGCCGCGGCCGCGGGCTTGACTGCATTGTCACCATCGAGCAGAATCTGGCGCAGTGCCGGCAGATGCGCGGCGGTTCCATTGCTGCGTATAACCCCGATCGCCGCTGTGGCAACACCGACGATCGGCGAGCTGGCCATCTCCAGCATCAGCTCTAGTGCGCCAGGGTCGGCGCGGTCAGCAATCAACTTCAGCGCAATTTGAGATAGTTTTACGTCCTGGCTGGCAGCCGCTCCAGCCAGCACATCAAACACCCCTACGCCACTCAGCTGCGTCAGCGTGAGCTTGGCCTCAGCACCAGTCGCGCCGCCCGCCGCAACCATTTTCAACAGAGGACGCACCGCAGCCTGCCCCCCTATTTCCCGAAGAGCGCGCACAGCTGCGAGCCCAAGCTCCGGGGAATAGTGAGCTAATAGGAACACGAGCAACTTTTCGCTCTCCTTGATCGCTCTGTCGCCCAAAGTTGTAACAACCGCCAGCCGGGCGCTCTCAGGCAGAGCGTCTAACCTGGCACTCAGATCGAGCAACATCTCTTTGTTAAGCAAGCGCATGGCCGCCGCACCCCCGTTTTGAAGCTGCGCATCCGTGGAGGTTAAGACAGAGTAAATCTCGTCGTCGGTCGCCTGCGAGCAGCGGACCAGAGCAATCAGGGCTGCGCTCCTTTGCGCGGCACTGGCCGTGGAGCCCGGCTTCCAAATTGTGCGGTAAATGTTGAGTGCAACCGGATCTTGTCCCAGAGCATCAGCGCAGGCCAGGCGCGCATCAATAAGCTGCTCCTGCAGCTCTGGAATCTGCTTGAGTTCGCTCAGTGCCTGGGCCGCCGCGGATGTGCCCAGTTTGCCAATGCCGTTGATCGCCGCCGCTGCAACAATCTCATCGCCCCCAGCGGCCCTAGTTGCCAGCGCAGGCAGGGCAGCCTCATCCTTGCGCGCTCCCAGGGCTTGTATCACGGCTGCGGCACGTTCAGCAGGGAGCGTGGGCAGAGTGTTGATCATGGTTGCGGTGGCAGCGGCACCCGGAAGAGCGGCAATCGCGTCGAGCGCCTGCATCCAGGAGTTCTGCGCAAGAAAGGCGGCAGACAGGGGCAGCGAAGCTTCGCTGCCGCAGAGCTGTAGCTGGCGAAAAGCCCAGCACTGGAAATCAGATGACGTCGCGCCTGCTGACAGGATGGCAAGCAAACGTTGCTCCGAGTTGTGCCTGTCCTGGACGGGCTGCTCGCGGATAGCCTGCTCAACCGCTGCCAGCAGCGTGCGATCACTGCCATATTGGTAGCCAGCCATTTTCAACAGAGGATCAGCCATGTCCCCGGCGTAACTGGAAAAAAGTTTTTCCGGTGGAGTTGCGAGCCCATCACCGCTTCTGATGATGACGCGGAAGGCGAGCTCCAGCGGCTGGCCGGGTTTCAACGCATAAGCCATGCCTGCGGCGGGAAAGGTTGGCTGCAGCCAAGGCAGATCTTCAAAGCTCACCCAATCACCTGGGTAGTGCGGATTGGCGGGGTGTTGCAACAGAAATATGCCGACTGTGTTTTGCCCTTTTGGCGGCTTGCCGCTCAGCTCAGCCCAGGCGCGGCAGGGGTACGCGCCGGGTGAATCACGGTGCCGACTGATTTTCAGGTCGCTGAACCGCGACATGCGAAAGTTGAGGCCGCCATACGATGTCCGCTGACGCCGTGCAAGGGTGATGCTGTTCTGCAGGGCCTCAAACTTAAACTGAAAGTCAATGACGCGCAGACCATCTTTTGCCGGATAAGCGGTAATGGTTGCGAACTCACGCACGATCTCCTCGGTGTCGCCCCATTTCCAGATATTCTCGGCTGTGATGATCGCCGAGTTCTGATCCGCGCTCTGTTTGAGTATTTTGACCGGGCGGGCGAAGAGCCCCTGCAGCGCGTGCAGGTCGCGGGTCTCGCCCTTATAGGTCACCTCCGGCCAGGCCCAGTAGATGCCGCGGTGGTGGGGGTGATCCTTGGAAAAATCCTCGGTCAGGATCTCGCCTGCCGCCCCGTAGAGCGGGTGCACGTAGTTGCCGCGGGCAACCGCGTATTTTCCGCCCACACCCTCGGGCACTGGGACTGTGCCGAAGTTATAGGTCAGCACTTGCTGGCCGCTCTCATTAATTGTGTAGCGTTGCGTGGCCTCATCGACCTTGATCGACATCTCAGCCAGAGAGATCGCTGTGGTCAGACAGATAGTCAATGTCATCAAATTTATTCGGTATGTTTTCATAACCTCTCTTTCAGCGCAGCCCATCTTTTTATCTCCTCTGTGTCTCTGTGCCTCTGTGGCAAAAAAACCAAAATCACAAATCCAAAATCACAAATCCCCAGCGGCTAGCCGCTGTAATACCCCATATACCGCTCCAGCGCATCCATCAGCGCTTTCACATTCTCCAGCGGCACCCCTGGATATAGACCGTAGATCATGGTCAGGCCGCCCTCTCTGGAGCCCAGTTTTTCAACTTCCTCGCGGATCAAAGCATCAATCTGGGCTGGCGTACCGCTGGGCGTGATGCTCTGGCGGTCAATATCAAGATCAATACATACTTTACCGACAAATTTGCTCTTAATCCAATCAATTCCATTGACTAAATCCTGGAGGTTGAGCACTTCAACGCCGCCATCGATGATATCATCGGCCAGAGTTCTGATATCCCCGTCAGAGTGCATGTGCACAATCAGCCCGCGCTCGCGCGCTGGCTGAATGATCCGCTGGTAGCTGGGTTTGATGTATTTGCGAAAGTGATCCGGCGAGAGCATGGGCCCTATCTGCATGCCGAGGTCCTCAGGATATGCAATGAAATCCGCCCCCAGATCAATGTAGCGCTGCACCAACACCTGGTTAAAATCTTCAATCAGCTCGATCAGGCGCATCAGGCGCGGCTCTCCATCTATCATATCGAACATCAGATTCTCGTAGCCGCGGATGTCGACCAACTGCAGAAAGGTGTGACCATGACGCAGCAGCGCCATGGCCAGGTTGCCGCTGGCTTTGGCGGCTTGCAGGCGCTCCGCCTCCACGGCCCAGCTGATTGGAAAGAGACCATCACTCTGCTCCGGATCAGGGGCTTGGTAGCCTTCAAAGGCCGCCCAGTCAGCTAGCGGATGCTGATGCACTGCGCCGGTGATGCCATCCGTCAACGTCTGCCAGACGCAGCCCCAGGGGTCGGTATAGGGGTGATCTTTGCGCTGAACCAGCGAGAACTGCGGTTCAACTGTTGCGACAGCTTGATATCCTGGAAAGAGCAGCGGGTGTTCAACCATCAGCGCTTGCAGGTCATCATGCGGGTAGTGATTCCAGCAGGCGGGGTTAATATGGAACTCCATTGGAATCCACTCCGGTCGTTCAAACCGTATCGCCCGTCTAAGATTTTCACCTGTTGTCATATCACGTACCAATAACTTACTCAGTGGCCAGTGGCTAGTGGCCAGCTTGCCTATAACTTCGATTTTAACTTGTAAAACATTGCTGCTCACGTATAACTAAACGCACCGCTTAGGGACAGGCACTGATTTCCCTTAATCCCAATCCTCATCTTTTTCGGCTACGTGATCTAGTCACCTCAACGTTTTTTCTCTTTGTCGCAAACTTAGGCGACTAGAAAAAACAATTAATTGTTCATTCCACTCCGACAAAGTTCGCGACAAAGCTTCCCTGTAACTCAAGGTCGGGGTCGGGGTCGAAGGGCGCAAGAGATCGACTTCACGACTTCCGATTTCTATACTGCCGAGCCTGACTCCTGACTCCTGCCTCCTGCCTCCTGACTCCCTCAAAACACCATAAGCATACGCCATCTAAAATGATATTGCGTTCAAGATAGTATTGCAGTACAATTTTGAACATGAAGAACATACTCATTGACCCGGCCAACAATCGCAAGATCGTTGATTTCCGCAGGCGCGGTTTTAAGGATGTATTGGCATTGGGACGTTACAGCTATGCCCAGGCGCATGCACCGTTGAAAGAGCACACGCACGGGGATATGTTTGAGATCTGCTATCTGGAAGAGGGGGCTCAGAGTTACGAGGTGGAGGGCGAGAGCTTTACTTTAAAAGGCGGCGATATTTTTGTCACCTTCCCGCACGAGGCGCATGGCTCCGGGGGGACACCTCTCAACCGCGGCCGACTCTACTGGATGCTGATCGCCGTGCCTGCCAAGCGGGAGCGATTTTTGAACCTGCCGCCAGGAGAGGGACAGGAGCTGGTCAGCCGCCTGCTCAGCATCCCCAGTCGCCACTTCAAAGGTGGTGCACAGCTCAAAACCCTGCTGGAACAGATTCTGAAAGTCCATGATGAGTGCGGGAGCGGGCTGCAATCAGCGAATATCAAAAACTGGATGCTGCGCTTTCTGCTGGACGTTCTGGAGCTGGCCGAACTGCATGGCCGCAACGCTATTTCGCCGGCAATTGCCGGGGTGTTGCGGTATATTGAGGGGCATGTCGAAGAGGTGCCGCCGCCTATGGCCGAGTTGGCCCTGATGGCCAACCTTTCGGTATCCCGGTTCAAGGCGCGCTTCAAAGAGGAGAGCGGTATGTCACCGGGCAGCTACATTAACCTGCAAAAGATAGAGCTGGCAAAAAAATATTTAAAAGAGGGCGCACTTTCAATCACGGAGATCGCCTATCAGCTCGGGTTTTCTTCCAGTCAGTATTTCGCCACGGTCTTCAAACGCCACACCACTATGCAGCCCCTTGAGTGGCGCGCCAGGGGATGATTTTCCCCAATGATAATCCTAACCGAAAACGCCTGATCACTGAACATAGGGGGTCAAGATGGTTGCACTTTAATTTTTGACCTTAAAATTTTTCCTCGCAGAGCAGCGGAGTTGAAGAATTCGACAAACTAATTTAGCCGGTAAGCCCAACTGCAACTCCGCACTTGCGACAACCAATGCTCTTTATGTATCATACGGCAATGACAGATCAACTCACAAATCAAGAGCTGCAGTTTTTTATTTTGATGTTCGCGCTTTTCTCCACCTTTTTTGGAGCCTGCGTCGGCAGTTTTCTCAATGTATGCATCTACCGTATACCGCGTGATGAGTCGGTGATCAAGCCCCGCTCGCACTGTCCGCACTGCGGTATGCTGATCCCCTGGTATCTGAACATCCCTGTTTTAAGCTGGATCGCGCTACGCGGCAAATGCGCGCAATGCAAGGGCAGGATCGCGTTTCGCTACACCCTGGTGGAGCTGCTGACCGCCATGCTCTTTCTAACGGTTTATATGGCCTGGGCCATGCCAGCTCAGATGCCGGTGCAGCCTATCGCCCATTTTGCTTTGGTGCCCATCTACTGGCTGATTCTGGGCGGTTTTGTCCTGGGCACCTTTGTGGATTTTGAGCACTTCATCATCCCTGATTCAGTGACCATTGGCGGCATGATTGCCGGGCCGATTCTGAGCGTGCTCTACCCCATACTGCATAGCCAGGAGATCTGGTGGCGCGGATTGATGAGTTCCTCAATCGGGCTGTTGGCTGGTTTCGGTATCCTGTTTGCAATCGCGGAGCTCGGCACTTGGGCGTTCAAAAAGGAGGCCATGGGTTTTGGCGATGTCAAACTCATGGGCGCCATTGGCGCGTTTTTAGGCTGGAAGGCGGTGCTCTTCACTGTTTTCGCCTCAGCAACTCTGGGCAGCATTGTGGGCATCGCCCTGATACTCTCCGGCAAAGCCGAAAAGCAGAGCCAGATACCCTTTGGCCCCTACATCTGCGCGGGTGCCACAATCTGGATGTTCTGGGGCCAACAGATCTTTGAGAGTTATATGAAACTCGTGATGCGGGGGTAAGAGACAGGAGTCAGGAGTCAGGAGACAGGAGACAGGAGTCAGGAGTCAGGAGACAGGAGACAGGTGTCCCGTCCTATGATAGGTTGTCACTTTAAAAAGAAGCAACAAGGAAATGAAGAAAAAAGTGACAACTTTAAATCAGGACTGGACAGTTTTCATCTACGAGAAGACGGATGACGATGATACCCGCACAGGACGACTGAATATTCTCCATACGGTATTCGTTGATCGCTCAAGGGCCGCAGATTTTCAGACAACATCCGGTCTCTTACGCATAATTCAAAACGACGGAAATCTCGATGATATTTTGGCTTTTTTTAGTGAACGCATGCTCCCACTCGATGAGATTCAGGCTCAGACTCTCGCGAAAGAAGTGCTTGCAAATCCCCCGGGGATTGGCTATTTTACTATTTCAAACGCCTTACAATGGCGGTTACAATACAGCCGAGTGATTCAGCAGGCTGGGACTATTTCTGGTATCGAGGCACTATGAGCGTAAAAAAGGAATTCGGAGATTTTCAGACTCCAGAGAGCCTGGCTACAAGGGTAGTTACCCTCGTAGCCAGTCTTTATGCTCCTCCAAATTTGGTAGTTGAGCCTACGGCAGGGTTGGGAGCATTTCTTAAATCATCCGCAGAACACTGGCGCGACAGCTCCACATCTGAGGGCTACGAAATCAACCAGGACTACGTCGAAGCTGCCAGATCTAATCTAAGTTCACTCGGTGTGAAGATCGTTCATCGAGACTTCTTTACCGAAGACTGGAAGAGCAACCTCTCAAAAACAGAAAAACCACGAGTTCTTGTTATCGGTAATCCACCGTGGGTCACAAACTCTGAGCTTGGACAACTGGGGAGCAACAATCTCCCTCAAAAAACTAATTTTCAGGGCTTGCGTGGATTTGACGCAAAAACAGGCAAGTCAAATTTTGATATTGCAGGTGATGCTTGCTTGTTTTATGTCACCGGAGCACGAACAGATGATAGGGTGGCAACAGTTTATACAGATCTTAGTATTTCTTCGGATGCTACTAAATTTGGCTTCATTTATGGCGACTTAGTCTCTGATATTGACAGCTATCAGGCACACCGCAATCTGGATGGAGTTTCCTCGGTTTATACTTGGCGTTCAGGTGTTAAGCATGACGCAGCCAAGGTGGTGGAGTTTTCAAGGCAAGACGGTCAGTTGATTAATGGGTATGGGGAATTAATCGAAATCGAGGACGATTATGTATTTCCGTTGCTAAAGTCATCTGACCTTGGCAACGGTCGTGTGATTATCCGCAAGTCGGTGTTATAAACAACAAATGAAAATAATAAAAAGATATTTAAGTGCTGAGGAGTACCACCTGGATAGCTTCCGGCTGGGGCGCATGATTATCGACAGCGGCTGGGTGCCGGATGACATGATCGCACTCTGGCGCGGCGGTGCGCCGGTGGGGGTCATTGTCCATGAGTTTTTGCACTACCACGGCTTCCGCCCGCGCCACCGCGCACTCAAATGCCAATCCTACACTGGCATCAAAGCGCACACCCCGGAGGTCTTTTTTGAGAATGCCGATGAAATCTTCAACTCTATCATTCCGGGTTCCAGGGTACTGATTGTAGATGATGTGTTCGACACCGGCAACACGGCGCAAGCAGTGGTGCAAAGGCTTGCGCCCTTTAAGCTGGATCTGAAATTCGCCACCGTCTTCTGGAAACCAGAGCAAAACCAAACCGAGCTGCAACCCGATTTCTATGTTGTTAAAACAGACCAATGGATTGTCTTCCCACATGAACTTGATGGTTTGACAAAACAGGAGGTCAAACTAAAACACCCGGCCATCTATGATTTACTGGTGATGGACCTATTGCAAAAAAGGTAATAACGATGAGTGAACACGTTGTCCAACTTGACCATTTTGATTTCAACCGCCGCATGACCGCCCTGCGGGCAGCGGCGGCCACAGCTGAGTTTCCACCGGCCAGCACGCTTGTCAACATGCACTGCCACTCTTTCTTTTCCTACAACAGCGAAGGGTGGTCGCCCGCACACATTGCTTTCAGCTGCGCGCAGAGAGGACTTTACGCGGCGGCCCTGTGTGATTTTGACGTGCTGGATGGGCTGGAGGAATTTTATCAGGCAGCTCAGCTGCTCGGCCTGCGCGCAGCTGTGCACCTGGAAACGCGGGCATATGTCAAAGAGCAAGCGCAGATTGACATCAGCTCCCCGGGCGAGCCGGGCGTGGCCTATATCATGGGCTGCGGCTTCACCTATCCGCCTGCGCCGCAAAGCTCAGCCGGCAAAACCCTGGCCATGTTGCGCCAGGGCGCTCAGGATCGTAATCTGGCCCTCATCGCCCGCATCAACCATGCCCTGCCAGCAATTGCAGTTAATTATCAAACTGATGTGGTTCCTCTGACTCCGAAAGGGGTGGCCACCGAGCGACACATTATGCAGGCCTACCGAATGCGGGCCAAAACAATTTTCCCGACCAGCGCGGCACGCGCGGCCTTCTGGTCCCCCCTGCTGGGCTGCTCTGTAACAGAGTTCGCGGCGGTTGAGGCGAACACACCTAAGTTCGAGGATCTGATCCGCAACGCGCTGGCCAAACGCGGCGGTATTGGCTACATTCAACCAACTGAACAGACCTTCCCGCTGGCAGACGACTTTATCAACTGGGTCAAAAATTGCGACGCCATACCGACAATCGCCTGGCTGGATGGAACCAGCGACGGCGAAGCAGATGCCGAGCAACTTGTGGAGCTGATGACCGGCAAAGGCTGCGCGGCACTGAACATTATCCCTGACCGCAACTGGAACATCAAAGACAGCGCCACAGCTGCGCTCAAACAAAAAAAATTGAACGAGATTATTCAGGCTTGCGTGAAGCGCGATATTCCAATTAATATCGGTACCGAGATGAACAAGGGCGGCCTGCCTTTTGTCGATGATATCACCGGAGCCGTGCTCAAGCAGTATGCGGATATATTCACAGCCGGCGCTGAGATCATGGTCGGCCACACAGTTCTGACACGCTATGCCGCCATGCCCTACACAGGTCAGCGGGCTGCCGAGGAGTTTCGCAGCGTTAAGGCGCGCAACGCCTTCTTTGCCGCAGTCGGCGCATTGCCCCCATTGACCGCAGGCGCCAGCGATGAATTGCTGGCCGCTACCCCTGAGGCTGCGTACAGTAAACTGAAAGACCGGACAGGCCTCTGATCTGAAAATAAAGCCGTTGCTTGCATTTAAAAATTTCAGTATAATTTTGTTTATGCGCTATGCCTATTTTAATATTAATTGGTTTTGCGTAGCACAGAACAAGAGGCGCTTATCTTACACAAACAACATATAAAATACTCATTGTTGCTCGTTCTGACAGCAGCATCGCTGTGCTTTTGCAATGCGCAGCTCCCCTTTATCAATGAGGTGGTCAGTGCTGACAACAAGGAGTTTGCCGATGAAGATGGCAGCTTTGAAGACTGGGTTGAAATCCACAACCCATCCGGGCAGCCGGTTTCATTGTTGAACTGGTATCTCTCTGATGACCCCTTGTTGCCTGAAAAATGGCAGTTCCCGGCTGTCACGCTCAGTGCCGGCGGCCACCTGCTGGTCTGGGCCTCCGGCAAGGAGCGCCGTCCACCGGCAAGTGCCCCCAAGGAACCCATGCTCCTGGTAGCTGACAATGCGCTCTGGCGCTATCGCGACACCGGCCAACCCGCGCCCGCAGATTGGACAACCTCCGCGTTTGACGACAGTGCCTGGCCCTCTGGTCCCGGAATGCTGGGATATGGCTGCCCCTCTGTGGCAACGACCCTCAGCTATGGCGGAAACTATTGGAATAAGCATATTACCTCTTACCTGCGGCACACGTTCAATCTCACACTGGCAGCCGGGGAGGTCAAAGATACCGGAACCATCAAACTGTGGGTGGATGACGGTGCCGTTGTCTACCTCAATGGCATCGAGATTTTAAGGGTGCGCATGCCAGCCGGCGCTGTTAATTACCAAACCCCTGCCTCAACTCTTGTGAACAGTAATGGCGGGTGGGAAACCTTCACTGTCTCACTGGCTGCACTGCGCCAGGGGCCTAATCTCATCGCAGCCGAGGTTCATCAGTTCAACCAAACCAGCGGGGATCTCTGCTTCTGGTGCGAGGTTCAGGCAATGCCGTCAGATCTGCACACCAACTTCAAAATCAGCTCCGGCAATGAGCCGGTGCTACTCTCAAATCCGGCGGGTGAGCTAGTTGACACGGCGCCAGCCTGGGGTGTTCCGGAGGGCGCATCAATTGGCAGGGCCTCCGACATCCGTACCAACAACTGGGTCATTTTCCCTGTGCCAACCCCTGGCACGAACAACGCCGCCTTTGGTTACATCGACATCCTGGAAGCACCGCAGTTCTCTGTGGCCCCCGGGTTTTATGAGGCCCCGATTTCACTGGCCCTCTCCCACCCGCAGCCAGGGGTTGAGATCTACTACACCACCGACGGTTCAGCACCCACTAATCAGGTAACCGCCAGCTGCCGCCGCTACATTGAGGCGATCACCCTCACCAACCGCACTCCGGTTGCCAACACCATTGCAATGATCCGTACCAACCCGCCCGAGATGACAAGCAACACCCAGTACGGATGGTTGGAGCCGGCGGCCAATCTCAGCAAAGGCAACGTCATCCGCGCACAGGCGTTCAAGGTGGGGCACTACTCACCACAAGCTGCTGCCGGAAGCTGGTTCATCGGGCCTGAAATACTGCAACACTCCCTGCCGGTGATCTCCCTAATCTCGGACAACACCAACTTTTTCAGCGATGCCGTTGGACTCTTTGTTCCAGGTGAGATCTACAACAACCTGGGCTGGAACGGCCACGCGGTGGGTGAACCCAATGCCAACTACTTTCAACGCGGCGACGAGTGGGAGCGGGCGGTGGTGATGCAGATGTTTGATCAAGACCGCGTCCCGATTTTCACACAAACGCTCGGCATCCGCAATCACGGCGGGTGGTCGCGCGCTGCGGCCCAGAAAACTCTGCGCGTCTACGCCCGCTCAGCATACGGTAAAAGTGCGCTGGAAGCCCAGCTTTTTCCAAGCCAAAGCGACAGCCGCTTCAAGCGCTTTCTGCTGCGCAACAGCGGCAACGACTGGAGCAGCACTGGTTTGCGCGACATGGTCATGCAGCGCATTTTCCGTGAGGCGGCGCGCACCGACACCCAGGACGGCACTCCAGCGGTGCTCTATGTGAATGGCGAATACTGGGGCATTCAGAACATACGCGAACACTACAGCCAACACTACTTTGAGCGCAAGTATAAGGTACTCCCTGAAAACCTGGACTTTGTCAAAGCAATCGCCAACTCTGAGAGTGTGGAGGTTTCCTCGGGCGACGACCTTGATTACAGAGAGGTTTTGAACTATATCAAAACCCATAACATGGCGGATGCTGAGCATTACGCCTGGGCTGAGAGCCGCATGGATCTGGACAACATGATCGACCACTATGCCTGTGAGATCTACTGCAGTAACAACGACTGGCCCGGCAACAACCTCGGTCTCTGGCGGGAGCGCACCAGCTTCAATCCAGCGGCAGCCCCTGGCAGGGATGGACGCTGGCGCTGGGCAATGTACGACACAGATCATGGCTTTGGGCTCAACGGCACCGAAACCACAGACATGATGTGGCAGGCGCGCCGCAGCGGGCGCGGCTTGTGCCAACCGCAGTTTGACCGGCTGCTGGCGAATCCGGATTTTAAGAATCGATTTGTCAACCGCTTTGCGGATCTGATCAACACCGCCTTCCTGCCAGCGCGGGTGAACACGATTATCGACCAGGCCGCCGCTGCAGTGGAGAGTGAAATCCCGCGCCACATCGAACGTTGGCGGCGCATGGGAAGCCTCGCCAATTGGCGCGGCAACATTGCCCGCATGAAAACCTTTGCCAACAATCGGCCAACACCGGCCTTGAATAACATCATCAACGAATTCAGCCTGCAAGGCATATCAGAGTTGACAATTGACATCAGCAATGGCGTCGGTGTTGTCACATGCAACACCATCACCATCAACCAGCAGACCCTTGGCCTCAGCAACCCGGCGCGTCCCTACCCATGGAGCGGGCGGTATTTCAAAACAATCCCGCTCATGCTGACCGCCACCGCTGACCCGGGCTTCTTTTTCAGCCACTGGCAAACAGCGCATGGAGAACTGCCCGACAACCCTCTGATCCTCACCCCCTCCAACAACACCGCGGTCACGGCCGTGTTCCAAGCTGGAGTTGCGCCGCGGGTCGCGATCAATGAGCTGATGGCTGACCCCAGCGCAGCCAGCACCACCGTACACCCGGTCACAGGCAGCGCCCTGGACTGGTTTGAGTTGCTGAATGAAGGCTCAACCACGGTTGATTTAAGCGGCTGGTGGCTGGTTGATGACAATCCGGCAAATATTTGCCGGATCCCGCCTGGGTTCGCGCTCGCCCCCGGGGAGATTGCGTTGGTCTGGGCTGCGAGCACACTGCCGCCGGGGCTGAACCCTGACGGCTCGCTCAATGTCACCTTTGCCCTGGGGCGCAAAGGCGACACCATCACGCTGCTAATGCCTGACCAGCAAACCGTCATGGACAGCGTAACCTTTGGCCAACAGAGCACGGATATCAGCACAGCAAGATGGCCCAACGGCGGGGCGGGTCTCTGGGGCCCCGCCCCGCTGCCAACCCCCGCCCTGCCGAACTGCAACCCGCTGCTGCACAGCGGCGCTCTGCCGCTCTACCCTGTTCAGAATATCCTGCCAGAGCAACCCTTCAGCATTTCACTGCAAGCCCAGCAAAGCGTCTCCAACCCGGCATACTCAGTGGCGGCAGGTGAGAGTGGCGCGACAATCGATGCCAACGGCATCTTCCAGTGGACACCGCCTGCGTCACTGCCATCCGGGCTCTACCCCTTTCGCGTTCTTTTAATGGGCATGATCGATGACGTGGCCATCACCGATGAAACCACACTGCTGCTCTATCTTTACAACAGCTCGCTCTTTCAGATTGATCTCAACGCCTCCCCGGCCATAGGCGGCGCAGTGTTTGGGGCAGGGGTTTATCAACAGAATGAAACTGTCAACCTCGCAGCTCAAGCCGCCCCGCTGTGGCGTTTTGTCAAGTGGAGTGACGGGCAAAGCTCCGCCACCCGTCAGATTACAGCAATGCGGGATGTGACCTACACCGCCTTCTTTGCCTACGGGCTGGAGATACCCAGCGGCATTGGCGCCACCTTTATCAATGGCAGGCCTCTGATTTACTGGAGTGCTCAGAGAGGCGCGCAATCCTACACAATCAGTCGCGCCACCTCCCCTGCCGGCCCCTTCACAACCGTTGGAACAACCGTTGATTCGTTCTTAATCGACCAAAACGCGCCTGCTGGCACATCCTCCTATTACACTGTAAGCGCTACGGCCTTTGACACAAGCACTCAGGCAAGCCAACCCCTGCAGCCCTTTGCAAGCGGAGTGTTACGTGAGCTCACAGGCACTGTGATCGGAACACTGGGCTCATATGAAAGCATTCCCGACCGTACTCGGGAGCAGGTCTTTGACAAAAACCTGGAAACCTTCTATGATGCCGCCGCTGACGGCGGGTGGCCAGGACTGGATCTCGGCAGCCGACACTACCGCTACCTGCAGAAAATCCGCTATTGCCCGCGGCGTCAACACGCAGACCGTATGATCAACGGCGAGTTCCAACTCGCGCTGGAGTCCGATACCTTTAATACCTTTGACAACCCAATCCTGCTGCATCGCATCGTCCAGCGTCCCCCTGTCAACACCTACACCACGGTGTTGATAGACAACAACTTTGAGTTTCGCTACTTCCGCTATCTGCCACCGCCTGGCGGATGGGGCAACATTGCCGAAGCTGAGTTGTACGGCTATGACGCGATTCCAGCTACTCCGCAGGGGCTCTCTCTGGCAACCGAAAGCGACAGCGTCACTCTGAGCTGGAATCCGGTACTCCATGCCAACGGCTACCTGATCAGCCGAACAGATCCCTTGACCGCCCAGCGCACGCTGGTTGGATACAGCACTGAGAGCAGCTTCAGCGAGCGCGGGCTGCCGCCGGAGCAGGAGTTGACGTACTCCCTCGCGGCGGTCAACGGCAGCAGCTACAGCGCGCAGAGCACGCCTGCCTCCATTACAACCGACCCGATCAACGTGGCCGCCTTTGTGGTGTCTGCTCAGGGCAGCGGTGTTTTGCGTCAGAACGGAACACTCCGTCTGACGCTCTCGGGCGCGCTTGACCCGCGTTTGGTGCTGATCTGCTCCACCACCCTCAGCACCCCGCTCGCAAACTGGGAGGCTGTCGCTGCACCCGCTTTCTCCGCGCCGGATCCCATCGACGGCAAGGTGACGATTCTCATCTCCACCAATGCCCCCACTCTCTTCTTCGCTGTGCGTCTGCGGGAGTGAGCTGCTCGGTGTTTAGTGTAGTAGTCGCCCGCATAGCGGACGACTTCCTGCTGCGCGTCTTGTCAATCAGAGTAAGCGCGAAAGGAAGTCAGTCGCTATGCGGCTGACCAGATCATTAAAAACATGTTGTCCGGGGCCAATCCTAATCCCAATCTTAATCTCAATCCTCGTCTCTTTCGGGCTGCCCTGATTACTGCGTCTTGATTAGGATTATGATTAGTACCTCTTTTCTTAAATCCTATCATGTTTGCGAAAGAAAGAACTTCCATCTTTTCTATGCAACGCATAGCGTTGTTGACTAAACCAGCGGGGCATATCACACAATTGTTCAATGAGAGAGAAATAATTTCGCATATCACATAGGCTCAGTTTGGTTCCGGCTCCGCTGGTTTAGGATTTTCTAGGGACAGGCACTGATTTCTGCCAGGGCGCGCCTTTCACGAGCCTGGAGCAAAATACCGCTCGTAGAGCGGCTACTACACCCAACGACAACCCTTGCACTCCGCAGTGCAGCGCATGTGTAGTAGTCGCTCTACCAGCGACATCGGCCGACGATGTTGTGCGACGATGTTGACCGACGATTGGGATCATGCGGAAAATCGTCCACCAGCATCGCCGCCGCTATCGTCAACCGCAGGCGCGCTGACCTTAGTAGCTCCGGTTTCCAACCGGACAGTCCGATTGGAAATCGGACCTACAATGAAGTACCTCAAGCTTCCAGCTTGAATGAAAATATTTTCTGCAAGCAAGATGCTTGCACTACTTCATTATCACTTTCGCGATAGTTTATTTTTTGGTTCACCTTATAACTTCGAAATGATATAATTTTGCGTAATTATTTTTTTTGGTTTTATCACAGAAGAGGCTTACGATGTTTTATCAAGACTGCGCCCATGACATTGACACGCCGGTGCATCCGGTCAGTGCTCCGGACTACATGCCGATCGGGCAGCTGCGTGCACTCCAGCTCCACCGTCTGCAAGGGGTGGTACGGCGTATCTATGACAATGTGCCACTGACGCGCAAACGCATGGACGAGCGCGGTGTCAAGCCCGAGCATATCCAAACCCTGGCGGATATCGCCCTGCTCCCTTTCTCCGTGAAGAGCGATCTGCGCGACGAATATCCCCACGGACTTTTTGCCAGTCCCATGAACGAGATTGTTCGTTTTCACTGTTCCAGCGGCACGACCGGCAAGCCGATCGTGATTGGCAACACGCGCAACGATATTATCCTCTGGCAGCAAACCTGTATGCGGGCGCTGGCCATGTGCGGGGTGCGCAGCTCAGATGTGATGCAGGTCACCTATGGGTATGGCCTCTTTACCGGCGGTCTGGGATTGCACTACGGCGGCGAAGGCATCGGCTGCGCGGTGCTGCCCATCTCAGGCGGTAACACCGAACGTCAACTGATGATGATGCGGGATATGGGTGTAACGGTGATCGCCTGTACTCCCAGTTACTTTCTGCACCTGGTTGATGAGGGCCACAAACGCGGCATCAATTTTCGCACTGACACAAAACTCAAACACGGCATCTTTGGCGCTGAGCCTTGGAGCGAAGAGATGCGCACCAAGATTCAGGATGCAACCGGTATCACTGCGCACGACATCTATGGACTGACCGAGATCTGCGGGCCAGGGGTGGCCAACGACTGCCAGTATCACAATGGTCTGCATATCTTCGAAGATCACTTCTACCCTGAAATCATTGACCCCGAGACACTCGAGCCGCAGCCGGACGGCATCGCGGGCGAGCTGGTCTTCACCACGCTGACCCGCACCGGAACCCCGATGCTGCGCTACCGCACCCGTGACATCTCCCGGCTCAACACCAAGGCGTGCGAATGCGGACGCACCATCCGCACCTTTGAGCGTGTCAGTGCCCGCAGTGATGACATGCTGATCATCCGCGGTGTCAATGTGTTTCCCTCGCAGATCGAGAGTGGCTTGCTGCAGGTTGACAAAGTGTTGCCACACTATATGATCAACATCACGCGCGAGGGCGACTTGGACAAACTTGAGATCCAGGTGGAGGTCACCCGCGAGACATTCGGCGATGACATCCGATCGCTGGAGATCCTGCGCTCCGAGATTGCGCACTCAGTGCAGCGCATCATCAACATCTCAGCCAGCATTAGATTGGTGGAACCCAACACCCTGCCGCGCAGTGAAGGGAAAATACAACGTGTGCGCGATATGCGCTGAGTGGTTCGTGATCCGGGATCGGAATCGCGCATTTTTCGATATTGATTCCGACCGCGGCCCGACCCCGAGAAATAGAAAAACTTTGTCGCAGGCTTTGGCGCGAACTTTGTCGCAAACTTTGGCGGAGCGAGCATCTGTCATGACCTCTTCCAGTATCAGGAACGTGCACTGCGAAATGCAAGGGTGGTCGTTCGGTGTAGTAGCCGCTCTATGAGCGGCATTGCATGTTTTTACGCTGGCACGGGAGTGCCTCACAAGGAGAATAAAATGAAAATTAATCAAATATCGCTGTTTCTGGAGAACAAGCCAGGGCATTTGAATGCCATCTGCCGCACACTGGCCAGCAACAACATCAACATTGTA
Source organism: Kiritimatiellia bacterium (assembly GCA_028686345.1). Taxonomy (GTDB): domain Bacteria; phylum Verrucomicrobiota; class Kiritimatiellia; order RFP12; family UBA1067; genus M55B167. The sequence continues at coordinate 22,207 of JAQUCE010000012.1, forward strand.
ACGCTCTCACTGGCCGACACGCAGCAGTTCGGCATTGTGAGGTTGATCGTAGAAGAGTGGAAAAGAGCGCAGGAGGTGCTTGAAAAGGCTGGCCATGTGGTCAATGTGCGCGAGGTCGTGGCTGCCACGGTGAGTGATAAACCTGGCGGCATGGCAGAGTTGCTGGACACCATCAGCAAGGCCGGGGTCAACATTGAGTATATGTACGCCTTTACCTTCCGGCATGGGGCTGAGGCAGTGCTGATCTTCCGTTTTGATGATCCTGACCGGGCAATCAACGCGCTGCGGGCTGCTGGCCGCAATGTGCTCGATTTTATTACCCTTTTTTCCAACTGAGCCCCCAGCGCGCATGCTGCGCCGACAAGCTGAGCAACTGAAATATACTGATGAATACAATACCGATTATTGAAAACCGCATCTGGAACCCTGAGTGCGAGTGCATGGAGCGTCGTGAGCTGGAGGCCTTGCAGGCCAAACGGTTGCAAGAGGCGGTCGTGCGTGCATCCAGGAACCCTTTCTATCAGGAGGCCTTCGGTCGCCTTAAGATCACACCCGCACAAATACACAGACTGGAGGATCTGCAACGGTTGCCGCTGACAACCAAAGAAGATCTGCGTGACAGTTACCCGCTCGGATTCATGGGTGTGCCGCGCAATGAAATAGCCCGTTATCAGGGCACCAGCGGCACCACAGGCAAGCCCACCTGGGTGGCCTACACTGAAAATGATGTTGAAAACTGGAGCAACCTCTGCGCCCGCTTTCTCGTCTCCGGCGGTCTGAAAAAAGAGCACACAGTGCAGCTCTCCTTTGGGTTTGGTCTCTTCACCGGCGGTTTCGGGCTACACTTCGGCATCCAGAAGGTTGGCGCCGCGATTATCCCGATCTCCAGCGGCAACTCAGAGCGGCAACTGACCTGCATGTTAGACCTGAGCCCCGAGATACTGATCTGCACCCCGTCATATGCGCTCAAACTGATGGAGACCATTCAGGCAGGCGATGTTGACCGCAGTCAACTCCGACTGGAGCACGCCTATTTTGGCGGCGAGCCGTGGACTGAGAGTATGCGGGCGCGAATTGAAGAGGGATTGCAGATCAAGTGCTGGAATAACTATGGGCTGGCCGAGGTGCAGGGGCCGGGTATCAGCGGCGAATGCGCCTATCGCAACGGCATGCACATCCAGGAGGATCACTTCATCTTTGAGGTCATTGACCCTGAAACCCTGGAACCGCTGCCAGATGGTGAGCGCGGCGAAATTGTGGTCACACCGCTCTGCCGCGAGGGCTTTCCTGTGATTCGCTACCGCACACGCGACATTGGGTATATCTTCAACGACGGAGCTTGCCCCTGCGGACGCACCACGCGCCGCATGAGCCGCATTCTCGGGCGTACCGACGACATGCTCATCATTCGCGGCGTAAATGTTTTCCCGTCGCAGATCGAGACCGCGCTGATGCGGATTGATGCTGTGGCGCCGCACTACATGATTGAGGTCAGCCGACCTGAGGCGATGGACACAGTGACGGTACACATTGAGATTAAGCCCGAGCTGTTTTCTGACAGCATGAGAGAGATGCACGCCATCAAAAAAGAGATTGTAGCCACCATTATGCAGATCACCGGCCTGCGGATGGAGGTCAACCTTGTCTCCCCCAAAACGCTGGCTCGCTTTGAAGGCAAGGCTAAGCGTGTGATTGACCACCGCAACCTGGTTGATTGATCAAGGTTTGTTGTGCAGGCCTTCAATGTCCGGCGTGCTGAAGCACAGGTGCCCAACAGCAACAGGAGCATTAACCTCGACGGTACGCTGGGCTGTCAGAATATTTGTAAACACTACGGTGCTGCCAGCGCCGCCGGGTTGCGAGTTGCTGAGCCAGTTGGAGTCAACTGACCATAGACCATTGCTGTCAACATTCCAAGCGCCATCAACGGCCAACAGATGGGAACCGCACATCATAAGACATGTAACTGCCACACATAGTTTTTGTGTCATATTCATACTCCTGTTATTTCTAAATACCCAACAACCTAAACTTCTGTATTCCAGCAGGGGTTATGCCAAAACCACACTTAGGATTGCTGCTGCGCGCCACAAAATGATGGCCAAGGTTTGCCGTATTTGGTATTGTGACTTGAAGTATAGCGGAGTCGAAGTTAGAGTCTATTTTAAGTGCTTTTCGATGCCGATTCCGATAGCGAGTTATAAGCAAAGGATGCACCCGTATGAAAACTCTGCCCAAGGTTGGCATGCTCAACCAGATCTCTTTACTTGCTTTGGCCTCTCTCTCAACAGCAAACCTCATTGCTGGTGAAGGCGCCAACCTGCTCTACTACTCCAAACCTGCCCGGAGCTGGGAGCGCGAGGCGCTGCCGCTCGGTAATGGCCGCCTAGGCGCCATGATCTTCGGGGGTGTCAACAAGGAGCACATTCAATTCAACGAGGACTCGCTCTGGATCGGCGATGAGTCAGATACCGGTGCCTATCAGGCCTTTGGCGACCTCTATATTGAAATGGGCGCGACCGCCGAGCCCCTGCCCGGGGTTTCCAACCCCAGCGGACACACAGCCTCCCCTGGTCAGGATGTGTCGAAAACAATTGATGGCGCGGCCAACACCAAGTGGTGCGTGGAGCATGAGAGACGGCCAATCATCTGGCAGCTCGCCCTCCCCGACTCTCCGCCGCTCCCGCTCCGGAGCTACACCTTGGCCAGCGGCAACGATGTGCCCACCCGTGATCCGGCCAAGTGGCAGTTGCTGGGCTCCAATGACAGCCGCAACTGGACTCTCATGGATGAGCAGACTCTGGACGCCCCCTTTGAAAAGCGCAACTCTGAGAGGCGCTTCTCCTTCCAGAATACAGCAAGGTTCAAGCTCTACCGCTTTGTTTTCCAGCCCACCGATCCCAGCCACTTCCAAATCGCAAAGATCGAGCTGGGCGAACCAGGCTCGCCCTTCAGAGCTGTCGCCGAACAGCCGCAGCCATCCGGACCCTATCGGCGGGAGCTGGATCTCGCCCGCGGCGTGCACACCATTACCTACCAGCAGGGAGGTGTCACCTATCAACGCGAATATTTTGCCAGCAACCCCGATCAGGTGCTGGTCTTCCGCCTGTCAGCAGGTCAACCCGGCATGCACACCGGCTCGATTGAACTCACCGACAGCCACCGGGCCAAGATCACAGCCGATAAAAACCGGCTGACCTCCTCCGGCAACCTGAGTGGCTACGTCTACGAAGGCGGCAGCAACGCCGGTAAAAAGGGGCTCAAGTACAGTATCGCACTGGACTATGAAGCCCAAGTGCTGGTGCTGAATGAGGGCGGCAGCGTCGCGGCGGCCGATGGCCGGATCAGCTTTACAGAGGTTGACGCGCTGACGATTCTACTGGCAGCTGACACCAACTACCTCAACCAGCGCGATCAGGGCTGGACCGGTGCGCACCCCCATCAGCAGATTACCGCGCAGCTGGCCGCTGCAGCGGCCAAGCCCTACAGCGAACTGCTGCAAAACCATGTTCAGGATTATCAGAGTCTCTTCCAGCGTGTTACGCTGAACATCGGTAAATCCGCGGCAGCCACGCTGCAACTGCCAACCGACAAGCGCATGGCCGCCTACCGGGCCGGGCAACCTGATCCAGAGCTGGAGGAGCTGGTCTTTCAATATGCGCGCTACCTGATGATCTCCTGCTCGCGCCCCGGCGCCATGCCGGCCAACCTCCAAGGGCTTTGGAACATGAGCAATCAGCCACCCTGGCGCTCCGACTATCACACGGATGTCAACCTGCAGATGAACTACTGGTTTGTGGACCAAGCCAACCTCTCCGAGTGCTTTGAGCCGCTGGCTGAATGGGTTGAATCCATCCGCAAGGTGCGCAGGGAGGAAACCAAGGCTGTTTTCAACACGCGAGGCTGGATCTCGCGCGCCGAAAACGGCGTTTTTGGCGGATCATCCTGGGAGTGGTCCAAAGGTGATGCAGCCTGGATCGCCCAAAACCTCTGGGATCACTACGCCTACACCGGTAACCGGGAGTATCTGGCCAACCGGGCCTATCCGGTTATGAAAGAGCTGTGTGAGTTCTGGGAGGATCACCTGAAGGCGCTGCCCGACGGTACGCTGGTCTCGCCGGATGGATTCTCCCCTGAGCACGGACCGCGGGAGGACGGTGTCTCTTTTGATCAGCAGCTGGTCTGGGATCTCTTCACCAACACCATCGAGGCCTCTGAAATTCTCGGCCTAGATGCCGCCTTTCGTTTGAAGCTGACTGCCATGCGGGCGAAACTCCTGGGGCCCAAGATCGGCAAATGGGGGCAACTCCAGGAGTGGATGGTTGACCGTGATGACCCCAAAGACACCCATCGCCACCTTTCACACATGATTGCCCTGCACCCTGGACGGCAGATCTCGCCGCTGACCACCCCTGAGCTGGCCGCGGCAGCCGAGGTTTCAATGAATGCGCGCGGTGATGGCTCAACCGGCTGGAGCCGCGCCTGGAAAACCGCTATCTGGGCGCGCTTGCACGATGGCGACCGCACCTACAGCATCCTTAAAGGCATGCTGCAGGCGCAATTTGCCGATAATCTCTTTGATCTGCATCCCCCCTTCCAGATCGACGGCAACTTCGGCTACGCTGCCGGCATCTGCGAGATGCTGCTGCAATCGCAGATAGGGCAGGTTCATCTGCTGCCCGCGCTGCCGCAGGCCTGGGCGGACGGCAGTGTCAAGGGGCTGCGGGCGCGTGACGGCTTTGAAGTGGATATCAGTTGGCGTGCGGGAGCGCTCGTCAATGCAGTGATCCGCTCCAACCGCAACACCCCTTGTTTGCTGCGTACAGCCCTTCCCGTGTCGGTGCACTGCAACGGTAAGCTGGTTAAAGTGAAACAGATCAAAGCAGGCCTCATCTCATTCCCAACAGAGAGTGCGCGGGAGTATACCGTCACCCCACACTAAGTTAAGTGCCTGGATCCGCGCGGAACGCGGAGTGGAAATTTTGGGTTTTGGATTTCAAAGGTCGATCGACGATAACGGCGACGATGCTGGTGGACGAGCCCACGCATGCTCCTAATCGTCCACCAGCATCGTCGCACAGCATCGTCAACCGATGTCGCTGGTCGAGCGACTACTACACATGCGCTACACTGCGGAGTGCAAGGGTTGTCGTTCGGTGTAGTAGCCGCTCTACCAGCGGCATTTTGCTGCAGGCATGTAAAAAGTGCGCTACAAGATACGACAGACAACTTTTTGGAAAGAACAATTAATTGTTTTTTCTTGTCGCCTAAGCGACGAAGCCAGAAAGAAAGCAGAAAGGAAAAAACATGATAATCACTAACCACAGCACACAGCTTATGGTAAATTTATTGTTCGCGCTCGGTGTGATCACCAGCGCATACGGGACGGAAAACACTCCCGCAGAAGGCGCCTCGCTACGCCTGCTCTCCTACAACATCAGACATGGAAGGGGCATGGACGACGGAATTGACCTAAAACGGATTGCCGCGGTGATCGCGAATCAAAAGCCGGATCTGGTCGCCTTGCAGGAGGTCGACAAAGTTTGCAAACGCAGCGGCAATCGCGATATTGCAGCCGAGCTAGCCAAGCTGCTCGGTATGGAGCATCGCTTTGGAAAGTTTATGGATTTTCAGGGCGGCGAATATGGGTTGGCAATCCTCTCACGCTTTCCCATCCAGGAGAGCATCCATCATCGGCTCCCGAAAGGGTCGGAGCCGCGCTGCGCGCTGGAGGTCACAGTTCACCCGCCCGGGATGAAAACACCGCTCGCATTTGTCAGTATCCACAACGACTGGATCACCGAGGAGATCCGGGTTACACAGGTCCAAACCCTGCTCGATGGCCTTGCGGAACGCAGGCACCCGATAATTCTGGCTGGCGATTTTAACGGCGAACCCAGCGATGCTTCCATGAAACTCCTGGAAAAGAGCGGGTGGAGTGTGCTTAAAAAGGATGATGCAGCGGCAACCCTGACCTTTCCATCAGATAAGCCTAATACAGAGATTGACTTTTTTGTGATTAAAGGGCTGCCCCCCTTCTCATATAAACATCAGGTGGTGGATGAGCGCATGGCCTCCGACCACCGTCCAATTGCAGCTGTGATTCAGCTGCAATGACTATGTTAGTCACTTAGACGACTGGAAAAACAATTAATTGTTCTTTGCAAAAAAATTGTCTATCGGGCCTTATTGCGGCTTGTTTCGCAGTCATCCACCGCATAGCGGCGGATATACTTTGCAAACATCCACCGCATAGCGGCGGATATACTTTGCAAACATCCACCGCATAGCGGCGGATATACTGTGTTGCTTTCAGTATGTCCGCCGCTATGCGGTGGATGCCCATTTTTTACCTCAACATTTTTTACCTCAAAAACAGCGCAGCAATATTTTCTTACCCCAAATATTCTTACCTTTTAGATCTCGATCTCCAGCAACTTCAGGATATAGGGGCCAAGGGTGAGCAGGCCAATCGCAATCGAGCCAATCGCCGTTGTAAGCACTGCCGCGGCTGCCACATCCTTGGCCTTCTCAATCAGAGGGTGATAATCCGGGGAGACCACATCGGAGAGAAACTCTATCGACGTGTTAAAGGCCTCAGCGGTCCAGACCGCCACCATGGCCAGCACCAGCCAGCACCACTCAGATTGAGAGATCCCAAAGTAGAGCCCCGCCACAATGACGACCAGCGTTGAGACAGCGTGAAACCAAGAGCTGTGCTGGGTCTCCAACAGCGTCCACAATCCCTTGAAAGCGTACTTGAAGCTCCTAATCCGATCCCCTAAGTGAAACTTCTTGCGTTTTTTCATATACCTGCATTATGCCACAAAAGGCCGCAAAAAAACTACAAAAAAATGCTAGCTAAAAATTATGAGCTTTTAACTCTGATGCAGTTGGAGCGTTTTTTATAGCAGCGGGCTCTTAATCACAAACTTCTGAATGAGAGCGACGACCTTCCGCACACCACACAAACTCTTTTGGTTGCCTGCCTGTGCGTAGCACGCAGACAGGCGGCGGCCGGCTGCTTTAGTTGCTATTCTTTATAGATGAAGTACCTCAAGCTTCCAGCTTGAATGAAAATGTTTTCTGCAAGCAAGATGCTTGCACTACTCCATTATCACTTTTACGGTAACGTCTCAATAATCCGCTTTGCATCCGACCGCCAAGGTAGTATCATGCAATTTCCTGATTGAGAAAGTTTTCCAATGAAAATATGTCCATATTGCGCTGAAGAAAGTCAAGATGCGGCGATTAAATGCAAACACTGTGGCGAGTTTTTGGATGAACGCGCACGACCAAATTTGCCGGACAACACGATTCTGTGGTACTATCGCACCACTTTTATTGTTACTGAAAGGACACGCCGTTGCAAAAAATAGAGATAGTCACGACGCCAAAGCGACTAAAAGAAGTTTCCAACCTGATTCTTCAAACCTCAGCCGTGGCTGTTGACACCGAATTTTTCTGGGAAAGAACGTTCTATCCAATTTTAGGTCTGGTGCAAATAGCCACTGCTGATGGTGCCTGCTGGCTGGTTGATGCGGTCACAATGCCGGATATCAGTGACCTGGCTCCTCTGCTGGAGAGCGAGAGTCTCGTTAAAGTCCTACATGACGCGCCTCAGGATCTTGGCATTCTGGCCCAGGCCACCGGAGCTGCGCCGCACCAAATATTCGATACGCGGGTCGCCGCAGGCTTTGCCGGCTTCGACTCAACCTGCTCCCTGCAATCCCTCTTACGCGAGACACTCAAGATTGAGATATCAAAAGATGAGACCCGCTCCAACTGGCTCCGCCGTCCGCTACACGAAAACCAGCTGCGCTATGCGGCCGACGATGTTTTACACCTGCTTCCACTCCGGGAGCACCTGATCCAGGCCTGCTCGAGCGACACGGTGCGCGGCTGGCTGGCTGAGGAGTGCGCCCAGCTAAACAAACCGGAGGTCTATCAGGAACGTGATCCCCGTATGATGTACCTAAGAGTCAAAGGCAGCTCGCGCCTAAATGCGCGCCAGCTCGCCGTTCTGCGGGAGATCACAGCTTGGCGCGAAGAGGTGGCCCACCAACGTGACTGGCCGCGCGGCCATGTGCTGCGTGACCCAATCCTGATTGAAATCGCGCAAATGGCCCCCACCGATGTTGTGGATCTGATGAATCTGCCGGATTTTCCCCAGAGAATGCCCGCCGAAGTGGTGGCAGCACTGATGGATGCTGTGGAAAGAGGCAGTGAGCTGCCCGATGAGCTATGCCCGCAGCCGGACGAAATCACCTTTGCCACCCGCCGCTCGCTCCAATCCGGTGCCAAACGGCTACTCAGCCAAATCCGCAACAGGTGCGCCAAGTACGGGATTGACCCTGCGCTTGTGGCCTCCCGCTCCGATGTGGAGTCTTTTCTCGTACACGACCATAATAGCGACCAGCCGCACAGGCTAACACAAGGATGGCGCAAAATCTTACTTGAGGGAGTGGATTCCAGTAAGGGAACTACACAATAACCGGCCAAACGCTGAAGCGTGAACAGCAAACGGCTGCTCCGTAAGGTTTGTTGTTCAGCCTTTAGGCTGCTCCGTAAGGTTTGTTGTTCAGCCTTTAGGCTGCTCCAGGCGGGTTCTTGAGAAGTGAACCTAAAAGTGATAATGGAGTAGTGCAAGCATCTTGCTTGCAAAAAATAATTGCACTTTAATTTTGAAACCAAATTTAGTTTGCCCAGAGAACTCCCACCCCCTCTGTTCCTCGGTTTTGATTTGCCAAACCAACGGGTTTTTGGTTTAATTCATTGCAATGGCTGGCGTGGTGCGGGCCTATTACTGTTACAACCAAGGGTGTTACGAATGATTAAATCACTGATGTTGGGCGTGGGTGTTCTGGGGCTTGCTTTTGCACTCCATGCAGAGCAGCGTATAGTGGAAATTTGGCCAGCTGGCAAGATCCCCCTGCTGAAAGAGACGCCGCCCGAGAAAATCAATGATTCCAAGGATGATATCGTACGGCTGACCAATGTCAGCACGCCTACGCTGACAATTTACCCAGCCCCGGAGAGTGCGCAGCCCGCGCCTGCGGTTCTGGTCTGCCCTGGTGGCGGCTACAGCATTCTGGCTTGGAATCATGAGGGCACTGAGGTGGCCGAGTGGTTCAACAAACAGGGCTTTACCGCCTTTGTGTTGAAATACCGGACACCAGGTCAGCGTGATGCCGCATTCTGTGACGCTCAGCGGGCGCTGCGTTTCATCCGCGCCAACGCCGATGAGTTTAAGGTGAACCCTGCTAAACTCGGGATCATGGGTTTCTCGGCTGGCGGACATCTAACGGTACGCGTCAGCAATAACTATGCAGCCTCACTGTACGAACCAGTGGACAGTGCTGACAAGCTCTCCTGCCGCCCTGACTTTTCGGTGCCGGTTTATCCCGCCTATTTGAATCAGAAGGGCACCTTTGAGATGGTGGATGAGTTTGCCATCAGCGGGCAGACGCCTCCGACCTTCATCATAGCCGCCGAGGACGACCACTCTTTTGTGGATTGCAGCATTGCCTACTACATTGCGCTGAAGCAAGCCAAGGTGCCAGCCGAAATGCACCTTTTCCCCAGCGGCGGCCATGGCTTCGGCATGCGCAAACGCGGTGGTTCGATTGACACCTGGAGCGACCTTCTGGCAACCTGGCTGCAGCAACACGTTTTGAAATAAGCTTTCTTTGTTTCTTATCTTTATCCTCAAACCACTTTTTCAGGGTTTCTTGAGTTATGGGTAGTGGCTGCCACCCGGAGAGCAGACGTTCGGCGCACCAGCGACCATGTTCCACCTCTGCTAACAATCTCAAGGTTTTTTGCTCTTTAAGCTGGGATTGTAAGCGCGCTTTATCAACCCTGCTTTTTCCCGCATGCCCCAGCAAACAAAACTTTATTGTTAAGTGATCAGAGACCTGCCGATTAGAGTCGCGCTCCCACTCCTGCCGCGTAATCCAATTCATATCTCTGAAACATTTTCTGCTCTGGTGATCGAATTTTTCCATGCTTTGCCGGGCTTCCTCACACGACCATTTAAATTCGTACGCCAAAATTAAAAATACATAAAGAGGTATTATAAGACCGATTGATTTCCATAGATTGTTGATTGCCCACCGGCCCCTCTGCTCTCCCAATTGGCTATATCCAAATGTGCCAAGCACAACAGTGGCAGCCGCCACGAACAGAGGCACTTGATAAATTATCTCTCACAGAGGCACAGAGGCCACAGAGAGAGAAAGTATACACTCTGAGAATTCTGTGCCTCTGTGAGAGATAAGAAACGTGCCTATAACTCGGTTTTAGGGTTTAAGTTTATAGCCGCAAAGGGCGCATAAAACGGGCCCGATGCCGACGGGGACATCGGCGCGACGATCAAGACAGCCCCGATAAACACGAAAAGTAACACGCACACTGCTAACAACTTAATGCTTGTCTTAAATATTTCGCTTAGGCGACTAGAAAAAAACAATTAATTGTTCTTTTCAAATAGTTGTCTGTCGGGGCTTGTTGCGGATATACTTCGCAATAATCCACCGCATAGCGGCGGATATACTGTGTTGCTTTCAGTATGTCCGCCGCTATGCGGTAGACACCCGTTTTTCACCTCTCAGATTTTTTGCCCGCGAAACGAAGCGTAGCCCAGCAGGGCATCATCGAGGATGAAGCAAGGAGCAAAGCGACTGGCAATCTCCGCGAGCTCTGCCGCTCTGCGAGGAAAAATTTTAAGGTAAGAAAATTTGGGGTAAGAAAATGTTGCCGTTAATATTTGACATTACTCGGAATTATCAATTATACTCCTCCATTTATGTCGCCTTGTCTTTACTTCAAATTAACGCTGTTATATGCGTTCGATTGTCGAACAAATGCGTGATATGTCAAAGAGAGGAGGAAGTGGCAACATGGTTCCAGTGAGAAAGCACACCCAACTTGCGCCAGTGAATCGCTTTGACAAAAAGGAGATCGACCGTCAGGTCGCGCGCGTCGCCAAAACTCCGTTGCTGTGCAATCAGCTTGATATGATACCCGATGCAATCATGATTCTCAATGAAAAGCATCAGATAGTTTTTGCCAACCGTGCGGCTGCATCTCTGCTAAACGTTCTCAAACACAGCGATCTTTATGGGATGCGTCCCGGTGAAGCCTTGGGCTGTGTTCACGCGAATGAATCTGAACACGGCTGCGGAACCACAATGTTCTGCCGTACCTGCGGGGCAGTTAAATCAATCCTCACCGCTTTTCAGGGCACTCGCTCTGTTGAAGAGTGCCACGTCAAAGCCAACCATAGACACCTGTCTTATGATTTTCGTGTAACAACATCACCGTACTTCTTTGACGATGAACATTTTGTCATGCTTGTGCTGAACGACATCAGCAATGAAAAACGGCGGGAGGTGCTTGAGAGAACTTTTTTTCACGATGTCAATAACACGCTTCAAGTTTTATTGTCAACCGCCGAGATCATGCCGCCGCACGCCACGACCCATGAAAACGAGCTGGCACAAGTAATCAACACCGGCATAAGGATGCTCGCCAATGAAGTCAAATCGCAACAAAGCTTATTGCTTGCGGAAGATGGCGGCCTCGCGCTGGAGTTACAGCAGCTTGGCTCAAAGAAAACACTGAGCGAGATTATTTCTCTCTACAGCCACTACGATTGCGCTCAGAAAAAGAAAATTGAGATTGATGACCAGACCGTTGATGCCGTGTTTATCAGCGATAAAATCCAGTTTTCGCGCGTAATTGGCAATATGCTCAAAAACGCGATGGAAGCGTCGTCGCACCCGAACATAGTGACTGTCGGATGCAAAAAACCCAGTGACGGGCAGATCCTTTTCTGGGTTCACAACGAGCAGCACATGGCTCAAAAAATCAAGGATCAAGTTTTCAACCGCTCTTTTTCAACTAAAGGCACCGGGCGAGGTGTTGGCACATACAGTATTAAATTGCTTGGTGAAGTTTACCTCGGCGGCAAAGTCAGTTTCACCTCAACACCGGAGGCAGGAACAACCTTCTTCATTGAACTGCCGGTAGCCGGCCCACCCAGAGCATAACAAAGATGAGATTACATCTCAAGCTCACAGCTTGAATGAAGCACCTCTTTCAAAAATTGTCCGGTGTACGATTTTTTGGAGCGCGCAATTTTCTCCGGCGGGCCAAAGGCCACCACTCGCCCACCCTCGTCACCGCCACCAGGGCCAAGGTCGATGATATAATCCGCACTCTTAATAACATCCAGATTGTGCTCAATCACAACCACGGTGTTACCAGACTCCCGCAGCTTGAGTAGCAGGTCGAGCAGTTTGTGCACATCGGCAAAGTGCAGACCAGTGGTCGGCTCATCCAGCAGATAGAGGGTCTTGCCGGTGGCCCGCTTGGAGAGCTCGGAGGCCAGTTTAATCCGCTGCGCCTCTCCGCCCGAGAGCGTGGTGGAACTCTGCCCCAGCTGTACATACCCTAGACCCACCTCCACCAGGGTCTTGAGCTTGCGGTGAATGACCGGGATGGGCTGAAAGAACTCGCAGGCCTCATCAACTGTCATGGCCAGCACCTCGGCAATGTTCTTGCCGCCGTAACGCACCTCCAGGGTCTCTTTGTTATAGCGCTGGCCACCGCACTGCTCACAGGTCACATACACATCCGGCAAAAAGTGCATCTCCAGACGCCGTAGCCCATCCCCTTTACAAACCTCACAGCGCCCCCCTTTCACGTTAAAGCTGAACCGCCCCAGGTTATACCCGCGTATTTTAGAGGCAGGTGTCTCGGAGAATAATTTTCGGATTGGACTGAACGCGCCGGTGTAGGTCACAGGATTACTGCGCGGTGTGCGGCCAATCGGACTCTGGTCGATCTCAATCACTTTATCGAGAAACTCAACCCCCTCAATCTTTTTAAAGGCTCCCGGACGCTCGGTTGACTTATAAATCACCTTGAAAAGCTGCCGTTTTAAAATATCGCTGATCAGGGTGGATTTGCCGGAGCCAGAGACACCGGTCACGCAGACAAAACATCCCAGCGGGATCTTCACATCAATGTTTCTAAGATTGTTTTCCGAGGCACCTGTCACGCTCAGCCACTGCTCGTTAGGGACGACCCGCTCGCCCGGTATTGCAATCGACTTGCGGCGGGTCAAGTACGCCGCGGTCTCGGAGCGTACACATTTCAACAGCCCCTTGTACGCCCCCTGATAGACCACCTCGCCGCCCTCACGCCCAGCCCCTGGCCCAAGGTCAACAATGTAATCAGCGGTCTCGATCATCCGCTCATCATGCTCCACCACCACCACGGTGTTACCGCGCTTCTGCAGGTGATGCAGCATGTCGATCAACCGCTCGTTGTCACGCGGATGCAATCCAATGGTCGGTTCATCCAGTACGTACAACACCCCTACCAGCCCTGAGCCAATCTGCGTGGCAAGCCGGATGCGCTGCATCTCGCCACCGGAGAGGGTCGAGCTCTCACGCGCCAGCGAGATGTAATCCAACCCAACATCTGAGAGAAAGCTGAGCCGCCGCCGGATCTCTTTCAAGACCTCAACCACCATCGTCTCTTCAGCAGCACTCAGTTTAATATCCTCAAAAAACGCGCGGCACTCCTTGATACTCAGATCCATGACCTCAACAATATTGCGCCCAGCCACTGTGCAGGCCAGCGACTCCTTGCGCAACCGTTTGCCGCGGCAGCCGGGACACTGCAGCGAGCTCATGAATTTGCGCAGTTTTTCGCGCACTGCATCAATCTCGCTCTCCACATAGCGGCGCTGCATGCTCGGCAACACCCCTTCAAATGGCTTGTCAGATTTGTGCCACTTGCCACGCATCCAGAGGCGCAAAGGCACCGGCTCATCACCGGAGCCATGCAGCAGAATGTCGCGAAAGCTCTGCGGCAGCTCCTCAAACGGGGTTTCCATATCGATTTCATACACAGCGGCAACTGCTTTTAAAAGCTTCTTGTAATAAACCACCATGCGATAGCCACCCCTGCGCCAAGGCATTACAGCACCCTCCTCGAGCGAAAGATGTTTGTCCGGCACCACCAGATCCTCATCAAAGACCAGCTGTGATCCCAAGCCATGACAGAGCGGGCAGGCACCGTAAGGGCTGTTAAATGAAAATGCGCGCGGCTTCAGCTCCTCAAAGCTCAAGGAGCAAGGGGCGCAGGCGTTCTTCTCAGAGAACAGAACCTCCTTCTCGCGTTTTTCTGGGTCAATCTGCAGCACACGGATAATGCCGCTGCCCTGCTTTAAAGCCAACTCGATCGAGTCGGTCAGACGGCCCCGGATGTCTGCCCGTACTGTCAGCCGGTCGACCACGGCCTCAATCACATGCGCCCTGTTACGGTCCAACGCCGGCACATCCTCAACAGCCATGACCTCGCCGTTGACACGTACACGCACAAAGCCCTGCTTACGCACAGCGGCAAAGACCTCCTCATGCCGCCCTTTACGACCGCGCACCAAAGGGGCGAAGATAATCAGCTTGGTCTGCTCCGGCAGTGCCATCAGCGCATCCACGATCTGCTCCGCGCTCTGCTTGGCAACTGGCTGACCGCACTCAGGGCAGTGTGCTTTGCCGATGTTGCCGTAGAGCAGACGCAGATAGTCATGGATCTCGGTCACAGTGGCCACAATTGAACGGGGATTGCCGCCCGAGGTGCGTTGTTCAATCGCGATTGCGGGCGAGAGCCCCTCAATGTGCTTCACATCCGGCTTCTGCATCTGATCCAGGAATTGGCGCGCATAGGCCGAGAGGCTCTCAACATAGCGGCGCTGCCCTTCGGCGTAGAGGGTATCAAAGGCCAGTGAAGACTTGCCCGAGCCGCTCAGCCCGGTGATCACAGTCAGGGAGTTGCGCGGAATGCGTACGTCGATATTTTTCAAGTTGTGCTGACAAGCACCGGTTATAATTATGTCGGTCATAGGTTAGGGGTTAGGGGCCAGGGGTTAGGGAGCTGGAGAGGTTAAGGGCTAGGGTTAGTGTTTAGGGATTAGGGGTTGGGGTCGAGAGAATCGAGATAATCGAAGGGGTCGAGGTAATCAAAGGGGTCGATTCAGTCGATTCAGTCGATTCAGTCGAACCCTTCGAAAAACCTTATAGTATCAATTGTTTTCCCCTCACTTTTCATTCTTCAAGATCGCAAAACCTGGCAGGCCGCGCACGCCAAATGCGGCGAGCATCTCTTTGGCCGGGCTTTTGTCAGGGGTCTCGGCCTGGACCTTGACCACAACATAGTTTTGCAGCCGTTTCACAACCTCCTCATCCTTGAAGGTTTTCTGCTCCATGACTGAGCAGTTTTTGCACCAGGTGGCCCAGAAATCAAGGAAAATCGGCTTACCCGCAGATCTGGCCTCGTCCAGTTTCGCAGCCCATGCAATCTGGTCGCCGGCAAGGATCGAGCCTTCCCGGGCCTCACTGCCGCGCAAAAAGCCGCTCCCCGCAACATAGAGGTAGTAGCCTGCCAAGATCAGCAGGAAAACGCCGAAAAACTGCTTGACCCGCACCATCCACATGCCAGGTCCGGGCAGCACGGAGAGCCCGGCACCGGCAAAGGGCCAGGGTAAGGCCATGCCTGCGCCAAGCACAAATGGCAGAAACTGCGCGCTGACAACACCCTTGCCATAGAGATTGCCAGCCAGCAGCAGCACCGCAAGAACCACTGGCGCCACGCAGGCGCCGGCCAGCAGCGCGGAGAGCGCCCCTGCGCCAAAGGCGGCGGCAATCCCCTTCCTCTGTCCCTCGCCTGCCTTGGGTGTGATTAAGGCTGCAAAATCAATGATAAACAGATCAAAGAGGGCCAGTGACAGCAGAACAAAAACAACTCCGATCACAAGATTAAACCAGGGCGAACTTTGAATTGCGCCAAAGAAAATACCGCTCCTGAGGATCACCCAGCCCAAGCCGCCATAAACCGTCACAATCCCCAGCCCGTAGGCTGAGCCCAGTGTGAACCCCTTGGTGCGCGTTCCAGCACCGGCACCGATGATCGCCAGATTAATCGGAATCATCGGCAATACACAGGGTGTCATGTTGAGCAGTAAGCCGCCCAGCAAGACCAGAATCAGGGTCAGCACCATTCCATGTTTCTGCAGGAAAGAGACCGGATCATTCAGAAAGCCTTTAAATCCGGCGGTTTCGGCCGGCTCCCGTCCCTCAACCTTATCCAGGAACGCAAGAAAATCAGCGGCCGACATATAACCGCCTGCGGTCTCCAACTGCATCCCGCTGGTCCAGGGGTTAACGGCTGTTGCAACCTCTGCAATCTCTGCCGGCTGCTCGCCGGCATCATGTTTTTCAAACTTACCCTGGCTGAAACGGAACTGGTGCGACTCCGGCATGAAGCAGGTCGCCTTGTCGCACCCCTGATAGTCAACAGTCACAACCGCACCTTCGCCCGCTGGGGAGAGTTTATAGGTGGCCTCCATAGAGTGCGCAAAAACCTTTACAATGGTGTCAGGATCCAGCAAATCCGGTTTTTCCTCAATCTTAGGCGCTTTGACCAGCTCCAGCTTAAAACCTTCCGCCGCCTTCACAGAGAAACTCTCATAGTAAATCATATGCTCAGCCGGAATATCCAGCTGCACCGAGAGCTCAACTCCATCAACAGTTTTCTCGCCCGCCACCAGGCGCACACCAAAGGGAGATCGGCCAAACTGGGCCAAAACTGAAAAGCCGGCCAATGCCATCAATAAAAAAATTGTTAAACGTTTCATATACATCTCCATAATTGTTCGGGGTCGGGGTCGCTATCGGTATCGAAAAGCGAGAGAGATCGACTTGGCGACTCCACGACTTGGCGACTTCCGATTTATATGCTGCCACACTTCAGCCTCTTTAACCCGTTCCTTTAAAAGGTACAATATTAACACAGTGCAGGCAATTACAGCAAGATCGGGAATTAAAGTTCAGTAAAGGTTCGTCTTGCGCTACTCCATTATCACTTTTAGGATCACGTCTCAATAACCAGCCACAGAGCAGCCTTCCGTCTTCAGGCTTCGCAATAGCTACGCCCGGACAAGTCGCACTTCGCAGCTACGCCGGACACGGAAAGGCTGAACAACACACCTTACATGGCAGTTGTTTGTTGTTCACGCTTCCCTGTCACCGTGTAAAAGCAAAGCTCGACTTGTCCGGGCGTAGCTATTGCGAAGCCTGAAGCCGGAAGCGTGCTCTTTGCTCTATGTTTGGTTTTTGAGAGGTCAGCCGCATAGCGAGTGACCTCCTTCCGCGCTTGCTCCATTTGGCCAGATGCGGAGGGGGAGGTCGTCCGCTATGCGGGCGAGCGCGAATGATCAGCAGGGTACGCAAAAACGTAGCTCCGATTTCCAATCGGATATGGCGGTTTTAAAAACGGAGCTACTGAGGTCGGACACGTCTCCGGTGACGATAGCGGCGACGATGCTGGTTGACGATTTTCAAGGGCGGGGTTTTCAATCGTCCGCCAACATCGTCGCACAGCATCGTCAACCGATGCCGCTCTACGAGCGGCATACTGCTGCAGGCATATGAAAGGCGCGCCCCGGGGTGTAGTAGCCGCTCTGCGAGCGGCATACTGCAGCAGGTTCGTGAAAGGCGCACCCCGGGGTGTAGGGTTGCTTCCAGCATGTCCGCCGTAGCCTTGGCGAAGGAGGATGAAGCAATTAGCGGACACCGGGCGATTGTTCGCCAAAGGCGCGCCATGGGATTTTATTATCTTTGTTTGGCTCATCCGTCTTCGTCCCGCAAGCGGAACTACGCCGGACAAGTTCCGCCAACCTGCACATTTCAACTTTAATGAAATCTGCAAGTCGCAATAAAGCCCGATAGGCAACTTTTTGCAAAGAACAATTACTTGTTTTTTCTAGTTGCCTAAGCGACGAGACCACACTCACTCCGCCTGCAGCGCAACCCGCGCCAGAGCGCGGCCAGCCTCGCGGCACTCAGCCAGGGTGGCAGCATCGGCGCTAAACTGACATGCAATCGGATCGCAGACAAACTCCATGCCCATGGCCTGCATATAACCGGCAACTTCCTCACTGCCCTTGGCCGCCCAGCCATAAGAGCCAAAGGCAACGCCGGTTTTGCCCTTGGGTTTGAGGCCGCGCAGGTAGGTCAAGGCGCTGGCCATGCGCGGCATAATCCCCATATTCAAGGTCGGTGAACCAAAAGCCACTGCCGCGGCATCCATGATATCTGTCACAAAGGTGGTGTTGTTATTGTCCGCCATATCCAGCAGGTGAACATTGACATCATACTCTTCAGCACCTTCGGCGATCGCTTTGGCCATGTTGCGGGTGGAATTCCACATGCTGGTGAAAGCGATCACAACCTTTTTTACCGGCTTGCTCACACGCCATCCCTGATAGGCTGCCATGATCTCCGCAATGTGCGAACGCCAGATCACGCCATGACTGGGCGCAATCATCCTGATCTTCAAGCCGCCCAGCTTTTCAAGCGCCCTGCCAACCGGACGCTCAAACGGCAACACAATGTTGGCGTAATACATCTTGGCCTCCTGCATGATCTCGGGCATATCCGCCTCATCATCAAAGCGGTAGGATGTTGCATAGTGCTGGCCAAAGGCATCCATGGAGAAGAGGATCTCTTCCTCCATATAATAGGTTACCATTGACTCAGGCCAGTGCACCATGGGAGTATCAAAGAATTGCAGGGTTTTGCTGCCAAGCGAGAGCGTGTCACCCTCTTTGACCACCAGGAACTTCCAGTCGCTGACATCAAAATGGCGCGCCAAGGCGGCCTGGCACTTTGCATTGCAGACCACGGTCGCGTTGGGACATGCTTTAAGAGCAGCGGGAAATCCGCCCGAGTGATCCGGCTCAGCGTGATTACAGATAATATAGTCAACCTTATCCAGCGGAATCTGAGCGGCAATACGCGCCAAAAAATCATCGGCATACTGAGCTTTGACAGTGTCAATCACAGCATTTTTTTCATCTTCGATCAGATACGCATTGTAGGTCGATCCGCGCGCGGTCACATATCCGTGAAAATCCCGCACATTCCAGTCAACAAATCCCACCCAGGTAACCCCATCAGCCAATGTACTTTTCACAAAAATGTCCTCTCAGTTTTTTCAATCATTAACCATCCATAAACAAGGTTTGAAGTATAGCGGTTTTACCCCCCGCCTTCAATTGCAATTTGACGCGCAGCAAAGAGCACGCTAAAGCGTGAACTACTTACCCCGGAAACCGTATGTAGTTCACGCTTTAGCGTGTTTTCTGAACAGGTGCGCGGTCATAATTAGAATTGCAGGCTGCTCCAGTGCGGGTTATTGAGACGTGACCGTAAAAGTGATAATGGAGTAGTGCAAGCATCTTGCTTGCAGAAAATTGTAAAAATCGTATTTTTTATCTCTCACAGAGTCACCAAGTGCGCAGAGCGAGGTCAAAAAAGCCAGCGACAAATTTTTCGGGTGCTCTGAATTCAGAGCACCCGACATACGGGGTCAAATTGGTTGCACTTTAATTTTTGAAACCACAAGGAGCACATAGTTCACAAAGATTGCTGCGTTGTTTTTTAGGTTAAAAAAAGAGGTACAGGAAAATATTGATCTGGTCAGCCGCATAGCGACTGACCTCCTCCTGCAAGCAAGATACTTGCGCTACTTCATGCTGGGCAACACAATGCCACGTAGAATCACCCGCTGGCAGGCAATAAAAACCAGAGCGGTAGGGAGAGAGATCAACACAAAGCCAGCCATGACCGCCCACGGTTGTCCGCTGAATTGCTGACTCATCTGATACATCCAGACCGCCAGCGTCCAATAACTCTGTTTCTGGCAGACCAGCAGCGCCCACTCCCAACTGTTGTAGGTCACAACAAAGGCATGCAATGCGTTCACGGCCAGAATAGGGGTTGTCATAGGCAGCGTAATACGCAAGAAAATCTGCCACTCTTTCGCCCCGTCCACGGTGGCCGCTTCATAGAGTTCGCGGGGCAGCCCGTCGAAAAATCCTTTTAAAATGAAGATCGACATTCCATTGGCCACAGTTGGCAGCACCAGGGCCGCAAAGGTATTGAGCAGCCCCAGATCACGAATCAACAGAAATCCGGGAATAGCGGTCACAGCCGCGGGAAAGGCCATGGTTGAGAGCAGAAAAAGCAGAATTTTTTCTGTTGACCTCAAACCAAATCTTGAAAGTGCGTACGCTGCCAGGGGGTTGACAGTCAAGGTGGCCAGGATGGACAGCGCGAGCAGCAACAGGGTATTGCCAAAGGCCCGGCCCCGCAAGAAGAGATACTCTCCCACCAGCCGATAGTTCGAAAGCACGCCAGCGAAAAACTTCTGCCACCCGCGTTTTTTGAAGGTTACAGCAAGCGCCTCACGCACAGGAAAGCGAGCCTCTTCAATCCGCTGCAACTCCCACCCGTAGCTCGCATTAACACCTGCCACACTCCCGTATTTTTCTAACAAAAAGCGCTGCCACTCGCTCTCCGCACTTAAAACCGTCAGTGATCCCAACGGCACCCGCGCCGCGAAATTACGCCAGAGCGAGCTGTTTTCATACGAGTGGAGCGTGATCTCGGCAAACGAGCTGATCGCCACACCTGTCAGCTTGGTATAGGCGGCCGTACTTTTGCAGAGATTTGCGACATAGCCCTGAAACTCAGCTTCCAGCGCGGGGGTGACTTTGATGCGCAGCAAGCGGCGCGGATAAGAGTTATGGATAAAATCGGCCCAGACTTGCCGCAGCATCGGTGAAGAATCCTCCGGTAATGGAAACGGCAGGTGCTGAAAGGAGCGGCAGAGGTGGCCTGCAACAGCGCTGTAATCAGCCGGGGAGAATTGATTCTCCTCCGCCAACCCCAGTTTCACCTGCGTGTCCGGCAGCGCTAAAAATTTCAGCCAAAGGTTGCGCGAGGCATACGGGATAGAGGCGCTCATGGGCGAGACAGATGCTGCATAGTGTTTGAAAGCTCGCCAATTTTCCTCGGTGGCCCCCCCCTTGGCAGCCGCGTAGCTGCGCCAGCCCTGACACCCGGTTTCAAATTCAAGCTCGCGGTAGGCGCGTTTGAACTCCTGGTAAAGCGCGAACTTGGGGTTGTCGGGAGGATAATCCCAACTTGCATGGTGCAAAGGGGCGCGCTCCTCCGCCACCATACGTATGCCGAAAAAACTGCGGTAGCGGATCAGCCACTCCTGATTCATCATCTGCAACGCGGCATCCTGTCGGGCGGAGCTGCGCATGGCAGCATAACCCTGAGGATCTTGCGCTCGAACACGCCTCTCAAAATGCGCACGTACAAACGCGGCAATATGGCGGGGGTCATAGTTGCAGCTGCTGTTAAGCGGGTCGTAATCGAGATTAAAGTTAGCATAGTCGGCGGCCGCCCGCTGCCAGCGTTGGAAGGTGGCGGGGTCATCAACTGCGGCCAATTGCCCGGCAGCGAAGGCGCGGCATCCGGCCTCATCGCGGGAGACGACAATCCAGCTGCCCCACTGCTCGGGGGCATCGGGATAGAACTCCAGCGGAAAGCGCTCGAAGCAGCTCGAGATATGACGCATGAAACGGTCGGGACGATCCCAAAACGCGCGCACCACCGGTGAGTAGCGATGATAGTCGTAAGCTGAGGTGAACGAGGCGGAGAGCATTACCAGAAAAGGCCACACCATGGTTAAACCTCCAATGGTCAGCACCGCATAGATCAAGGCCAGGAACAAACGCGCTTTAGTGCTTTTGCGTTCGGCTGGCAGTATAACGGGCATAATCTCTCGCTTTCATTTGCTTTCTTAGTCGCTTAGGCGACTAGAAAAAACAACTAATTGTTCTTTCCAAAAAGTTGTTTATCGGCTCTTATTGCGGCGTGCTTCACAATCATCCACCGCATAGCGGAGGATATACTTCACAATCATCCACCGCATAGCGGAGGATATACTTCGCAATCATCCACCGCATAGCGGAGGATATACTTCGCAATCATCCACTAACATCGTCGCCGTTATCGTTAACCGACCTCCGGACTCCACCGCCAGGCTACGGGGATAGTAATGTTTTTAACTCCTTTGCAAGTGTCAGCAGGGAGTTTGCTTTTAATGGAAGGGAGGAGAAAAGAGCGGTTTCACAATCAGGGCCGGCTAATCCATGGGTGCCTTTAATACGCGAGGTGTCCTGGGAGGTGCGAAAGGGATTTGAGCCGAAAAAGAGTTCGCATGGGTCATACCCTGGTTTGTTATGAATATCAACATGGCCGGCGTATTCAGGGGCTTCGGATGGATTGTGCCACCAGGGGTAGGCAAACCAGTAGCCGGGTTTGGCGGTCATTAAGAGATCTCCGCTACGGGGGTGATCAACCTGGAGTTCGCGCTGCCCGGCAGCGTCGGTCACGCCGCCAACGCCTTCGAGCGCCTGCAGCACCTCAGCTGTCCGCTGGATTGCACTTTGGTCAAAGCAGGTGACCATGGCCACCTGATGATCAACGACTGCAAAGGCGCGGCTCTGGTGCAGATCGGGGTAAAGCATTTTTCGGACGCGGCGTGTTTTAAAGAGCCCCGCGTTTCGGAGCGCCTGATTGGGAAAGACGGCCCCCCCGGTAACATCGCTGATAGCGTAATCGCCGTAGGCGACAGCGTGGTAGCCATTCTCCTGTGCGGTTTTAAACAGGAGGGTTAACTCGCGTCGCAACTCTTGAGCGGCTCTTTTACTCTTTGAGTGGCGCGTACCGTAACGTTGCAGGGCGTAATCCAGGCAGGGCAGATAGGTAATCAAAAGCTCCGGCGCATCGGCGGAGCTCAACATGCCGGCAACCGCTTTGGCAATCCAGCGTGAACTGGCAGTGGAGGCCAGCGGCCCCCAGTAGCGGTGCAGCTTAAAGGGCGAGCCGGTCCATTGCTGCACGCCTGCGTAGAGCGACTCCGGTGTGCTGCTGCAATCCATGATCATGCCGCCATTGTGTTTATGGATCGGAGCAGGCGAAATGATCTGATCAACGCTCTCCCCCAGGCTTTGCTGAAAGAAGGTCATAGCAACTGTACCGCCCTGCCCGCGCAGGCTCTCCCAGAGACGTTCGCCTTTGACAAGTGCCGAAGATTGCTCCCAGAAGAGTGGTCGACGCAAGGTGCGCTCCATAAAGCCGTTGGCAATCATCCCATGCTGAGCAGGCGCACTCGCGGTGCGCAGGGTGGCCTGCGCGGTGCAGGTGAGCCCGGGAAAGAGAGGTTGAAGCGGTTTTACTTCAAAACCCTCGATCTCTGTCAAGCCGTTATCACTGGCAAAGTTCAGGCCGAGTCCGGCCACCTGTATTATAAGTATTTTCATTTCTAATCACTCCTCTCCCAACAACAAATCCATCAACTCGGAGCCTTTCATCAAACCAAGCGAGCCTGCCAAAACAGAGTGCTCATCAAAGCTCTGAACTGCGTCAGGCTCCACCCCCGGCTGCCAGATTGAGACCGGCACCGGGGTGCGGGTGTGTTTTCCAGTGGCGATCGGCACAGGGTGGTCGGGCAGCACGCAGAAAGCGACTTGCTCACCAGCCCGTTGCATTACCGCTCCGACAATGCGGCGATCAAAATCTTCGATTGCCTGGAGTTTGAGCTTGAGGTCTTGGGCATGTGAGACCTCATCCGGTGCCTCGACATGCAGGTAGATGAAGTCATAGCCATTCGCCAGCGCCTGGAGGGCGGCTTCGGCTTTACCCTCGTAGTTGGTGTCAATATATCCGGTGGCTCCCGGCACGTGGATGACATCCATACCCATGCAGTGGCCCAGCCCTTTGATCACATCAACTGCGGAGATGACCGCGGCTTTGACATTGTAGCGTTGGCTGACGCTGTGAATAGCACCGGTTTTACCGCCGCTCCAGGGCCAGATCGCGTTGGCTTTGCGTCCTCTGAGAAGCTGTGCAGCTTGGAGGATCAGCTCTCGAAGAATTGACGCGGTGTGCTCGGAGTTCTCTGCATTTGCCTGCGGCAGGTGCTCGGCAACCGGGTTGCCGTGATTGTCATCCGGTTTCTGGCAGATCACCTCAGATGTGAACTCATCGCCAGTGAGGATCAGTAGATTGCGATAGCTGACGCCAGCGGCAAAACGAACTTTTTCAGAGCCCAGATTTTTATTCAGCAAGGTGACCGTCGCCTCCGCATCGCACTGCGCGATATGGCCGCCGGAAAAATCCCGCAGGATGCCCTGCTCATCCACGGAGACAAGGTTCATGCGAAAAGCGATCTGGTTGGATGCCAGCACGATGCCTTGACTGGCGGCTTCAAGCGGACCGCGTCCGCAGAGCTCTGTTGCCAGATCGCCGCCCAGCACCGACATATTAGCCACGTCGCTGGAGGTAGGGAAACCCTCCGGAAGGGTTAAGAAGGTTCCGCTACGCCCACAGGCGGCAATTTTATCCATAAAAGGGGTGTGCGCGGCCTGCAACGGGGTGCAATGGTTGAGTTCAGCAATCGGCTCATCAGCCATGCCGTCGCCTAAAAATATCACTGCCTTCTGCTTTTTCATATGCCTGTGTAGTTTGGCAAAAACAAGCGGTGCTGTCAATTACTTCGAACTCCTCGCGGCGGTGAACTCTGAACCAACAGATGTGCGGGCGCATCTGCAAATCGGTGCAATAATCCACCGTGTAACGGCGGATTTACTTTATTTGCAACATAAGTATGTCCTCCGCTATGCGGTGGACAACAATGATTTTCAAGATTATTCGGTAATATGCACCGATTCGCAGATGTGCAGATGTGCCCGGCGTATAAATAGTGGTTGCCTAGCGTTATCCTTTTCAGTATTATCATTATCACGTTTCATATTTTATAAGTAGCGTTTATTAAACAGAAAAGGAGAAAAAATAATGGAAGAACAAAAAAGCAGTATGCCTTTACTGGGTGACGCATTCCCGGCGATGAAAGTCCAAACCACGCATGGTCCAATGACTCTACCCGGCGATTTGGCGGGTGGCTGGTTTGTGCTCTTCAGCCATCCAGCTGACTTCACTCCGGTTTGCACCACGGAGTTCGTAGCATTTCAAAAGCGTTATGATCAATTCAAGGAATTGGATTGCACGCTGGTCGGTATGTCGGTGGACCAGGTCTTCTCACACATCAAGTGGATCGAGTGGATCAAATCCGAGTTGGATGTTGAGATCGAATTCCCGGTGGTTGCCGCCAATGACAGCATTGCCATGAAACTCGGCTTATTGCATCCAGGAAAAGGAAGCAACACTGTCCGCGCTGTCTATATTGTCGACCCTGCTGGTGCTATCCGTCTGATCATGTACTATCCGCAGGAGATCGGGCGCAATATTGACGAGGTTGTCCGGGCGGTAAAAGTCCTGCAGATCTCTGATGCCAAGAAAGTGGCGATGCCGGCTGGCTGGCCTGACAATGAGCTGATCAAGGATCACGGCATTATTTCGCCTGCCACCGACATGGCCACAGCGGCAAAACGCGCGCAGGAATATGAGTGCTTTGACTGGTGGTTCTGCCACAAATCTCTGGATTGATCAGGCGCGGGCTTTGCCCGCTAATCTACGCGAAAGATTACTTTTAAGAGCATTTAAGAATAATTAAACCGGCGTCATTGTCCAAATGGTCAATGACGCCTTGCATTGGAGAAAAATTATGTTGTTTCAGCAATTCAAGGTTGATGGATTAGGCTGTCTTTCTTATCTTGTGGGGTGCCCGGGGGCAGGGGTTGCCTGTGTGGTTGACCCAGAACGCCACGTCGACCGTTATCTGCAGGCTGCCCAGGACAACGGCGTGCGCATCACTCATATTTTTGACACCCACTTGCATGCTGATCACATCACCGGCACCATTGAGCTGGCGGAGCGCACTGGCGCAACGATCTACGTTCATCCTGGTGTCAAGGCTGCATTTCCGCATCAGGAGCTGCATGAAGGCGAGCGTTTTCACTTTGGCGCAGCGGAGCTGGAAGTTATTGAGACCTTTGGTCACACCCCAAACTCCGTCAGCTTTGCAGTCACGGATCACGCCCGCTCGGAAGATGTTTTCGCGCTGTTGACCGGTGATCTGCTGTTTGTCGGCGATATTGGCCGCCCGGATCTGGCTGGCTCCGATCTGCTGGAAGAACAAGTCAGAAACTTGTACGACAGCCTGTACAACAAACTGGCCCGTTTCCCGGACTGGACTGAAGTCTATCCAGCGCATGGGGAGGGCTCGCTGTGCGGACGCGGCATGAGTGCCAAACCAGTCAGCACCCTGGGTTTTGAACGGCGCAACAATCCGCTTTTGAACAAGATGCCGTTCGAGAAGTTCCACGAGATCATGACCACTGGCTTCCAGGTCAGACCGGATAATTTTGCCGTGATGGTAGACAAAAACCAGCGCGGCCCGCTGCCGCTGGCGGAGGCCGCGCCATTTGGTTTAATGACAACCCAGCAGGTGGAACGGGCGCTTAGCAATGGCGCAACAATTGTTGACACGCGGGTTCCAAGCGCGTTCGGGGCCGCGTATATTCGCGGTTCCGTCAATATCGGCCTGACCCCCTTGTCGGTCAACTGGCTGGGCATGACCATCGCGGCTGACACGGAGATCATCATTGTTGCCGACACCAAAGCCCGGGCTCACGAGGCTGCTTACATATATCGCCGGGCCGGTTATGACCGTCTGATTGGTTATCTGGGGGACGGCATCAGCAGCTGGGCCGCGCAGGCCAAACCGCTTGATCATCTGCCGCAGTTGACACCTGAGAGTCTGAAGCATGTTCTCGGCAAATATTCCAATCACATCATACTTGATGTGCGCTCCGATGTGGAGTGGGAGTCAGGTCATCTCGAAGAGGCTATCCATATTCCGATCAATAACATTATGGAGGGCGATTTCACGCTGGACAAAGATCAGCACATCACAATCATCTGTGGTTCTGGATACCGCGCCAACATTGCAGGCAGTCTCCTGAAATCAATGGGCTATTCAAAGGTGTTCAGCCTGATTGGCGGCATGGCCGCCTGGCAGGCATCGCAGGCAGCTAAGGCGTGAGCGTTTAAAACGCACGGACGAATGGGACGAATGGGACGAATGGGAGATGGGACTTGTAGGATTGATGGGAAGCATGTTTGCGGTAGGTTCTTGAAAAGTGCGCCATGGGGTGTAGCAGCCGCTCTGCGAGCGGCAGACTGCAGCAGGCTCTTGAAAGGCGCGCCCTGGGGTATAGTGTTGCTTCTATGAAGCAATTTGCGAATACCTGGCGTTTGTTTGTCAAAGGCGCGTCCTTAGTACCTCTTTTCTTAAATCCTATCATGTTTGCGAAAGATTTTGCGACTTTTGCGTTTTTTTGCGGCTAAACATAGCGAAGCAAAGGAAAAAAGGAATAGCCGCAAAAAGGCGCAAAAAGGCGCAAAAGAAAGAACTTCCATCTTTTCTATGCAACGCATAGCGTTGTTGACTAAACCAGCGGGGCATATCACACAATTGTTCAATGAGAGAGAAATCATTAATAATTTTTAGTCGCCTAAGCGCCTAAACAGGAGTGCCGATGAAAGAGCATATCTTTTCAGCTGGATCATGGTTGTGGAATTACAAGCGCCAGGATCTGCAGGGCGATTTTCTGGCCGGTCTGGTTGTAGCTGTCATGCTGGTTCCACAGGCCATGGCGTACGCCATGCTGGCTGGCCTGCCGCCGGTGTATGGCCTTTATGCCGCGACGCTGCCTCTGGTGGCCTACGCACTTGTCGGGACTTCGCGGCAGCTGGCGGTCGGGCCGGTAGCCATTGTCTCCCTGCTGGTGGCTGATGCCTGTTCCGGGCTGGTCAGCGCCGGCGCTGATGCTGCCGCGATTGCCGGTTTTGTTGCTCTTCTAGCTGTGCTGATTGGTGTCATTCAGATTGGCCTGGGTTTATGCCGGGCAGGTTTTCTGATCAATTTTGTTTCACATGCTGTTGTCAGCGGCTTTACAGCGGCCGGGGCCATCATGATCGGGCTTAGTCAATTGCAGCACCTGCTGGGCATCAAAATGTCGGGCGGGCACTCAGCCCTGGCCCTGTTGTTGGAAGCAGTGCGGCATCTTGGTGAAGCGCACGCTTTGACTCTGGCTATCGGCCTGAGCGCGACGGCGGTTCTACTTCTGGCGCGGCAGCAACGCTGGCGTTTCCCTGCCACGCTGCCGGTGATCGTCATCTCGGTTTTAGTGGTCAGGTACTTTGAGTTGGAGGCGCAAGGGGTGCGAGCTGTCGGCGCTGTTCCGGGCGGATTGCCGCTCCCGCGGCTGCCCTCTTTCTCTGTTGCCAGCGTGCGCTCAATGTTACCCTCAGCCCTG
This sequence comes from Kiritimatiellia bacterium, assembly GCA_028686345.1. Taxonomy (GTDB): domain Bacteria; phylum Verrucomicrobiota; class Kiritimatiellia; order RFP12; family UBA1067; genus M55B167. The sequence continues at coordinate 50,420 of JAQUCE010000012.1, forward strand.
GTGATTGTCTTTATTGGTGTTATGGAATCAATTGCTGTGGCGAAATGGATTGCGACCAGGGAAAAGTACCGTATTGATGCCAACCGCGAGATGCTTGGTCTGGGCTTGGCCAGCTTGGTGGCGGGGTTGTTTTCCGGCTATCCGGTAACCGGCGGTTTTTCGCGCACAGCGGTGAATTATCAGGCTGGTGCGCGAACACAGCTGGCTTCGCTGTTCACGGCCGCGCTGGTGCTGCTGACACTGTTGTTTCTGACTCCACTCTTCACGCATCTGCCCAATGCTGTACTCGCGGCCATCATCATGGTCGCTGTTATCGGGCTGATTGACTTCAGGGAAGCACGCCAGCTCTTCAAGGTCAAGAGCGCTGACGGGTGGGTCTATGTCGTGACCTTTCTGGTCACCCTAAGCCTGGGAATGGACAAGGGGCTGTTGGCTGGAATCATATTTTCGCTGGGACTGTTTATCCTGCGCAGTGCCAGACCGCGTCTGGCAATCCTGGGTCAAGTCAACGAACATGAATTTCGCGATCTGCGCCGTTATCCAAATGCAAGCACCGATCCGGCGGTGCTTATTTTAAGGGTTGAGGCCAGCCTGTATTTTGCCAATGCCAATTTTGTTGAAGAGTGGATTCGGGCGCGGCTGGTTCAGCAGCCCGCGCTCCGCTGGGTTGTGCTGGAGATGTCAGGTGTCAACGACATAGACGGCGTGGCAGTTGCCATGCTGACTGAGTTGATGCGTGATTGCGCTTTGACTGGGGTGCAGTTCGTTTTTTCAGGTATGAAGGCAACGGTACGAGACATTGTCGAATCTGCTGGCTGGAAAGAGCTGCTCGGTGGCCGGATGTCGTATGTCAACCTAGCGCAGGCCCTGGCCGCTTTAGGCACTTAGCGAAGGGCAAAACATGTTGTCGTGAGGTAATCTTAATCTCAATCCTAATCTCAATCCTTATCTCTTTCGACAGCCACAGGCAGCCGTTGTTTGATTGGGATTACGATTTAAAGCGCAATATTCGCGGAGAGTCGCGGGGAAAAAATTGGTTGCGGCTATGCTGCGCTAGGTTCTTTGTGGTTTCCAAAATAAAGTGCAACCGTTTTGACCCATATGTCCGGTGATGCGCACTTGCGGAGCAAGGAGGTCAGTCGCTATGCGGCTGACTATACTGCGTGCCAGTCATGCGCGGGCGATCCACAGTCGCCCGCACAGCGAACGACTTTCTTGACCCGCGCCGTGGTTTCCAACCGGACATGACGATTGAAAATCGGAGCTACGTTGCTCCCGCACAAACGGCTCCATCTCTTTAACTCGCGCACTCGCGCACTTTTCCACTCCGCGCCCGGCGCGGATTTAGTAGCTTAAAGCCTCAAAAACACGCTCAAACTTCTGAATGATAGCGGCGACCTCCCGCACACACACAGTGTCTTTTGGTTGCCACTGAGACACTGAGGAGCAACGAGGGTGAGCTTGGTTGTTTATAGGGTAGAAAAATAGAGGGGTAGAAAAAATCTGTTGCAGCCTGGTAGATTTATGGTACAAACACGGCATCCTTTCTAACATCCATATCGTCTTTGCACTGTCTTTGCGCTTGATACTCGCGCAACATAGCTGTAATATAGAACGATTCTTTTAGCCAGAGTGGTGGAATGGCAGACACACCGGACTTAAAATCCGGAGCGGGTAAACCGCGTGGGGGTTCGAGTCCCCCCTTTGGCACCATTTATAAGCCGTTTCAGCAGCCTATGATTTAATAAGGCAGTTTAAAAATAAAGAGAATCATTGCGCTGTTGTCAAATGGAGTAAGCGCGGAAGGAGGTCAGTCGCTATGCGGCTGACTAAACCGCGCACCTGATGGCTCGAATGCCGCCCGTAGTCGCCCGCGACTTCCTTGCTTCGCGCCTACCGCGCGACCTGCAAGCTTCATCACAGTGGAAACGTGTAGAGTTGGCGGCCCTTGTCCGGCATAGTTCCGCAATGCCACGGCGTAGCCCCGCTTGCGGGCGAAGCCGGGTTGCGGGACGACGACGGATGAGCCAAACAAAGATAATGAAATCCAATGGCGCGCCTTTGACGAACAATCGCCCGGCATCCGCTAATTGCTTCTGAGAAGCAACTCTACATCCCAGGGCGCGACTTTCATATGCCTGTTGCAAAATGCCGCTCGTAGAGCGGCTACTACACCGAACGGCAACCCTTGCGTTCCGCAGTGCAATCAACGGCGCAGCGGCTCCAGTAGCTCCGGTTTCCAACCGGACAGTTTGATTGTAAATCGGAGCTACGTTGCTCCCGCGCTAACGGCACCATCTCTTTAACTCGCGCAATAACGCACTCGCGCACTTTGACACTTCGCGCCGAGCGCGGAGTTAGCCCTTACCAAAGTACATCACCTTTTTTTCCGGCTGCGCGTCTGATGCTCCAGCGCCTCCATCTCGGTCTGCGCCCCTTTATCGCCCTGAGCCAGCATCCATGCATCCAATTGAGCTTGCAGCTCTTTAATGACCGGTGCATGCTCCGGATTATCGGCGATGTTGCGCATTTCCAGCGGGTCTTTGACGATGTCGTAAAGCTCAATGGCTGGACGGAACCTGTAGCGCTGCACCAGCTCAGCCGCATTGGCATCACCGGCAGCTGCTTTGTCCTCCCAGGACTTGAATTCAGCGCTCTGCGTGCAGGCATTCTTGAATTCAACCTCAGGCGTTAAATTGACAATCAATTTGTGAGTGCCGGAGCGCACCGAACGGATTCCATAATGATCTGATCCGTTAATAATGCCGCGGGTGGTCATGATTCCGTAAACATATTTTTTGTGTTCATCGGTCTTGCCTTTCAAAACATCCATGAAGCTTTTGCCATCCAATATTTCAGGGACTTCTGCACCGGCTGCGTTGATGAAGGTTGGGCACACATCCACATACTCGACCATGGCATTGGCAACGCTGCCAGGCTTAATGACCCCTGGCCAGCGGCAGATCATGGCACTCTGCAGACCGCTGTCATAACAGCTCCACTTGGCGAACGGAAAACTGTTGCCCTGTTCGCTGGTGACCATCACAAATGTGTTGTCCTTAATCCCGTGTTTTTCCAGCAGCCTGAGGATATCGCCGACCTGACCATCATAGTAGGTGACCTCTGCCAGATATTTTGAAAACTGAACTCTGAGTAGTGGTGTGTCCACATAGTAGGGTGGAAGAGTAACCTTTTCAGGCGGGTAACGTGATGGATCACCTTTGTTGTAGGGTGTGTGGGGTTCATTGGAGGTGGCAAAGAGACAGAAGGGAGTGCCTGCACTCTTTGACTCAGCCATCAGCCTGTCAATGACCTCCATCTCCGGGTTGTTGTCTTTGCCGGAGTATTCGAAAGGGAACACCTCTTTGGGAGCGATATGTGTTTTACCGCTCAATGCGACGCGGTAGCCAAGCGGCTGGAGATAGTGGACAATGCTTTTGGTGCCATGCTTGGCGAATGTGTGATTCGGGTAGGCCCCGGTCTTGACTGGATAAAGGCCGGTATAGATGTTGTGGCGGGTGGGGGAGCACATCGGCGCAGCCTGAAAGCAACGTTTGAACAGCATACCCTCCCGTGCCAGCCGGTCGATGTTAGGGGTGAAGGCCTGCCCGCCATAGCATCCAAACTCACGGTGGGTACAGTCATCCGCCATGATATAGACCAGATTTGGTCTGGCCGCAAAGGCAAGCGTTGCGGCAAGAGTGCCCAGGGTTATCAGGGTTGTCAGTTTTTTCATCTTTTCTCCTTAAAACAGCCGACGCAGATGCAGTGCCACTGGTTATTAAGAGGCTTAAGTATACCATAGAGTTCAACCGAATATCACTTTTATTATGGAGCCAAAATAAGTGCGGGCAAAGATGAGCTTATCCATTTCGCACTCGATGTTAAGAACCCCTCTGATCAGGCTGTGGCGGCTATTCGTTATCCCTGCTTTGCCTCTGCTCATGTTCTGGGTGAAGATGCGTCCGATGATCGTCTCCTCTTTCCGCAGAGTCATAGCGATGGGATTGTTGTAGATTCACCGGGACAGCTTAACCGCCACCTGCATGGCGCTTATCCGGGTTGTGCGGCTGTTCAGATGATGGCTCACTATGATTCCACGGCTGGCCTGATGCTCGCCACACAGGATCCTGGCGGATATTGCAAGAACTTCGAGGTGAATATGGTCTCGAACCGTTTTGTTGAATTCAAGATCACCCATCTCAGACCGGAGCTGCCTGGAGATGGCGGTGTACCCTACAACACAGTGATGGGAACCTTCACCGGTAACTGGCGCGCCGCTGCCGACCTTTATAAACGGTGGGCTCGTAACCAGCCTTGGTGCGCACGGTGATTGTTAATGCCACCCCGCTCTTGCAAAAGGCGACGGTTGAGTTTGCGGAGCAGGGGCACTCGGCAAAGCTGCACAGGAGCGATAAATCAGTTGAAAGGAGCTTTGATTCCCTGCCGCAGGATTTGATCGTGGAACTGGAACCTTTCGGTGTGCGCATGCTCATTGTCAGATGAGATTTCATCTGACAGCGGATTGCTAGCGCTGCGCATCAATGTCAACCGAAAGGATACCAACTGAGGTTCTGGCGTGCTGCGGCTGCATGACAATCCTAATCCGCCGCGTGACAAGTGCCTCTTTGGGCTGCACCGTGTTGTAGCAATCAGGCAGCACACTGTAACGGTCAGTCAAATAGAGCTCCACCCTCTCCCAGAGATCGCCTTTTTTGGTCTCCAGCCACCACTCTGCCGGAACCTGCACCCCGCCTTTGTCGTCATACCAGTAAACGCCAACATTGCGGATGGCAGAGGTTGCTCCAAGGTCAATCTCCAGCCACTGTGGCTGGCCGACCTGCGGCCATGCAGTCCAGCGGGGAACTGAGGTGTCAAAAGATGATTTCGGTGTCTGCCTGAGGGAGACCGCCAAGGTGGTGTCCGCCTCCCATGTGTGCGATGCTGTTACTGCTTTGAATTTCAGGTTTTCTGGTCGGTAGAGATCCGGCACCGCGATCTCGCGCTTGGTTCCGATCCAGGTGATCATTGAGCTGCGGTCACGGTTGCTCCAGGCAAAGTAAGGGATCATCTTCAACTCCGCGCTCTTAGAGCTGTCAGCTGTCAACTCTTTGGCGGGAATGGTTATGCCTGGCAAGCCGGCCAGCACACCCTCGCTAATCATCGCCGCTTGCGCCCCTTGCACTGCCAGCAAGGGGTCAACAAAGAACCGCTGCACCGCGCCGTCATTGTCCACGCCCTCGGCGCAGAGCACCAGCGGGCCGCGAGTGAAGGCCACGCGATCACGATTCGCCTCAACCTGTTCTACGCAGCGGCTGGCCCTGACCGGCATTGGCAGCTCAAGCTGCACTGTGTCACCAGTGCGCCACTCACGGTCAATCACAACAAAACCGTGCGCTGCCTCAGCTTTAACGGCCTGGCCATTGATCGAGAGTTTAAAGCCGCCGCCCTGATCAACATAGGAGTAAAGCTCACCAGGAACAAATCTCGTACCGCACCAGGTGGGGATGCGCAGACAGAGTTTAAACCTGCCGCGCTGCTCAGGATTCAATGTGAGTTTGACATCGCCTTGGTATGGATAGCCGCTGACCTGCTCCACTTTAACCGGAGTTCCATTCACACTCAACTCCGCGGCACTGGAGCCGTAAAGCACCAGATAGAGCGCATCCTTGTCAACCGCATACATATAGCCGGGAATCTGCGGTATCAGCCGCGCGATATTGGAGGGGCAGCAGGCGCAGCCAAACCAGCCGGAACGGGGAGTGTGACCTTGGTCGCACTCCAGCGGATTGGGGTAGAAAAAACTGGTTCCATCCAGCCCCACACCTGAGAGGCAATTGTTTAACAGCGCGACCTCGGCCACATCAATATAACGTGCGTCGCGATACTTAAGGAACATGCGCATGTTGAAGAACACATTGCCAACCGCCGCGCAGGTCTCCAGGTAGGTTGCCTTGTTTGGCAGCAGGTATGAGGGGCCGAACCCTTCGATGTTGGGAACCGCACCCAGCCCCCCGGTGAAGTGCATCTTGGTGTCAACAATATCATGCCAGATCGCGTCCAGCGCGGCAGAGTACTTATCCGTCCCCTGCAGGCTGTCGATCTCGGCCATCGCGGCATAGAGGTAGGTGGCGCGCACCGCATGTCCAACTGCCTGACGCTGCTCAGCCACGGGCTGGTGCTGTTGAGCATACTCACCGCCCTTAGGAACAAAGGTGACACCGCGAATCTCCAAAAAGCGCTGCGCCATCTCCCGGTAAAGCTCCTTGCCGGTATAGTTGTAAAGCTTGATCAATCCCAGCTCAATCTCCTGATGGCCAGGGGCCTGCATCACTGGTTTGCCATCATTATAATTCGGATCACCGACAAAGATCACCTGGTTCACATGCCGTGCGCTCTTCTCCGCCACATCCAGAAACTTTGTTTTACCAGTGGCGCGGGCATAAGCCACCGCGGCCTCATACAAGTGGCCAATATTGTAGAGTTCATGGCTGTGAATAATATGGCTGTATGGACGCGTTCCCATGTTGCCCGGGGTCGGATTGCCGCAGATGTGGGAGACATAGAGATAACCGTCCGCCTGCTGCGCCCGCGCAATGATGTCGATCATGCTGTCCATTAACGCCTCAATCTCCGGGTTAGGCTCAGCCTGGAGCATCATTGCGCCCCCTTCCATCACCTTGTAAAGATCGGAGGTGTTAAAGGGGTGCGGCTCAGGCTTCGGGCCGCTGCGGCCACGCTCCAGATACTCCGCGCACATCCGCAGACGGTTCAGGCCAACCTCGGATTGCTTGAAAGCGTGCGGCAGGGTTTTGGTTGCCAGCCGCTTAATCTGCGGCTTCCAAAGTTCATCCTGCATGCGCACCTTTTCAAAGGGCACCATCTTAATCGAATCCGCCGCCGCGAACGCGGCAATCAAAAAGCAACCGGTTACTATTTTTTTCATAATTTTTCCCTTCTCCCAGCCGACCAACAACCATCAACCTTTTGGAGTCAAAGTGCACGGTTCTACGCTTTCTTCACTCCAGTATAGATGAGATTTCTTCTCAAGCTTCCAGCTTGAATGAAAATGTTTTCTGCAAGCAAGATGCTTGCCATGCTGTTTATTGAGCGTATCGCAAAGATTGCACGTTGCCGTAAGGATATGCGGTCAGTTCAGCTCTCCACGATCTGCCAATAAGCTAAATCAAATCAGCATTTCTGAATTGTCACATTAAAGGTTATTGTTGTCAAAACAAACTGTCTTACTCTTTTTGAAAAATGACTCAACCGCCCTTTTATCCTATGTTTTCCCTAAATAACCGATCGACATGTTCTCCGCCACTGTGTCGTGGGGGATCACTCGGTAAATCCATGGCTTGCCGCCATGCTGGGAGGCATACGCTGTCGCATTCCCGCACCACCTCTCGGCAGCATCTCTCTTGGCAACCACATCAGCATCATTCAAGGCCGAACGCTTCTTGGGCTCCAGCATATAGATGGCATCGGCTGTCTCTGCAACAAAGTCGGGCTGATACTCGGGGTGCTCGGCACCCAGTTTGTAGAATATCTGGAATTGACCTTTGGCGGGTTTGAACCATTTCTCCGCCTCCCGATCCAGGATAACCGCGAGGATGCGTTCAGCTTCAGAGTCGAATTTCTGCACGGAATAAAGGCAGCGCCTAAAGCCGCCGAAGAGATACTTTGCCATGTTGCTCTTATCTTTGGGGGAGACCTTGAAATCCAGCGGCTCCTCGGTGGCTGAGGCCGTATACGCGCTGGACTTCAGCTCAGTAAAGCCCTTGCTGATCACCACCTCGTATTCAACCTCTGCATCTTCCCAGTAGTGCTCCTGCATCTGAGCATGGATAAAAGCGGCGATCTCCTTCTGATGCTGCCAGAGAACTTTAGCGCTCTCCTCTTGGCTGAGATAGCCCCTGAAATGCGCTACTGTCTGGCTGGCAAGCCCGTAAAGCAGATCAGCGTGCTGCTCGTAATCAACGTCGTTGAAATCTTTGAGACCGTTAACAATGTAGTTCTCAAGACGCTGCTCTTTACCTCCCCCTTTTCCCAGGCCGATCACCTCGGCTTCGCCTGTTCTCAAGACCTGCCGCCAAAGCTCCTCTGAGATCGGCTGATATCTGAGACCAAAGAGATTCAGATCAAAGGCCCTGAAACCGGATTTTACCTCGCCCTTGGGTACCACCAGGATGCGGGGAATGTCAATGGTTTGCTGAATAACCAACTCAGCGGTTTTTTTCACGATAGCCGCGATGTCAGGCTCTTCCAGAACGCCTTCCAGCTCCATCTGCGACGGGGTCAGGTATGCGGCGACCTCCCGCACCACCTCTGCCTGAACCTCGGGAGAGACAAGGTAGCTGGTTGTCGGCACCCGCCCCGGCTGACTCTCCAACCTCCTGATGCAGGCGTAAACAGCCTGGGCCACTCGCTGATCAGCAGGCGATGAAAAAACCGCGTTTTCCGAGCTCACAGCTACCTTTGTTGAGTCAGTGGCCTGCGGTGGAGCGACACCAAGCTGGCTGGCCAGCGTACTTTGGGAGACAACTGTCTTTGTCTTGCCCTCAATCTCATCCGGATCAAGCACAACGCTCTGCATACGGATCTGCGAATCAGGCCGATTCGCCTCGTCCACAATCTCCTGAAATCTGTCGTGCGCCACAATGCTGAGACGGTCTATTGCCGGAACTCCCACGCGCTTGCCATAGGGCAGACGCAGGCCGCGGCCAATGGATTGCTCGATCAGTATCCGGGCGTTTGCAGCACGCAGCGGGATGATGGTGTAGAGGTTGGTCACATCCCACCCCTCTTTGAGCATATTCACATGGATCACGATCTCGGTTGGTTCGTCAAAATGCTCGACTTTAAGCAGACGATTAATCATCTCCTCTTCGTCCGCACCGGTTTTACTGGAGTCCACCTGGATGACTTTTTCCTGATAACGACCTCCGAAAAAGTCAGCGGACTCGATCATAGCTTTCAACTGTGCGGCGTGGGTTGTATCTCGAGCGATGATAAGGACAAAGGGCTTGACGATCTCACGGTTTGTTTCGCGGGCGTATGTTTCGAGCTGCACCTTGGTCTGCTCGTGCAGACGAATGCCGTCTCCGAGCTTCAGCTCTTCGATCGCCTCCCTGCTCATGCCTTCTGGATTGAAGTTCTTGCGCGTCACCACAGCAGGCTCTTTTACAAAGCCGTCGGCAATGGCGCGACCAAGCGCGTAGTCGTAGATCACATTGTTGAACGGCACTGCCCCTTTTGCGGTTTCCACAAACGGCGTGGCAGTCAGCTCCAACCCGAGAATCGGCTTCAGTTCGTTGATGGCGCGCACCCCGGCGCTGGCGCGATAGCGGTGGGACTCGTCCATCAGGAGCACCAGATCCGGCAGCGCGGCGAGGTATTCAAAGTAGCTCTCTCCAATATACTCTGAAAGTCGCTTGATCTTCGGCGCTTTACCGCCGCGCACCTCTGAGTTGATCTTGCTGATGTTGAAAATATTAATCTTACAGCGCAGCACAAGGTCAAAAAGCGTGCTTGTTTTGGATTCGTAGTCATCCCCGGTAATGATCTCCGGCGCCTCCTGCGCAAACTCGGCAATGCCTTTAAAGACATATTTGGGCGTGTTGGGCGTAAAGTCAGCAATCAGCTTGTTGTAGATCGTCAGGTTCGGCGCAAGCACAAAGAAATTGTTGAGGCCATGGGCAAGATGCAGATAGGTGACAAAAGCGCCCATCAGCCTGGTCTTGCCAACCCCGGTGGCAAGGGCGAAGCAGAGCGAGGGAAACTCCCGCTCGAAATCGGTCACCGATGGGTATTCGCTTTGAATCAACTCCAAGGCTTCCGCCACTACCGTCGATTTACTCGGCACCACGATCTCGGTGATGCGGTCGAGAATCTCAAGCGACCGGCGTTGCGGCGGGCGCAGACTGAGCCGTCCGGAAATAGAGTTTACGTGAGGGGTCATTCCTGCCCTCCTTTTAAATATTTTGCAAAGGCCAGATCGAAGTTAGACAAATAATCTCGGTCCTGCCGCACCCGAAATTTGTCATACTCGACATGTGCTTTTGTTACAGCCATCTCATGAGAGATTGTGCCTGCATGCTCCAGCAACTCCTGATCGTTAAACTCCATAAAACGTCTCACCTGTTCCAGCCAGTCCTGCATGGTCATCGCTTGCCGATTCAGTGCCCGAAACTCTGCGTTATCAATGAACATAACCACCAGTCGGTTCAATCGATCCAGCTCTTTTTCATTCAGGTAGTTCTTGGCGATGCTCACATCACTTTTCAGCACCTTGCCCTTCGGTGAATTTTTCCAGGTAGTCAGCCCCATATAGGGTTTCTCACTATCTGCCCGATCATACACGATTTCCGCTGCGGTTTGTCCTGTCGTGGCATAATGAATCTGATTCTGGACAATCTTATAAAACTGCTTGGTCTCCTCGCTGTCGCTCCGGTAATCGCTGCTGCACTGCTCAAAAATATCCGCGATTTTTTGATAGACACGCCGCTCGCTGGAACGGATCTCTCGGATACGTTCCAGAAGTTCGTCGAAATAGTCCTGTCCAAAGGCACGCCCGTTCTTGAGCATGTCATCATTGAGCATAAAGCCCTTCACCATAAACTCCCTCAGGGTATTCGTTGCCCAAATGCGGAAGTGCGTCGCTTTGATGGAATTCACGCGATAGCCAACAGCGATCACTCCGTCCAGGTTGTAATATTCGAGCTGGCGGGCAACATCTCGCGTACCCTCCTGTCTAACTGTTTCCAAAATGGAAACAGTTGCTTCCCGCTGTAGCTCCCCAGAAGCAAAGATATTGGAAAGGTGCTTGGCAACGGCTGGCACCTGCACACCAAACAGCTCCGCCATAGCCTTCTGCGTCAACCAAAAGTTATCCCGTGCGAAAAGCACGTCGACCGTCACCTTCCCGTCATCCGTTTGATATAGAACGATTTTAGACGGCTGCGAATTCTGAAGTTCATCGCTCATTACTCACCTCCCTTGTCAAAGAGTTCCAGTTGCCCTTGTTTCGGCGGGGCGGCTGGCAGGTTCTCCACTTTGAGGCTGTAGTCGTCTTTGCCCCATTCGCAGCGGTTGAGAACAGCTTTGGGGATCTTTTTAACTGTCAGGTTGGGGTAGCCCTCCTGACTGCCGCGGAAGGAGGTGCAGACCACAAGCAGAGTGCGACCAAGGCCGACTTCGTCGCTGAGCTGTTGAAGCTGGGCATGGGTGAGGCTGGCAGTGGTGACATAGATAAAATCCTGCTCAGTGGAGTGGCCGTGCTGCCAGTAGAGGCTATCGCTCGGCGCATAGGTAAAGCCCTCCAGCTTGCAGAGCGCCTCGGCCAGCATGGCAGCGTTGTACTCCTTGCTGATCACCCAGTTATCCCACTTATCCTTTTCCAGCAGCGAGGGCGCAAGCTTGTAGTAGCGAAAACCGCCGCCCCCCTTCCAATTAACCGCCTTGGTGATGCCGCCGGGATCTTCGCCGTCGATGACTTTCTTAAGGCGCGGAATGCAGTGCGTGTGGCAATGCTCTCCGAGTTCGATTCCAATCCAGCGACGCCCCATCTTGTGGGCAACAGCGGCGGTTGTACCGGAACCGAGGAAAGAGTCGAGCACAAGGTCACCGGGGTTGGTGGCAATCTCTAAAACCCGAGATAGGAGTCGTTCAGGCTTAGGGGTATCGAAGATATCGGTACTATTAAGCGCAATCGTTTCCTTTTTCGCTTCTTGCGTATTGCCAACCGATTCGTGAAGCCAGATAGATTGAGGTATGATTCCGTTCTTAACATCACTCAAAAATCGTTTAATTCGCGGGACACCTTTCCCGTCTACACCAAACCAAAGTCTATTATCGGCAATCAGTCTTGGTACCTCTTCTTTATTAAACCTCCATGAACTGCCAGGTGGAGGCAATACTTTTCTGCCAGCCGGAGTGGTAATTTCATAATAAGCATATTCTCTGTACTCCCTTCTGAGAGAATCTCCAGAAGTCCACGGTCCACGCGGATCATTATCTGGATTTTTGTACCGCGAATCCATTTCAGCGGTTCTCGGAAGCAAGTTTAATTCTAGAGCTGAAATGTCCTTAGCGATCACGAGAATATGATCATGATTGTTGTCTATGAATTTTGCATCGTTTTGAGGAGAGAATTTCTTCTGCCATATCCCATTTGAAACAAAATTCCTCCTCCCAAAAATCTCATCACATAGAACCTTGAGATAATGCGCCTCGTTGTCATCAATCGTGATCCATAACGATCCTTCAACTGAAAGCAATCGTTTAATAAGCTCAAGTCGATCACGCATCAGCGACAGCCACAACGAATGCTCCACCCCGTCATCATAGTGTTCAAATGCTGAGCCAGTATTATACGGAGGGTCAATAAACACACACTTGACCGTACCAGCGTAATCCTGCTCCAGGGCTTTAAGGGCGAGCAGATTATCACCGAAGATCAGCTTATTATCGAATATATCGCGCTTCCCGACGTGCTGCAAAGCATGGTAGGATTTTTTTGGATCTTCGACCAGAATGCGCGGTTCCAGCTGCGCTCGGTTCTCCTTGCCGATCCAGGTCAGTTCAAGTTTTTGTTTCCGAATCATTTGATTTATTTGTTTTGTTGCACTAAAAAATTACAATCGCGTTAGCTTTTTCCACTAGCAGGTGTTTAAGGTAGGTAAGTTGTTATTCTCTCAAATGCTGCTGTGAAAAACAAGACGTTTAGATAACCATCAGCAATTCGAATTATGGTTGAAGACACGCTAAAGCGTGAACTACATACCCCTGAAACCGTATGTAGTTCACGCTTTAGCGTGTTTTCTGAACAGGTACACGGTCACAATTAGAATTTTTGCAAAACACAACGCACACGCGTTTACAAGAACATGCCAAATCACACTAAGCAGCTTTCCGTGTCCGGCGCAACTGCGAAGCGTGGAGACGGAAGCCTGCTCCAGGGCTGGTTATAGAGCTGTTAATGTAAAAGTGATAATGGAGTAGTGCAAGCATCTTGCTTGCAGAAAACATTTTCATTCAAGCTGTAAGCTTGAGGTTAAACTCATCTATGCTGGAGTGAAGAGGTCGCGTATTTTGTGCGGAAGCAACGGACGTTGCGTGACTAGGATTTGATTTAGTTCGGGAAAGGCGCGCCCTGAGATGTAGTGTTGCTTCTACCGTGTCCGCCGTAGCCGTGGCGAAGGAGGATGAAGCAATTTGCGAGCGCTGGGTGGTTTTTCGTCAAAGGCCGTCATGGGATTTCATAATCTTTGTTGCAACCTTTGTCGGATTTGCATCGCTGAACAAAAGCTGCAAATCACTTAAAATAATAAAGGACATCTAAATGGCAAAACTATTAAACCCACCAGTACCGCTCGTATCACAAAAAACCGGACGGAATGAGTCTTGCCCTTGCGGGAGCGGTAAAAAGTACAAAAAATGCTGTGGTTGAGTTTAAATATGAGCGGAGCTATTTCCGTTTGACTGCCTGATGCAGTGGCAAAAAACTCATCTACGCCCCCTTTTCGTGCTTTTCGTGGTTTTCGTGGTTTAAATTGAGGGTAGAAAAATAGAGGGGTAGAAAGAGATTTACAGCGTAGAGAACCATGCTTAAAAACAACGCAGCGCACCCTCTGCGCAGCTCTGCGCGAGATATTCACGCCCCGCACCTTGCAAACTTCACGCAATGTTGAAACTTGCAGGGCTGGCGGGACATGTCCGGCGCAGTTCCGCCATGCCGCAGCGCAGCACGCGGCCCCGCCCGCATCATCATTTTCATGAACGCCTCAACGGCTCAAAAACGATATATTGCCGCAAGGCCTGTTTTGGTCGGCATCCGCTTGGTCGGAACCACCACGACTTGACCGCCGGTCTTTAAGACAAATGCGCCAAGATCATCGAGCAGGTCATCTGCCACTGGATTGGCCAAGTCGTCAAACTCGATCCCCCCAGTCACGACATCAACCCTGCCTGGTATGTGGCGATCAGCTTCAACCAGCAACGTCGACACCCGGCCAGACACAGCAGCCCGCATGGCCTGCGCCAAGTCGGCGGTACCCAGCTCCCTGGATTGCGCCGCGCCAAACATCTCGATTATACCGTCCAGCCTGGCGATATAATATGGCTCCAAGTGCTGCCAGACCTGCTTGCAGAGTGCCGAGAGCGACAAAGCGTCCGGATGAGACTCAATCCCTGTTGCCAACAGCATCGGGTTGCGACTGATCCGGCGAAAACTCGCCTGGTGCTCCGGAAGCGTCGCCAGCAACAACGGCAGGCCCGACGGCTGCGAGTAGTATTTAAGAATCGCGCGGTCAACAGCATGGAAAAACCGCTCCGTGCGATGCTCAGCCTGGCACTCCTCGATGTGCCCGTGGCGCGCTCTACTCCCTGTCTTGCCAGTGCCGAACGTCCACGACTCGGCACGCGGCTTATCCTGACCCTTCTCCAGCGCCGCGGCAATCGCCTGAGCGGCCTCCGGCAACAACTCAACCGGATCAAGCGCGTCGCGATTGCCAACAAAAAGCTTGGCTTCCTGTTGACTCAAGCCGAGAACATAATAACGGTCGGCAGACTGCATAATACGTAACAACGGCTTGAGATGAAAGCTGTCAGCCGCAATTGCAAACTCAGTAACCGGTCGCTGAAGCTTATAAACCCTAAACAGGTCACCACTCCCCAGCACTGCAAGACCGTCGTTCGTGTGTTTCCAGAAATCAAAATCTTCAGCCAGCTTCCAGAACGGTGCCAGAAGAGGAATGATGTCCTTAGTCGAAAATTCACGTCGCAGTGATTCCTCAAGCTTCTTTACAAGGTTGCGAAAACGAATCGGATCCTGTTGGTTTTCCGGGTGGCCCCGATGGGTGGGCTGATAGAGCGAAAGACATGGGGGTTTCTGGGCATCAAAAAGTCCAGCAGCATAATCGTCTTTGAGTAATTGCATTGTTCATTTCTCCTTCTATGTAAATGAGCTTGCCGCAGAGTGATTAGTAACGCTCCGCTCCGCAACCGTGCTCATTATTTGTTTTTAAAACCATCCCAAACCAAGAGTTATGGTATAATATAATTACAGATTACGCAAGGGAAACGAAGGTAA
>JAQUCE010000013.1 GCA_028686345.1 Kiritimatiellia bacterium
TCATTATAAAGAGAATCCACCCAATGAATTATTGCCATCAGAGTTGAAATAATGACGGATTTATAATAGAATTGATCTTACTCAAAGATTAACGGACACATGACCGTACTGGACAAATGACCTTATTATCTGTTCGGATATGTGGAAGCCATACCTCAAAGTTATTCGTAAAAAGGCCCCGCTGGCCCTGAACATCCTGGATCGCTTCCACATCGTAAAAAAAATTACTGAAGCAGTTAACAAAGTTCGCGTTGAAGAGGTCAAAAGGTTGCGGCGTGAAGGTTACGAAGAAGATGTGCTTAAAAACACAAAATATTGTTTTTTGAAAAACCCGGAAAACCTAACTGAAAAGCAAAAGCTGAAACTTGATGATGTGCTTCAATATAACCTAAAAACTGTGCGGGCTTACCCTCTTAAAGAAAGCTTTCAGCTTTTCTGGAACTATAAAAGCGCATTCTGGGCTGAGTGGTACCTCAAAAAATGGTGTAATCGCGCCATGAGATCCAAGCTTGATCCAATCAAAGATTTTGTCAAAACGATTCGGCGGCATCAGCCCTTGATTCTCAATTGGTTTAAGGCTAAAAAGACCGGCGAATTCCAAACTCAATAAAGACATTGTAAAGTTTGGCTGCATTTTGAGGTGAGACTGCAAACCAAATATCCATATCGGCTGTAGTTCTTGGATATCCATGATAACCAACTGCATATCCGCCAATTAGTAAATACTCCACTTTATGTACGTTCAGCAATCTCAAGAACTCTTTGAAGTCTTCCGGAAGCGTTAGGTTTTCCATATGCAGCCTGCCTGTTTATTTGAAGGGCCTGAAGTCGCCCTTCAGGAGAAAGTTTCATCCAGTACTCTTTATCTTGCGAATCGCATAAATCTACGACTGATAACTTTGTACGATCTAATTTCATATATAAAGTATAACATAATGTGTGATTGAGTTTCAAAGCATTCTGTGCAAGCATTCTGTGCGAAACAAGCCGCAGTAAGACCCGATAAACAACTTTTTGGGAAGAACAATTAATTGTTTTTCTAGTCGCTCTCTCATGGATTTTTTTTCGATCCGCTCTCCTCGGTTGGCAAGTTACTGGCGTTCAGCAACCTGCGCTCCAGCGCGGGGTAGGACTCAGCGGGCAGGTCGTGCTTGTCGAACATCACGCGGAAGCCGGCCAGCAGCTTGCGGCGGGCATCGGCGTACGCAGCGTTGTCCAGCCGTGCGTCTTCGTGCAAGAACCGCACGCGGCGGAGGTCGCGGCTGCACTGGTCGAAGGTTGCACGCAGGATGTCGGGGATTTCAGGTAACTGGCGGACGCGCCGCGCCGTGGTCTGGCAGGCCGCGTCGAGCGCGCTGAGCGAAAGCACGTTCGTCACGCCGTCCGCCATCACAAAGGTGGCGTGTGTGTCGGTCAATGTCTCTAACCGAGCTGTAAACGCCCGCCCGGCAGCGTTTGTCCAGACGCTCTGCGCCAAGGTCGCGGTGGCTGTGAAAAGTAGCAGGGGCAACCATAGGGAGTCGCTAAAATTTTTGTGTTTATGTTTCATGTTGTTGGTCCCAGGTTTGTTTTTGGCAAAGTTTACGATAAAGTTTGCGACAAAGTTTGACTATCACGCGGGGTCGGAGTCGGGGTCGAAGGGCGCAGGAGATCGTCTTGGCGACTTCACGACTTCCGATTTCCGGTTTTTATGCTGCCGAGCTTCAGGTTACCTCCTCGTTTTTCTGCGGCACTGCGTGCTGCCAGCAACTCTCATTATGGCCGCACTTCGGTTAGAAGACACGCTTCCGGCTTCAGCCTTCGCAATAGCTACGCCCGGACAAGGCGAGCTTCGCTTTTACGCCGTGACAGGAAAGCGTGAACTACATACCGCTTGCATTATAAAGCAGCGGGCTTCTAACCATAAATTTTTCAGTGGGAGCAAAGGCTTTTAGCACATCGTACAAACTCAATTTGGTTGCAAGGAATAGCTGCTTTAGTTTGCTCCAATCCGATAGAAGGCCTGGCCGCTGGTCTTTTCAACATAGACCGTGGCGGTTCGGCCGGTTCCCTGATATGTCCGGTAACTTATGTCGCCACCTTTGGTGGCGGCAGAGGGGGCTGGCGACCAGGTGGGGGAGTCCAGGCTCTCGCTGACCATGATGTGGTAGGTGCGGTCTTCGCTGGTCGAAAAGGTCAGGGCAAGGCGATCCGAGGCGGGTTCAGTTGCCAGGGCAGTAATCGCGAAGATGTCTGTTTTGAGAAATGGCAGTGTTCCTGCCAGATACTCGTCGCGGTTGTTCATGCCATCGTTGTCAGGATCATCGAGCGGGTTGATATCATGGATGGAGGTGAAGACTCCTTCCGACCATATCACCACCAACTCCTCCCAAGCGTCGGGTAGGCCGTCGCCGTCACTGTCCACGGCGGTGGCGAAATCCACCCGTCGGGCGGTGCCGGCATCCGGAGCGTTGAAGTACGGGGTTGGCGTCAGCGGTTGCACCACCCCGTTGATCGTAACAATGATCTGCATCGGGGTGCCGACCAGCGCGGCGTTGGGACGCGAGAGCGGCGCGGTACTCTCCAGCTCCAGCGAGAGCCGATAGTTGACACCGGACAGGATGAGACCATTCACATTATGCTGCGCACATATTGTGCCCGGCTCGGCTACCCTGACAAGGGAGACCTGCGCACCGCTGAGCAGGGGTTGGCCGTATTCGTTGCGAATCAGGCCATACGTGATAGTCGGCGGCATCGGGAAGCCGGCCTCGGCAACAACACACCAGAGCGCCAGCGCGCCGAACACTAGCCATTGACCTTGAGTTTGTTTCATACTAATCTCCTTTTGTAGATGATTTCAAGCCGTTCGTGCGGCGTAAAAGAATAATTAATTATCCTTTTCAAAAAGTTGTCTATCGAACCTAATTGCGGTATGTTTCCTGATCATCCACCGCATAGCGGCGGATATACTGTGTTGCTTTCAGTATGTCCGCCGCTATGCGGTGGACGGCAATCACATCTATTTGCCATAATTGGAGGCGAAGCCGACCTCCGCGCAGCGCACAGCGCTAGCTTAGTACAGCACCTGCTGCGCCTGCACGCGGAAGAATGCCCGGGGTTGGTTCGCGCTCCTTTCCGGCATAAAGGTAATTGTGGTTTGGCCGGGCTGCGCAACCAGCGTGGCAATCGGCTGCCAATCCGGTTGCTCCAATGACAGGCTCTTTAAAAGAACATATGTGGCACCTTCCTGGATATCGCCAGCCACCACAATGATATGTTGCGCCGTGACGGTAAGGGCCATAACCTGCGGTGACTCTACAATGTTCGTCGGAATGGCTCTGAGGCTGCCCAGGATCGGATAGCCGGTGGCTGAGCCTTGAAGGGTCCACGACGAAAGTGCGGGGTCTTCGCTGGTATAGTCGTTTAGCGCGGTCAGCAAGAAGGTCGTTTCATAAACAGGATGCAGTGTGTTAAGTGTGCCTGGTGCGGCATCAAAATAAAAGCAGCGCGCCATAGGTCCCAACCCCACGGCTGGCAGGGAGTACTCTGGTTGTGCATTTTGCCTCCAGTAGCAAGTCGTTACTCCTGTAGCTTCGGTTTCGCCCACAATGCCGCCAGCACTGATAACACCAGCTACCGCGCCAATGCTCAGGCAGTTTTGGAGGATGCCGATGGAGTAACCCGCGATGCCGCCGGCATACGCGCCGCCGGTGATTGAAGCACTGTTGCCGCAGTTGCGCACCGTGCCGATCACTACGCCCGCAATGCCGCCGCAATGGTAGTCGCCCGCGATGGTGCCCGCATTCGCGCAGTTGCGGAGCATACCTTCCAACCAGCCGGCAATTCCGCCGACATAGGCCTGCCCTCGCACAGCGGTGTTGATCAGGTTTAGGTTCTGGATTATGGCGGCTGCGCCGACAAAGCCGAACAGCCCCTGATCATCGCCAACAGGGTGGTCGATTGTCAGACCGGAAATGGTATACCAGTTCCCATCAAAAAATCCTTGGAAGCGCGCTGACTCAGATCCAATTGGTATCCAATCCATGCCAGCCAGATCCAGGTGGTTGGTGAGAAGGATCATCTTACCGGTAAACGGGTTGCCATGAGCTACCAGCACGGAGAGGCCGGCCAATTCAGCCGAGTTTCCGATGTAGTAGATCGATCTCTTTGGATCGTTATCATGCCACGA
The DNA here is from genome assembly GCA_028686345.1 of Kiritimatiellia bacterium. Classification (GTDB taxonomy): domain Bacteria; phylum Verrucomicrobiota; class Kiritimatiellia; order RFP12; family UBA1067; genus M55B167. Next base: position 4,169 of record JAQUCE010000013.1, read on the forward strand.
TGTGTCGTAGTAGCCCTCGCCGCTCCAGTCGTCGGCCCAGTGGGCGTATAGGGTCACATCCTGTACCTGATTCCACTCCCGAGTGCCGCTGCCGGTCGCGTCAACATACTGGATTCCGTTGACCGGCGCGGTAAAGTAGCCGGTAAACTTCTGACCCGGGCGGCTGACCGCCACGCTAAGGTCGGGCATTGGTTCGTTGTAGGTGGCCATGATCGGCGCTTGTGTGCCATTGCCGTTGTTCGCATCAAAGGTGATCGCGAAAGACATTGAGTTGAAGATCGACAGCATGGGATATCCTGTTGATGAGCCGGCAGTGGTCCAGGCCGAGTATGCGCCCTGGCCGATTGTCCAGGCATTGAGCGCCGCGTTCAGGGCTGTGGTGTTGTGGACACTGGCGCTCAGTGTGCCGGGAGGCGTGGTAAAGTAGCTGCAATCCAGGGTGCCCCCCAGTCCGCTCGCATCCCAGAGGAAGCCTTCGTCGCCGGTTTTCTTCCAGTAGGCGTAGCGCACTGCGCCATCAGCTTCGCCCGCCACACCGCCAACTGTATTGGCTCCGGTCACGGCGCCGATGTTGATCACATTGCGAACGTTGCCGTTGACATAGCCTGCCACCCCGCCGACATAAGCCAGGCCAGCCACAGCCGCATGGTTCGCGCAATTCACAAGCGTGCCGAGCACCAGCCCTGCCAGACCGCCCACCATCTCGCCGCCATTGACTACACCCGCGTTGGCGCAGTTACGCGTTGTGCCGGCGAGCCAACCCGCCACTCCGCCGACATAAGCTCCTCCGCATATCTCTGTTTGGATAAGGCGGACGCTGCGTACCATGCCGCCTGCTCCCACCATCCCAAACAACCCCTGGTAGTCTTTGGTCGGTTGGTTAATCTTGATGCCTGTAATGGTTTTGCCGTTGCCGTCGAAGGTGCCAAGGAAGGGCCGCGCGTTCGATCCAATGGCTGTCCACTCCGGCCCTGTCAGATCGAGGGAACCGGTTAAAAATAAAACTTTGCCGGCGAACGTGATGCCGCTGTTGACCAGCACAGCGAATCCCGCCAGCTCTTCAGAGGCCGAGATCATGAAGCTCGAAGCCAGAGGGTTAAGATCGTGCCAGGCGGTGTCATAACGTCCGGGATCACACCAGTTCATAACACTCCAGCCAGCATAGAGCGTGGCATCCGAGAGCTGGTTCCAGATCTTCGTAGGCGTGCCATCCGAATTGTAGTAGCGGCTGCCGCCCTCGGGCGCGCCGTAGTAGCCTTGGAAGGTGTGGCCGGAGCGAGCGGCGGAAACAGCAATTGCGGGCAGCTCAGCACCATAGACCGCCAGGATGGGCGGCTGATTGCCGCTGCCTCCGCTGAGGTCGAAGGTGATCGTCACGCGGGGTGTCAGACGCGGATAGCCGGTTGGCGAGTCATAGGTGCTCCAGGTCAGCAGTTCAGGGGTTGCAGTGCTGTTGGCCGCGACCCAGGCGTTTAGCGCTCCGGTCAGATCGCTGCTCTGAAAAGGCTCGCCGTTGAGCGCGCCGGGGGGCAGCAGGAAGTGGAAGCACTCCGAGAGCGTGCCAGCGCCTGCACCATCCCAATCAAGACCGGTCTCGCCGGGGTCGCGCAGCCAGTAGCTGTTCTGCGCCGTGCCTCCGCTGATTGTACCGGTTAATCCGCCAACGCGAGTCGCGGCTGTCACAGTGGCGGTGGAGAGAGTGTTGCGCAACGTGCCGTTTAGCAGGCCGATCAGACCGCCCGCATGCTCCGCGCCGCTAACCATCCCGCTGACCTGGCAGTTGCGGGCAATGCCGCTGCTAAGCTGGCCCGCCAGTGCGCCCACATTGGTGTTCCCCTGTACCTGTACATCCACCAGGTTCACGTTCTGGATCAGGGTGTCCGTGCCCGCGTAACCGAAGAACCCCTGGTCGTTGGCAGCAGGTTGTTCGACAGCCAGTCCTGTGATCGCATGGCCGCGTCCGTCAAATGTGCCCCGGAAGGGCTTGGCCGGAGTTCCGATGGGTATCCAGGCAAAGGGATAGAGGTTGATTGCGGCGGCAAGGGCGATCTGCTTGCCTGCAAAGGTGTTCCCGGCGTTGACCAGCACGGCCAGACCGGCCAGCTGCTCGGGCTGGTTCAGGCTAAAGGAGCTGAGTTCAGGGGCATACCAGCCAATGTCGTATTGTCCGGCTTCGCTCCAGAGGATACGTGTCCACCTGGCAAAGAGCAGCGTGTCTTCTTCCTTTTTCCAAAGCGCGGCGCTTGTCCCGTTAGCAGTATAGTAGCGGGTTCCCCCGTCAGCGGCATCGAAATAGCCGTCAAAACGCCAGCCTGGGCGGTGCACTCCGATTTGCAGCGGCGGCATGGCCGCGTCGTAGGTGGCAATGACCGGCACTTGTGCGCCGCTGCCGTTGTTAGCGTCAAAGGACACGGTGTAGGTTTCGGGTGTCCAGACAACGTATAGATCAACCACTGCGTCCTGGGTGTTGGCAAGGTTGGCTACCTGCTGGTCGTCCAGATAAGCAATGGTGCCGCCGGGTGAGACGGCCCATCCGCTGAAGTTGTATCCGATACGCGAGAAGCCGTTGCCGGTCAGGGTGAGCGGCGTATCATAGGTGTGCAGTGAATCAGCGGTTGCGCCGGCGGTATGGCCGTTGCCGTGATAGGTCACAGTGTAGGTAATGGGTGTCCAACCCGCGTAAAGCGTGGTGTTGTCCTGCTTGTCCCAGGTTCGGGTACCCTCGCCTGAGGCGTTGTAGTAGGTTACTCCTCCAGCGGGGGCATCGTCAAAACCGGTAAACAAATAGCCGGTTCGCGAGATATTGATTGTCGGCAGGGCCGGCAGATCCACCCGATACAACGCAGCGACTGCGGGCTGCTCTCCGCTGCCACCATTGGAATCAAATGAGATCAGACTTTCAGCTGCCAGGATTGGATAGCCGTCCTCTGAACCAAACAGGCTCCAACCCCAGACCGCTGGCAGGGTGGGCTTGATGGTCGCGGTGCAAGCATTCAGAGCTGCCAGCAGGTCATTGGTGCCATAGGCCGGATTTGCCAGTTTGCCGGGTGGCGTGCTGAACGGCTCGCATTCGAGGAGTGTCACACCGGCCGGAGTCGCGTTCCAGAGATTGCCTTGCGAATCCGGGTGTCTCCAGTAGCTGTTCTGGGCCGTGCCCTGCGAGGCGCCGGCAATGCCGCCGATGTCGAGCCCGGAGATATTGGATACCGACCCCAGGTTCAGTCCATTATAAATTGCGCCGATTGATGACATATCTCCAACCAGCCCGCCAACAGCTGTGGTGGCTGTTATTGCACCGCGGTTAACGCTGTTATAGACCCTTGCACTGTGGAGGTGTCCAACCAGACCTCCAACGTAGTCGCTACCTTGGACTGAGGCATGGTTGGCGGCGTTGACGATGCGCGATGTTGACTGCATCCAGCCGGCAATGCCGCCGACCTGGTTTACGCCAGCGACACTGCCTTGATTTGAACAATTCAAAAGCTCGGCATCGCTGTCAACAAACCCTGAGATGCCTCCGACCTCATTCACCCCCTGGATTGAACCATGGTTCGAGCAGCTTCTCAGGGTACCCTTCTGTAGAATGCCGGCGATAGCGCCGACTGCGGAGCCGCCCTGAATAACTGTGCCGGCCAGGCGCACGCGCTGGATCAGCCCATCGGCTACTGTTCCGAACAGACCCAGACCGTAGCTGTTCGGGGCGTTGATCACGAGGTTCGAGATCGTGTGGTAGCCGCCGTCAAAGGTGCCGACAAAAAATGAACTCGCGTCCCCGATGGGGCTCCACTCCCGCCCCGCGAGACTGATCTCAGCGATCACCGAGACGGTTGCAGCGGAAAAGTCGACTCCCTGGTTGACCAGCACGGCGAATCCGGCCAGTTGCTGGGCGTTGCTGATGGTAAACGAGAGGGCGGACTCAGCGTACCAGTTCGTGGCGTAGGCACCTGGATCAGACCAGTTATAAGGGCGCCATGCGGCATAGAGTACACTGTTTTCCGGTACCTCCCAGTCACGGACGCTTGTGCCGTTTGCATTGTAGTAAAGCATGTCGTTGTCATCCGCATAACCTTGGAAGGTGTGGCCAGCGCGGCTCACGGCGATTGCCAGCTGCGGCAGAGGGGAGTTGAAGTAGGCGGTGATGTTGGTCTGGGTGCCGGTGCCGCCATTGGCATGGAAGGAGATGGTGTAAGGGGCGGGTGCCCACTGCGCATACAGCTCTACCCACTGTTCTTCTTTGTTCCAGGTGCGCGCGCTTGAACCGTCGGCGTTGTAGTAGCGGGTGCCGCCGCTAGCAGCGTCGAAAAACCCGGTGAAGGTGTAGCCGCTGCGATAGATGTCAATGCTGAAGAGAGTTGACATGGGCTCGCCATAGGTAGCATAAGTTGTACTCTGCCAGCCGCTGCCGCCATTTGGATCAAAGACTATGTCCGACATCTTGGGCAACCACTGCGCATAGAGTGTGGTATCGGTTGTTTTGTCCCACCAGTTTACGCCACTGCCGTCGTAATCATAGTAGCGTGAGCCACCTGAGGCAGCATCAAAATACCCATCGAAGTTATAGCCGATACGCGTGACGGCGACGACGATCGCGGGCAGCCATTCGAGGTAGGTGGCCAGGACTTTGTTTTGTGCGCCAGTGCCGCCGCTGGGATCAAAGGAGAGGGTGTAGGTGGCTGGTTCCCATTGGGCGTAGAGTGTTGTTGCGGTCGACCGCTCCCAGGCAGCGGCCGAGGTGCCGTCGGCGTTATAGTAGCGGGTGCCGCTCTTTTCAGCATCAAAATAGCCGGTAAAGAGGTAGCCTGCCTGCTTTACAGCAATCGCTATTTCAGGCATCTCGCTGCCATAGAGGGCCAGGATGTTGGTCTGTGTGCCAGTGCCGCCGTTGGCATCGAAGGTCACCGGCACACGCGGTGCCAGCATTGGATAACCATCCTGCGAACCGATGAGGCTCCAGGTGCGGAGCTGTGGATGCGCGACGGCCTGGGCGGCCACATGCGCGTTGAGCGCAACCAGCAGGTTCGAGGTGGCGTAGAGCGGATGGGCTGCATTCAACCAGCCCGGTGCGACTGAGAAATAAAAACTGTTGGTCGGCTGTGCGCCGCTGCCCGCAGCATTCCAGGTACCTTGCCAAGCGTCGGGACGGATCCAGTAGCTGTCGCTGGCAATTACAGCTGTATGCAGGTTGCCGATCAGACCGCCGGACGCTGTCGATCCTTCGACCACACCGAGGTTCAGGCAGTTAGCCAGTTCAACTGGGGAGCTTAATACGCAGGCCAGGCGGCCTACAATGCCGCCGACAGCACCGGCATATGTTCCTGTCACCTGGCCGCGGTTGAGATTGTTACGGATATCGCCGTTGCCCAGCATGTATCCCAGAATGCCTGCTACATAATTTTGGCCTTCCACACTGGCATGGTTCGAGCAATTGCGGATTTGGCTGTTCTGTCCAGCATAGCCGACGATGCCGCCTGCATAGGAATAACTGGAGGCAGCGTAGATAACGCCCTTATTATCACAGCCATCGATCGTGCCGCCGCCCAGATAGCCCGCGATACCACCGACGCGGTCTTTGGCATGGATCTGTGTATCGGTGAGGCAGAGATTCCGAATCATGGCGCCCGCGCCGACGTAACCGAAGAGTCCCTGATAGGAAAGGGATGCATTGTCGATCATTAATTTTGAAATGACGTGGCGTAGGCCGTCGAATGTGCCGCAAAATGGAAGTGAGGAGTTTCCAATGGCACTCCATTCGTGCGCCGATAAGTTGATGTCCGCCGTGAGCGTGAGGGTGACACCCGTGAAGTTGGTCACGTTGTTATTGACCAGCACCGCCATGCCGGCCAGACGCTGAGCGGAGTTGATGGTGTAAGAGGAAGAGGCTCCGTCGTACCAGTTAGTCGAGAAGTTCGGCACCGTGTCCCATGTGGCAGCCCGCAGGGTGGCTGCCACAACGCTCAGAATCGCCACGGCAGACCAGTGTGAAAACCGGAGGCGTGCGCGCTGTCGGTTGACCATTGTCGTGCTGTTTGAATTCGGCATGCTCATCTTCATCGCTCCCTTCGCATCTGGTGAACTGGGGGTCAATTGCCTGAGAACGAATAGGTCTTCAGATACAGCTTGATGTCATGAACTTGATTCAGGAAGCGTGTTCTGGCGACCTCGTTGTTAGAGTGCAGCGATCCAGCCGGCACAATGATCCACCACTGGCTGTTCCAGACCGATCGTCCGATCAGGCGCGAGTTATAGCTCATCTGCTCCGGCGTGTAACCGCTGTCGTGGAAGGCGCGGATCGAAGGATATTTCCGGATCTTCCACATCTCGTTGCCGCAGAGGTTTTTAAGAACACTCCACTCCGGGGACTCCCATTGCGACTCTGCCAGCGGGTAAGGGAGCGGCAGTGCCTGGTCAACCACCTGCCAGCCGCGTGTGACGGCTGCCAGAGCACTCGACTGGATCGGCACCCGCATATAATCAAGACCTGCGGGCACGATATAGACCTGCGGGCGGTTGGCGAGCCCTGTGGAGGTATCGGAAGAGTAGCCCTCGAACCAGATGCCCACGCCGCGAACCTTGGTCGCGAAATAGGTGGAATCGAACGCATTGTCCCCTGCGTTCAAATCGTGGCCGAAGAAGTTCTTGCGGAAGGCGACCGTGCTCATGAAGGGGATCGCGAACCCCGGTTCCTCTACGGCCATGGGGGAGAAATGCAGGCAGTAACGCTGGAACTCAGGCATTTCGAGCAGGTTGGAGCGCCAGCAGTTCTGCAGTGCGTCGCGCCAGCCGCTCTCGCCCGCGAGGGTGCGCGGCTGACGGAAGAGTTCGTGGCGCAGACTGAAGCTGTCTGTTTCATTCTGAGGGTTATTAAAGTTTAACCGTCCTTTGAGCACATCCCAGTTGGCTGCCATGCGGAACATGATGTCCGCCAGCCCGGCGTCACCGTCCACGCCGCCTGGCAGCGGACTCTGCGGGCCACCGCCCGCGCCACGCGTGAAGCGACCCAGCGCACGGGCCCGGACAATCTGCGTCATGAAGTCGCGACCAGCGGTGTTCGCGTTGTCGGATTGCAGCAGTCCGGTCTCGTAGTCGTAGGCGCGTGCGGCCAGATAGCAGTAGCGCGCGGCGCTTTCGAAGCTCTCGTGGTAGCGCTGCAGCTCGTCGTTGCGCATGATCTGGTAGGTCATGTTGCGGTAGCGATGTGCGTTGAGGTCTGAGGACCACTGGCGGCGCAGCCGCTCCCGCTCGTTCTGCAGCTGATCGCCTTCGCTGTTCAGCATTGAGGCGCGCATGCGTGCGGCGGTGGCGGTGTTGAGCACGGCACTGCACCGCGCCAGAGCGGCGCGTGCTGTGGCGCTGGCGGCCTGGATCTCGCGGAACATCTGCTGGCGCTCGGGCGATCCGCGCGCATCGATCAGAGCCTGTTCGATCTGCTCGTCGATGCTGGCGATGGCTTTGTCGGCCGCCTCGATCGTCTGCTGCTGTTCGACGATCTGCTTCATGATCCCCTCCTGGACACCAGCCAGCAGCGTACGCAGCGCGGCGCGGCCAAGTGAGGTCAAATCATTGGAAAAACCAACCATTTTCGGAAAGGCCTCAACACCGGCATTCGTGATCAGATCTTTGAGTGTGGAGAGCTGCTCAATGGTGTAGATCACAGCCTGGGCGTTCTGCCGAGCCTGCTCGTAAAAGGCCTCGACCTCGCCGGCGGCGGCATCGTGCGGGATGCGGATGGCGAGATCGAACTCAAAGGCGCGCAGCCGCTCCATGGCATCGCGTACGCGGATCGTTTCAGCCAAGGCCTCTTCAAAGACGCCGTTCATGGCGTAGAGTTGGATACCGTATTCCAGATAAGCCAGCTCAATCTCGCCTTCGACCCGGCGCTGTCCTGTATAGGTGGGCGGCTTCTGCGGCAGACCGTACTCGCCGATATAGTAGTCAACGCTCTGCGGCAAGTTGGTGTAGCCTGTGACAAAGAAGGTGTAGCCCACAACCCCGTCCATTGTATCACCGCCCGGATTGACGATCACCACCGGCATCTCTGGGATGTCGATGTTGATGTAATGCTCGAGCCCGAGATTGCCGATCTCTCCTTCGATCCAGTTCACGGCATCATCCCGCACATCACCCACAAAGCTGATGGCGCCCGCGACAATGTTGCCGAAAAAGCCGTAGTCAGGATTGGCCATGGCCGGATCGATCGGCATGGTCACTGTGCCGGTGATCTGCTCGTTGACGGAGCGGAAGTTGTCGACCAGTGCCGAGAAGTAGCGGCCGTTGACTGGGAGTGTGCTGCCGATAACATCCTGCAGATCCACATACATGAAGTGCAGGAGATCGGGTCCGAGGTAGCCCTGCGGATAGAGTCGGCCCGGGCCGATGTCATCCTCGTAGGGTGTGCCGTAGATCTCGATCAGACGGCGGTTGATGGCTGCCTCCTCGTCATCGACCATGGTGTCAAAGTCGCGCGACTCATTCTGATCACGCAGCGCGTTACTCAGGCTCTTGACGCGGAAGAAGACCTCAGCCGCGTTGCTCAGGGCGCGCCCGGCGCGGGCATAGATCTGCTCGAAGTGCGTTTTACCCTGGTCGATCTCGGAGGGGGAGATGTCGAAGGGAATGGCGTGGTCAGCCAACCCGAGGGGGTTGAGGCCGCTGTCGGCGCGGTCGGCGTTGCGCTGGATGCGGCGCGCGATATCGGCGATCTCGCCCAACTCCGGGGTGTTTTCGCGGTCGATGATGCGGATGCCGGTCTCGTCGGAGCGGCGCGACGGCAGCAGCGAGTTAACGGTCAGCCAGTTGTAGTAGGCACCGAGGTGGCCGCGTGTGGCCCATTCATCTACGCCCCAGTCGCGAGCCTTGACATTCTTTTCGATCTGCTCCTGACGATAGGGGAAGCGGCCATCTTCGGCATAGAGCCAGGTGTCGGCATCCCCATGCGTGTAGCGTTCGCGGTGGGTCAGGGCCGTGATCCGTTCGGCCGCACGGGCCTGGGCAGTTGCGGCAGCGGCAAAACGCTTCTCATGGAAGTAGGAGAGCGTGATCTCGGTGTCGCCCGCCAGAATGCCTTCGACCTGCGGCAGCCAGCCGAAGTTCGGGTGGCGCAGCAGATAGTAGTAGCCCTTGACTGCGCTGAGATAGTGGCCGTATGCATCGCCGTGACCTTGCGGATAGAGTGCTACGGCATCCTCGACATCGAGGCTGCCATCCTTGTTGCCTTTGAGGTCAGAGATGCCATAGTTGAGCACATAGGCAACTTGTCCGCCCATGATATCGTGCGTGAAGTTCCAGGCCAGCCGGTTGAAGAGCGGCCAGCGCAGTGGTGCCACGTTCTGGTCGGGCAGCATCGTGTACTCCCAGGACAGGTCGCGACCGCGCAGCAGGGTGAGCTCCTCATCGAGCAGGTTGCGGCTCTGATTCTGGAAGCAGAAGATGGAGCTTTCAGCGAAGTCATCCACCGGCGACTGGGCACCCAGATCTACAGTGGGGTTCATAGCATCGGCCAGCGCCTCGTTGCCGAGCACCATATACAACTCGTTGATGCGGCCGGCGGCCATCAGCAGGGCCAGCGAGAGCGACTTTGTGGCCTCTTTATCGGCGTCGATCGAGAGTTTACGCGCTTCGCGCAGCAGGGTCTCATAGATCGGAATCAGCCCGTAGTCATTGAGTGCTTCCTGGTTGAGCGGCACATTGCCGTTATAGGATGATCCGGCCTGCTGCAACATGGAGAGTTCGGTGTTGAGCGCCACGTTCATGTAGTCGCGGATGCGCTGTTCAAATGGATTGATGGCCTTGAGCACGCGCTTGATCCACCCCTCTGCGAGCACCGGCTGCGTGTAGCTCGACCAGACGTTCGTGCCGATCACCATATCCGTGTCGAGTGGACGGTAGCGGCAGCGCACATAGTGGTCCGAGAGGCCGAAGACGCCGGCGTCGCCGATCGTGGCGTAGTCCTTGAGCGGAATTTCCGGCTTGGTGTTCGGCAGATAAAACCACTTGTTCGAATTATTCATCTCCGGGAAGTGTCCGTTGTCCGGATCGCCGTACTGCCACTCAAATTCCCAGCGACCGGTATTGCCGCCGAAATCGGCGGTGTACTTGAGGTTCATCTGCTTGTCGAGCGGGTTGGAGGAGTAGATCGGGTCCAGCATGCCCTGATAGAGTTCCGGCACAACCTCGATGATTTGCAGGAAAATGCTCTCGGAGGGCGCGACCATGTTGCGGTTGGTGCTGTTGTTAAAGGCAATTGTCACATAGCCGGCACCGCGTCCGTCGGTGGCCAGCGCCAGCGAGTCAAAGGGTGTGCTGTCATCTGTCAGCCGGAGCACCGGCAAAGGTTGCAACGCATTCAGTGCGCCTTTCCAGGTTTCGTCGTTGCCGCCGGTCACAATCTCCGGATCAATCGCGGCATTGAACAGGCGCGCGTCGAGCACGTTGAGCAGCAGGTAGTCATACTCATCGGTGCGGTCGATGAACGTGCCGGTCAGCTGAATTGCTTCACCGGGGGCGGCGCGCGGATTCCAGTAGAGGCGCTCGCGCAGCAGGGGCGAGAGTTCAGAGAAGAAGGTGTAGCCGGTTTTCGTGTCGCGGTAGCTCCTGAGCGGCAGGTCACCGGGCTCCTTGCCCTCGACAAAATCGGTCTTGCGCGCCACTGTGGGATCAATCAGATGGACACTGGGCTGTTCTGTCAAACCGTGCGGGTTGTGGCGCTCGGACTGCTGGTAGAGGATACCCACGCTAAGCTGGCCGCGGATCGCGGGCAGGCCGTTTTTAGGATTGGTCAGGGTGTCGCCGACAAAGAGCTTGGGTGTGTCGCGCGGCCACAGCGCATGGAAGGTATAGTTGATCGGCGTGGCGGAGGGGTTGGTCGGAGGGCCGGAGGGATCCGAAGTAGGGCGTATTGGCCAGCCAATGCCGCGTCCGATGTAGTTCGAAAGCCATGCGGTGCGGGTGCCCGCCGCGGGCGGCACGGCCATCCCGGGGAAGTCGAAGAAGGGCTGGTTGGGATAGGAGAAGTCGAAGACATAGTCAGCATGGCCGCCGTCATCGCCGGCCTGGTGGGCCCAGAACCAATCTTTACGGTCGCGGAAACAGGTGGAGTTGCCCTGCAATGTGGGGCCGTCGATGAAGGTGTGCCAGTTGGCGGGCTGCAGCCGGGCGATGGGATCCGGGGCCTGGACATCTGACCGGCCTCCATAAAGGAGGAGAAGCGGTACATGTCGTTCTCTGGAACCACCTGAAAGGCCTTCATGCAACGGCGCCCGGTATCGGCATCACGGTATTCGACCAGAACGAAGGGTTCGGATGTATAGGCGTCCGGGTCATCGGCGTCGTTCTGATTGAGATCAGCGCGCAGGGCATAGGCGATGCCGTTGACAATCAGGGCGTGCTCCTCATTCGGGTTGTAGCCATCGAGGTTCCGGTCGGGCTGGCGATAGAGGTCTACGGTCGAAAAGACCATGCCGGGCACACGCCGCGGAAAGGCGTAGGACATTGTGGGGCTTCGCGACATCCCGCCTGCAATAAAGGGGAGGTGATGATCATTTCCTGAGTTGTCCGTGATCCAATTCTCGTAGCGGTAGTCGTACGACTGCGTAACGGGATTCCAAACCGGCACCTCATCATACTCAGCGATCAAGTGCTCGTTTGGTTTGGGAATCTCCAGATAGCGGTGATCGCGGATCTCCTGCCAGGAGCGGGTCGACGACCAGAGGCGCACGCCGTGGAAAGCGCCGCTGAAGCCAGCGAACCAGGTCACGATGTCGCCCGTGAAATTGACGCTTGGAAAAGGCGTTACGAATGTGCCAGCCAGTTGCCCGTTAATGAAGAAGACACTGTTGCTGTTAACATCCCAGGAGAGGGCGATGTGCTGCCAGACTCGCGAGTGGTTGCTGTTGTAAAAAGAGGGATAGTCGTTTGGGAAGCGCGGCAGATCCGTGAGTTTACTGTTGTTGATCTTCAGATAGCCGTCGTCAACTCCCACAGAGAAGAGGAGGTTGGTGGCGGTGCCGTCAGGGGAAGGGCGCGAGAACTGCGCCAAGGTGAAGTTGTTCATGCCAGCCAACCACGCCTCAATCGTCACGTTGCCGCAGTTGCGCGCTCCGTTGAAGAGCGGCACCTGCAAGCCCGCACTGAGCGGGGCCTGCGGGACTGAGACGCCTGGCCCCGCGACACACTCCGCGAAGTCATTGATCGAGCCACCCGTGCTACCTTTGCCTGAAGCCAGCACAATCTGCATCGGCAGGTCGTTCCAGCCGTTACCGGCCTGTGGAAAAGACGCGCGGTAACGGGCGGGAAAGGCCGGGATGAAAATCGGATTGGGCAGGGGCTGGATGTAGGAATCATCGGCAGAGGGCGGGTTGTTCAGGCGACAAGGCGTGGACCAGGTGATGTTCAGCAAGCCCTCGTTAACTGCGAAAATGATTGAATCCAATGCGTTGGTGGGCGTGTACGTCGCGGGATAGTTGTAGGTGTTGATGTTGTAGGGATTGCGTACCGGCGCGGCCGGGGCATCAGGGTCTTGGGCGCGCATCCAGCCGGGATAGAAGAAGCCGGTAGATCCGTCGGGCTGGCTGGCGAAGGCGGGGACGATCTCCTCGGCCACAGTGACGGGCTGCTCGGAGCCCTCGACCGGCAGGGTGAAGTAGAGGGTGTTGTTGTTATGCACTGAGTGGAAGGGCTGGAACCAGACCAGATCGCCGCTGGTGAATTTAATCAGCGAGAAGCCGCTCGCACTGTCACCGCCGATGGTTGAATAGAAGGCGCCGTTCTCGACGATCATGTGGTTGGCCGGCACCTGATAGGGCATGGCCGCCACCGAGAGGGTTGAGGGAAACAGTACCTTGGGTTCAGGCAGGGCGCCGTTGCCGACGCCGGAGGGGTGGCGTGCGAAAAGCTGGGTGCGATCCGGGTGCCATGTCGCTTTGTAGATATCAACTTCAAAGGGCCACAGCACGTCCAGCTCTTCGCGTGCCTGCCAGTAGACCTCGATCTTCCAGGGCTTGTCGGTGGTGTCGCGGATGGCCCAGAGCCAGTCCCGCTGCAGACCGGCGCTATGCTGGTAAACGTAGATCTCGCCGCCGCCGGTCTCGTCGGTCATGCCGCGGGTGACCATTGGAAAGAGCTGCTCGGTCTGGCGGGTCACCGGGAGCAGCCGTCCGCCGATTGCGACCTCGATGCGGGTTGACATCGGCTCCATGACATTCACGATTTCGTGGGCGATAAACTCGCGTTTGGCGGTTAGTTCGTCCCAGCGTGAATAGACCAGCAGAAAGTGTCCGTTCGCGCCACTGAAGGCCTGCAACTCGGTGCCGGTCATGCGCACATCGCCCACAAAGCCGCTAGCTTTGTTATAGACTCCAATCGCAGTGTTGCCGAAGATGTCCACCCGGTAGTTATTGCTAAAGTGGATGGTTGGTCCTGCATTCTGAAGCGGCAGGATGTCGCTTGATGTGTCGCTCGGACGCTGGTGGGTCCAGTAGAGGCGTACTGGACGCTTGACAGGCGAGAAGGAGACTGTGTGGAAGGTGGTGACCGTGCCGCCTGCGGCGAGCGTCCATTCGACCTCGATCACGCCGATACCCGAGGCGATCAGGATCTGGGCGTAGTCCAGCCAGACTGCGGAGCCGCTGCCCGGCGAGGTCGCCACAGTCGGCGCAATGTTGGGGTTGGCGCCAACAGGAGGAGTGATCGTCTGGCCGAGAAAGGTGTCGGAGGCTTGGAGCGCGACACCCTGGCCCAAGGTGGTCTGGAAATGCGCGGTGCCGGTTGCATTGAGATTCGGCGCATGTAACCCGCTGCCCGGTCCAAGCGTGGCCGGGTTGTCGATTTCACCAGGGTTCCGCTGGACGGAATTCTGGTTTACCGGTGTTAATATGTCGATCTGTGCGCGTGCGCTGATCAAGCCAAGCAAGAGCAGCGACGCGCTGATCGCCAAGAAATATCTGTTAAACGCCATCTGCATAGTTGCCTCCTTCGATCCAGAGAGGTGCATTATTTTGGGGACAACAAGGTTGACCGGCCAAGCCGTTCAACCTTGTTGTGTAACTGTGCGTGAATCATCGATCATATGCTTATTGATGAACAAGATTGTGACACTGTAGACGGCATTGCCCGTGGTAGGCGAGCGAGTGACTTGTAACTGCCATTTGCCATCGCTATAGAAAATCGTCTCAAGCTTATGCGTCGTGAAGGTTGTGTTCACACTCCAGCCCACAACCATGGCTGAGTAGTCGCTCACAGTCATGGGTGTGGGGTCGCTCTCCGAACGAGTCAAGGCGAACGTCTTGCTGGTAGCGCCGGCGGCGACGGTGACCGTGTAACTCCGCACGGTAAAGGGTTTTTCGCCTACAAGGTTATAGTCGGGTGTATTCCAAAGCAAGGGGCCTCGTCCGGCGATTTGGCTTCCCGAAAGCATCAGTGGACGGCTGGTCGTACCGACCCTTGTGCCGTCGTTGCCCGCGCCGCTGATATTCACGTTTCCGCTCATGTTGATTGTGGCGTTATTGCCGCCCATAGTGATATTGCCCGCCCCGCTGTTGACTGCGAAGTTGCCTGCGCCGGCTGTGAAAGACTGGGTCGGGGAACTCACGATCAACTGGCCCGATGTGACGCGCGTGATCGCACTTTGCAGCTTTGTTTCACCGGTGCCGGAGACGCCGATGTCGAGGTAGGGCGCCGAGCCTTGCATGTAGGTTCGGAGGGCGATGGAGGATGGAGCGGCTGGATTGTATCCGGCCTCGAACGCGCCGCCGACCTTAAACGCGGCATAGGCTTGATTGGCGTATTCAGCGCTCTGTGCGCGGAAGGCGTAGGGCGCGGCCAGCAGGTTCTGCCGAGGAGTGATCTCTGAGCCGTAGATCAGTTGGCCGGCTACCCCCGCCACTGGTGTCACACCCAGAAAAAGGGTGTTCTTCTGCTCCGACGGGATCGCAGGGTCGGGCCAGAGTGCCCGCCAGAGTGCGTCGTGCGCATAGGTTGGAGCCGGAATAACCGCAACGCCGGCCGCCCCGCCCAGCATGAGGTTGAAGTAGCCGCCTTTTACGTATGTGACATACTGGCCGCCCCAGATCGCCGTTCCTGCAGTGGATACCCGGTAGAGCCTGATCGCCAGCGTATAGGCACCGTCCGTAACCAGATTGCCGTCAGTCTTGACCAGCTTGCCCTGGTAGTTGATCTGCCCCGGGGTGTGCTGCACAGCGCTGGTCGGCGCGGCGGCAAAGGCACTGAATGTCCCGACAGAAAGTGCCCCGGTCATGAACATCAAGATGAGCTGCTTTTTCATAACTTAACTCCTTTTTGCCGCAGTGTTAAGGGCGTTGCGGTACCGCCTTGTTTCTCAATCATCCACCGCATAGCGGCGGATATACTTCGCAATCATCCACCGCATAGCGGCGGATATACTTCGCAATCATCCACCGCATAGCGGCGGATATACTTCTCAATCATCCACCGCATAGCGGTGGACGTTAATTGCATTCCACTCCGACAAAGTTTGCGACTTATGTTGCGCTTGCGCCAACCCTCGTCTCCATCGTCAGCCCTGATCACCACTGCTTGATTTGGATTGCGATTAGGAATCCTAAACACCTACAGTCTAAACACCTAACAGCCTATGCCTTCTACAGGAAGCTAATTGTGCTCCAGCCAATACCCCGCGATATTGGCTAGGGCGCACTGAGATACAAAATTGTCGGCGTATCCGCGATCTTCACCAGCCGGAAGGCGCCACGCGCCAGGATCGGGTTCCCCGGCTCGTTCAGGCCCAGAACGTTCTCCTCGTAGATGCCGCCGGTCACATCGACATTCCAGGCGGGATTGGAGCCGAACGGGTCGGAGGCCGCGAAGTGCAGTTTAACCACGCGTGCCACGCTCCAGAACTCGTAATCGCCTTTGCCCGAGGAGCCGTCGTTGTCCTTCAGAGAGCTCCCGTTGTTGATGATTTCGCGGTTGTCATGGTCGGCATGGAAGGCGTGAACAAAGGGGTTGACGCGGTTGGTGTAACTTTGTGTAAAGGTGCAGGAGAGCATTCCACCGGCTGCGGCGAAGCCGTTGCTGACCACCTGCAGGGTTTGCGGCTCGCCGAAAAAAGGAAAGTTGGCCGAGCTGATGCGGCGGATCGCGGCCGCAGGGTTCTGAGCCCTGAAGCTGACTGCCGTGTCGCGGCTGGCCAGCAAGGTAGTGGTGCCGGAAAGGGTGGCGACAAAGACCTCCTTGAGCAGCCGGTGGATGCCGTAGCCATCGACATGTACGATCACGCGGAAACCGAAGGGGTGAGGCGCATCCTGTAAAAGATTTTCATCCCAATCACCAATTGAGGAGGATAGCATTTTGGCGCGGTTCACCTGGTCCAGCACAGCCTGCCCCACCCAGAGTCCGGTTGGCTGAATCTGCTGAGCCAGGTCGCCTGCCGCGCGCAAGCCCACATAGTAGATTGCGCGCCCCTGGGTCAGGGAAGGAACGTTGTCCGCGCTGCCCTGGTCTGAGATGGCGAGAATGCTCTGGTAGGCATCCGCTGAGTTCGGCATGGCGGAGATCTGCGGCAGCAGCTTCAACTCCAGGGTGGCGTTGGCGGCAATGTTCGTGCTCCAGGGGAAGGTTACCGGCTGATAGATTTCACGCGGATAACCTAGACTCCAATCCGAGGCAGAGAGCAGCAGAGCCACTGCTCCGGCCAAACCGCCTTGGCCTGCGGGCGGCTGTTCGGAGTTGGCACTGGCAATACGCACCGTACGCGCCACATTGGCATTATTGCGGATGCGCAGTGTGCGCGGCACAGCGGTTGTGAAGGCGACGACTCCGCCCGGTGAGTCGATAGACACATTAAATGGACCGGTGTATTCGGCGGTGCCGTTGCCGATGGTCGATACCCAGAGCGCCTGGCCTGGTCGGGGCTTGTAGGTGCCGGGCCGCATAACAGTCGAGCCGCTGGTTGTGACCGAGGCATAGGGAAAGGTATTCGTCAGACTACCGAAAAACGCGAAGTACTCGTTCATCTGCACATTGTCAGGCAAGGGCACATTCATGCCGACCAGGTTGGGTTTGCCCAGCCAGAGTGAGGCTGAGGGCAGCACCGGGGTGCCTTTGATTGACAAGGTGACAGCTTCGGCGGCCTTGATCAGGTAGCACTCGCCGCCAATCATACGGTAGAAGGTGCTGGCAGCAGGGTCGGCGGCATACCAGTTACGCATATCCGGGGCGGGCGGCATGAGACCGAGCATTGAGACATCCCGGCACCACCAGCTTACGACCGTGACTGGCTGGCCCGCGAAGAGAGCGTCGCAGCTGTCGTCAACTGGTTGAACCTTAAGATGAACCGCGTTCCACCCGGCAATCAGCGGTATTGATTGTGACATCCACTGCGCATGTGCCGACATGGTCAGAAACACAAGCACTCCGCAACTCAGTTTCCTCATAGCCACCTCCATTTAAGCGACGAGCATCTAATTAACGCTCCACCAAAGCACCCTAGTTGGACTAAAGCACTATGCAGTACAAGTAGGTGATACTCACCGTCAAATAGTAGTATGCTATAATTGATAAAAGTCAGTCAACTGTAAAAACAAAAAAATAATATTTTTTAAAGCAGCTAACCGTCGTCTGTCTGCGTGCAACGCACAGGCCGGCAACCAAATTTATCTCCCATAGAGTGCCGCATCCATCCGCAACTAAGCGCCGTACTGTCGGAGCAAAAGCCATGCCCGGCCGCGCCGGCAGCGGGAGCATTCGACGGTGATGCTGATGGCGACGGCCTGACTCTCTTTGAAGAGAGCTATCTTTTCGGAACAGATCCTGAAGTAAAGGACTCCGACCA
The DNA here is from genome assembly GCA_028686345.1 of Kiritimatiellia bacterium. Taxonomy (GTDB): domain Bacteria; phylum Verrucomicrobiota; class Kiritimatiellia; order RFP12; family UBA1067; genus M55B167. Next base: position 21,975 of record JAQUCE010000013.1, read on the forward strand.
GGATGAACTCAGTGACGGTGTGGAAACAGAGGCGGCCTTTTTGACATTATGGAGCGGCAAAGATCCGGCAGGCAAGCTGTACATGGACTGCCACGCTTTGCAGGTAACGGCATCTGATTCAGCGCGGGCGGCACTGCTGAAAGATGGCACAGGGCTTATTTTTACGGGCGATGGTGCCTCACTTCAAAGCTATGCCTTTGCGAGGCGGCTGCTTTCGGAAAAACCGGATTTGAAACCAAAATAAATGTCCGTGTTGTTGATGGAAACGGAGCATCGGTTTTAAATGCTAAGGTTGGAGCCTCCTTCTCTGCGTTTGTTGATGATGGTGATCCATGGAAGGGACAAAAAAATTTCAGAGAGCAGTTGCGCTACCGGGAAGTTGAATTGAAAGCGATAATGAAGTAGAGCAAGCATCCTGCTTGCTATGGAATTTCAACCAGTATGGTGTGGAAGAAAGCGGCTGAACGCAGATCAAGATCTTGTGAAAATGGTTTGAGGAATTAAAAAAATTACAAGTCTATGAAGAAGGAAAGGAATACGTACATGAATAAAATAATAAAATCAGCTTTAATGGTTTGTGCTTACGCATCTGCCTTGCTTGTGGATGCGGCTGATGAAATGAAAGAGGTGCACCCAGTTGCTCGTGCTCGAAAGGAGCTTGAAAAAAAGATGATGGCTAAACGCGAGGCAATGCGATTTGGTAAATTTGAGATTGTTGGTAATGTAGTGTCTGAGCAAGGCGAAGCACTTGATGGCGTTTCTTTGTCTCTGACCATCTGCACGGAAAAGGAGATAAAAAAGGAAGAGCGGGTTGTTAATAAAACATTTGAAATTAATTATGGAAAAGTGAATGCGGTTCGTATAGTTTTAACAAAGCTAGGGTTTTATGAGGAAGCAAGATCGTTTACGACACGCCTTATGAAAGAGGATACAGTTATAGTTGAACTCGTTGAAATTGGTCAGCCTGTTGCATTGCAGGAGTTCCAAGGGTTCATCTCTTTTTGTCCGACCGGTATGTCAATGGTGGCGAGTTTTGTGCCAAACGAAAAAATAATAAGCTCTTTATCATCAAAGGATATTCTTGCGGAGAGCGGTGCATTTCCGCACATTCTACCTTGGCGCTACCTTCCGCGGGGCGTATGCCCTCAACTATGAACGATGCTGACCGGAATGGTGCCTTGTTTTTGGCAGCAGGATCTGAGAGAATATAGTTTAAGAGGTAAAATTAAAGTTAAGGGGGAGACGACATGAAGAAACACCGTAGATTTTTTGCCAGTATCATTTGTTTGTTTATTGTCGGGCGGGCGTGCGGAGGTGCACCTGAATTGCTTTGGCTGCCGTTTGATGAGCAGAGCGAGGTGGTCAACGACCGTGGTTCGGGAGAGGGTGTTCAGGCGGAACTCGAAAATGTGAACTGGGCCAAGGGTGACTTTGGGACAGCTCTTAGCTTTGGCGGCACCAACGCTTTCGTTGAAATTGAAGCGATCCCGGCCATGCGACGCGCTGATGCCCTGTCACTGGCGATCTGGGTGATGTGGCAGGGCGACACCATGCGCAGCTATCCGAACATTCTGACCAGCCGCACTTGGTCTCCAGGTGGAATGATGTTGTTTGTCAATCAGAACACATGCAGTGTTCGGTTTGGCAAGCCGGATACAAAGGGTGATGGATGGCAGGAGGTGGGTGTGCCTTTGCTGAATCAGCTGTCAACAAACAAGTGGACGCATTTATGTGTGACTTTTGAACGCCCGCATATTTCGGCATATGTGAATGGCCAAAAGGTGGCTGATGGAAAATGGGATTTCCCTGTTCAATGCGATGAATTGCGCCTTGGTGGCTGGCACCCCCCGGTTTGTCACAACGGTTTGATGGATGACTTGCGCATTTACAATCGGGCACTCTCTCAACAGGAGGTTCAAAGCCTTGCCAATGATACGAAGCGCGCCTCATCTGCCTATACCGTGCATAGCTCCAAGCCGTTGCCTGTGGTGGCTGGTTTTGAGAACCGCTATCTCTCGTTTTCTGTCAACCAGCGGGGCTGGTTGTCACAGATGCAATCAAAGCAAACCAACCGCGCTTTGCTATCTCATGCCACTGCTTTAGTGAGCGCAATGACCGATGCCGGTCGGCAGATCAAGAGTTCCAGGGTGGAGGTGCTGGACGGCAAGCGGTTGCGTTTTTTCTTTCAGAGCGACCCTGGCTGGGTTGATCTGAAAATATCAGATCAAGGTGATTTCTTTGATATTGACTTGCTGGAGTGCACCTTGAAAAATGTGGAGCGCTTGACCTTTTTTGAGGTCGCATCCGCATTGAGGACTTACTACGGGGGTATGGCGAACATGCTCTCTGATGAGGAAGAGGGCATCTGTTTACGCGGTTATGACCTGCCGGTTGAGATGTCGATCTCTGCTAATAATCTGCGGCTTCAGACAACGCGCGAGTTAGGGCTGGTTGGTTGGCGGGGAGGCTTGGCGGTTGCCCCGCGGCAGGAGCTGCCAGGTGTTCTGAGGAAGATGGCGCAGCATGCCGGAGTCCCTTATTCAACAAACGGAGGTGCCTGGTCGCTGGATTCGCGGGCGAATAAAGGCTCTTACTTGTTTGCTGACCTTTCGCTGGCATCTGTAGATGAGTGGATTGAGCTGGCCCGGCGTTGTGGCTATGAGGCCATCCATTTGCACGGCTGGTGGCAGGGATTGGGCCAGTATCCGATCAACCGCACCCTTTTTCCAGAGGGCGAGGCCGACTTAAAGAGGGCGGTGCAGCGTATTCATGCTGCTGGATTAAAGGCTGGGATGCACACATTAACTGCCTGTATTGACCCGCGTGATCCATGGGTCACGCCTGTGCCGCACCCTGATCTACTTGCCGCGAATGTCTATACATTGAGCAAAGATCTGCCTGCTGATGCAACAGCTGTTTATGTTGATGAAATTCCGGTCGCAGGTCACGATATTGTTTTCACTTACAGCGGCAATGGCAATGCCTTACGCATTGGTAACGAGATTATTCAGTACACTCGGATCAGCCGCACCAAGCCGTACGGTTTTTTTGATTGCAGTAGGGGCGCTTTCGGCACAACCGCCGCTGCTTACAAGGGCGGTGACTCGATTGATTATCTGCAACAGCGCTATTACGCGTTTTATCCAAAACCGGACTCGGTTTTGGCTGAGGCACTGGCTCAGCGGTTGGCGCACATCTTTAACAGTTGCGAAATTGACAACTTTTATTTTGATGGTTCAGAGGGCATGCGCTCCCGTTACGGGATTGATTTTATGCGTCACTCTATTATGAAAAAGATGCGCGACGACGCTGTGATTGAGGCGAGTTGCCATGGTGCGCATAACTGGTGGTTTCACTCGCGGCTGGGTGCCTGGGATCATCCGATGTGGGGGATGAAGAGGTTTCATGATCTGCATGTTGGCTTTGCTGAGGCATATCGAAAAACTGATCTGCTGGCGCCTCAACTTGGCTGGTGGGCACCCCGGCAGACAAGTGCAAATGTCAGAGGTCACTTTCAAGATGAGATGGAGTACTTTGCCTGTAAAAACATGGCGCTGGAGAGCGCGTCTTCCATCCAGGGGGTCAATGTCTCGCATCAGCCTTTGTCTTACGCAATTGAAAAGCAGATGACAATTCTGGGGTGGTACGAAAGGCTGCGCTTAGCGGAATATTTTGACCGGGCGACATTAGATCAGATTGCTGTTCCGGGCCAGGAGTTTGAGTTGCGCCAGAACCAGAGCGGTCTGTGGCACTTCACGCCTGTGGTTTATGATTATCATCGGGTGGGTGCAACCGAGGAGAGCGTCTGGAACTCGATTAACAGCTTTGAGGAGCAGCCCACTGCTCTCCGGATGGAGGCCTTGCAAAGAGCGCAGCCTTATGATGACCCTGCTGCCATACTGCTACTGGGTGGTGCCGCGTGTACGAATCTTCAGATCAAAACAGCTCCGTCCGTTAAACTGGTTGTGAACTCGGCGGCTGAGGAGCGCTTTGCTGGTTCCTTCAAGCTGGTGGCTAAGAATCAGGGGGCGGTTGCGCATGGTGCCTGGTCTTCAGCTTCCATTAGTTTTGCCCCTGAGTATTTAGACATATCCCCCTGCGGGGCAGCCGGGCTCTGGGTTAAAGGCGATGGCAGCGGGGCCCTATTGAATGTGCAGTTGGAGACACCGCGCGAGCATTTGGGAGGACTCTCCGAGCATTATGTGACTCTAGACTTTGAGGGATGGCGTTATTGTGAATTCCATCTTAGGGAGCGTGATACACGGCTACACCAGCTTTATCAATGGCCGTATGGTGGTATCCACGCGCTCTATCGCAATCCGTTGAATCGGAAGTATCTCTCCTCCGTCAATATCTATCTCAACAACATCCCGGCTGGTGGTGGCACAGAGGTGGTGCTCTCGCCGGTTGTGGCACTGCCTGTCAGTGACTGCACAATCGTCAACCCTGAAATCAGGATCAATGCGGAGGCATTGATCATTCCTTTCACATTGAGCTCCGGCGATTTTGCGGAGGTTGACGGGGATGGTCGCTGCACACATTTTAATCCGAGCGGGGAGCAGCTGGCATCAGTGTCACTTCCAAAACAACCGCTCTATAAAAAGGGTGTTAATCGCCTTGCACTTATGCCTGTTTCACCTGGCGAGGGAACACCGCGCGTTGAACTCACTTTAATTTCACGAGGGAAAGCTTTTGGCGGTATGCAGCCGGAGTCGGCGATTAATTGGAAATACCTTGAGCGTACCTTTACGCTGCCGCGGGTCATTCAACACGCCGGGAGCCAGGAGAGTCAATGGACTGAGCCCATGCCTGCAGGCCAAAAGGCAAAGGTGGAGGTTGAGCTGTATGGGCCGGTGGTTAAACCGACACTTACCATTAACAACCACACGGTGAAGTTTGATGTCGCCCTGAAACCAGGGGAGAGGTTGCGCTGCCGTGATCAGCAGAGCTGGCAGGTCATCAATAACAGTCGTGAAGTTCTCTCAAAAGGACGCCTGGAAAAAGAGTTGCCTCTTTTACAGAGTGGTACTAATCAGATGAGCCTTAGCAGCGAGGGGGCCTGTGATGCGCGTTTGAATCTGGTTAAGGTCATCGCGCCGTAGCACAGAGAGCAGGGCGCAATGAGGATTCTGCTCTCATGGCTGACAGGGCGCTGAAGCGTGAACTACGAACCAATACGCTTCGTAGGTTTGTTGTACAGCCTTTAGGTGCTTCAAAGCGGCACCCCAGCAACAACTCGAGCTAATCCGCGCTAATTCGCAGTCAAAAAACGGTGAGCAAGGACTGAAGTCCGTCAGCCGCTGCATAGCCGGTAAACTAACGCTCAATGCTTGGATCGTTTCTCAGTATCAGGAGCGAGCATAACACACCCTATCAGAAAAAGTAGAGGTATTACGATAATGTTTTTCATTTTTTATGGCGAACGTTTGAAATCACCTGACCAATAGGGTGTCCCCACTGGGTGCCGTGGATTTCATTGTTCTGAATTCGAGTCTTTCCCCTTTGCCTTCGATGACACGATCGCAAGAGAAATCAATCCTGATGCCATCATGATTGCACCCGTGATGAATGCCATTCCAGCACCCATCACATCCAGATGGCTTGATGACCACATGAACAGGAAGCAGATGGTCATGCCGACAGCTCCGAGAACCAGCATCACTAAGGACACAACTACAACAAAGCTGACCAACGCCTTCTTGGCATCAATTTCCATTTTATTTCTCCTTTCACTACTCCATTATCACCTTTAGAGTCACTTCTCAATAGCCCGCTTTGAAACAGCCTAAAGGCTGCTAAAGCTGGATTGCAACGTTAAATTAAGCATTTGAGGTTTCGTCCTCCTTCGCCAAGGCTATGGCGGACGCGGTAGAAGCAACCCTACACCCCGGGGTGCGCTTTTCACGAACGGAGGCAGAATGCCGCTAATAAAACGGCATCGTAAACCAAAGGCACTGCCGAGCTCAGTAGTCCGGTTTCCAACCGGACTGTCCGATTGGAAATCGGACCTACGTTGCCCTCGCACAAAATACGCGACCTCTTCACTCACTCACTCACTCACTCACTCACTCACTCACTCACTCACTCACTCACTCACTCACTCACTCACTCACTCACTCGCTCGCTCGCTCGCACACTTATGCACTTGAGCACTTCTTTGCGCCAGCATAGATGAGATTTATTTTCAAGATTCCACGTTAAACACCTGCTTGAGAAAAAAGCAAACGCGATGCTAATTTTTTAGTGCAACAAAACAAATAAATCAAATGATTCGGAAACAAAAACTTGAACTGACCTGGATCGGCAAGGAGAACCGAGCGCAGCTGGAGCCGCGCATTCTGGTCGAAGATCCAAAAAAATCCTACCATGCCGTGAGCACGTCGGGAAGAACGATATATTCGATAATAAGCTGATCTTCGGAGATAATCTGCTCGCCCTTAAAGCACTGGAGCAGGATTACGCTGGTAAGGTCAAGTGCGTGTTTATTGATCCTCCGTTTAATACTGGACAAGCATTTGACCACTATGAAGATGGAATAGAGCATTCTTTATGGTTAGGTTTAATGTCTGCAAGACTCAGAGAACTCAAAAAACTTTTTAGCTCCAGATGGAATAGTCTGCCGCGCTCAGCGGCCTCTGGGAAGACACGCTAAAGCGTGAACTACATACCGCTTTCAGATCGGTTTACGATAGCGGCGACAATGCTGGTGGACGATTTTCAAGGGCGGGGTTTTTAATCGTAGTTCGCTATCGTCGGTCAAAGCCGCTCTATGAGCGGCACTCATCCACCAGCTTGCCGATCCGCACCATTGCCTCTTTGAGCTGCTCCATGCCAGTGGCGTAAGCACACCGCAGGTAGCCTTCGCCGCAGGCACCGAAGGCTGAGCCCGGAATACAGGCAACGCCGTAATCTTTGAGGAGACGCATTGCAAACTCGTGGGATGAGAGGCCGGTTGACTGAATGGAGGGGAAAACGTAAAACGCGCCGCTGGGCGAAAAACAGTCCAGCCCGATCTCATTCAGCGATGCCACGATAAAGTTGCGGCGCAGCTTATAGGAGTGACACATCCTGGTCACCTCTGAAGCGCCGTTTCGTAACGCCTCCAGCCCTGCCACCTGACTGATGGAGGAGGCGCACATCATGCAGTACTGATGGATCTTCATCATGGCATCGATCAGCGGCGCAGGAGCGCAGGCAAATCCCAGCCGAAAACCGGTCATGGACCAGGCTTTGGAAAATCCGTTTAAAAAAATCAATCGCTCCCTGATCCGCGGGATGGCTGCCATTGAGATCCGTTCGCCCTCATAGGTGATCTCAGAGTAAACTTCGTCCGAGATCAGGATGATGTCATGCCGAATAACAAAATCAGCCAGTGCCTCCGCATCTTCGCGGCGCAGGGTGGCGCCTGTCGGGTTGTTGGGGAAGTTGATCAGCAGCGCGCGCGTTTTTGGAGTGACCTTTTTTTCCAGCTCTTCGATGGTGACCCGAAACTCATCCTTGCGGAAGGTCTCGACCGCCACCGGCACACCGTGGGCCAGGGTGATCAGCGGGGCGTAGGCCACAAAAGCTGGCTCGTGATAGAGCACCTCATCGCCGGGCCGTATGATCACACGCAGTGCGATATCAAGCGCCTCGCTGACACCAACGGTAACGAGCACTTCATTCTTCCAATTGTAATCGCCGTGATACGAGCGGCGCACATACTCCGCCAGCTCCTGGCGCAGCTCAGGCATGCCCAGATTGGAGGTATAGCGCGTGAAGCCGTTTTCAATGGCGTTGACAGCTTTTTCCCTTATATGCCAGGGAGTTTTGAAGTCCGGCTCACCAATACCCAGAGAGATCACATCAGTGCGCTCTGCCACTATATCAAAAAAATCGCGGATGCCTGATTTCGGTAGGTTAGCAACCTGATCAGTTACAAACTTACAGGCAGATCGGGAGTCGTGCGTCATCTTTGTCTCTTTCCATAAGGACACCTTGATCCTTATATGTTTTAAGCATGAAGTGGGTTGCAGTGGAGAGCACACCGTCGATCGTGGAGAGGCGTGCGCTGACAAAACCGGCGACATCCTGCAGGGATTTGCCTTTGACAAACAGCAGCAGATCATAGGATCCTGACATCAGGACAACCGATTCCACCTCTTCAAATTGGCTGATACGTCCGGCAATGCAGTCGAACCCGCCGCCCTGCTGCGGCTGCACACGCAGCTCAATCGCTGCCCACACATCATGGGTGTCCAGCTTCTCTTCGTTAACAACTGCTTTGAAAGCCCGGATTACTCCATCCTGCTGGTATTTATTAATCCTTTGCTCAATATCTTCCACGGTTGTTCCCAGCATTTTAGCGAGTGTCTGGCTGGATTCACGAGCGTTTGCCATCAGTAAATCAAGTAGTTCGTCCATTGCACGTTCCTTTCTTTGTCTGGCGTGTATTCTAGCGGAATGTCATAGGCGCACGCAAGGATGAAGGGGGAGGCGAGAGGTTTTTTAACCGAGTGACATTAGGGGCAAGTGCCAGGCGGGGGCCGTTCGGGACAGGCACTGATTTTCTCCTAATCTCTTTCATCCGCTTTGGAGCAGCCTAAAGGCTGGACAACAAACCTTACGGGGCAGCCGTTTGTTGTTCAGCTTAAGCGTGCTCTTTGCTTTCCGTCCGATTGTTGCGAGGTTATCTTTGTGTGTTTCGCGCTTTTCTGTAGTTAAAACTCTATGTCGCGTCCACATTCCGCTTACCGCAAAACTGGTAGGCCAGGGGAGGCTCGAACTCCCGACCTGCGGATTAGGAAGCGGTCTGCACTGATTGACTGTCAGGGGTTTGTGAGGTTTCTTCTAAAGATTTTCTAATCTTGATTAAGGTTGGTTTGCGTTGCGAATGTGTGCGCTGGATCCTGTCGGGGTTTTAAAGCGTGGTTTTAATGGTGGTTGCAGATTTTATTTCTTGCTCGGCGATTGGATCAATGAACGTTATTATGGCGCCATATTTTGAGTCATTTTCGTGTATGCCTAAACGGATTTCGCCATCTGGAGTTTGCCAAACTGTGGTGTAAATGTAGTAGCCGTTTTTAAAGGTGAGGATGTTGATGTCTTTAATTTCGTGCATGGTGCGGGCGGGTTGGCCGTATTTTTCACATAGTCCGTGGTGGATAATTTTGAGCCACTCTTTTGTGTTGATATCGATATAGTCGGCTGTGTAGGCGCGGCTATTAATAGTTATTTGATATATTTTGCCTTTGTGGAGGTTTGCTGTGGCATCGGCCCAGGCATAATAGCGGCGAGTTTCTTCGGTGCCGCTGCTGCCGATACGCTGGAAGTCGAGGTCGGCGCTGGTTTTGGCTTGCAGAAAAATTAGGTTTTGTTTGAAGGTGGCATTTTGAGCTTCCCAGGGTGAATTGTTGGTCAGAGTGTCAATGTCGAGTTGGGTCATTTGTAGCTGAAGGCCTTTAAAGCCCAAGGTATCTTTGAATGGCGGGGGCGAGATTGGCTCTTCTTCTGCCGGGGGAATGGTTGTTTTTGCTTTGGTGTAATTTTGATCTTGAGGGGAGAGGCGTGAGAGCGGGATTGTGCATTGTCTGTTATTTGGTAGTTGCAGCTGAACGCTGTCTTGGTCGGCTTTTATGAGGGTGGCTTGTATCTGGCGGCCGTTTTTATCGGTCCAGGTGCGGAGGGTTGGGGCTGGTTTGGCAAAAATGCCGATGGCGATGGCGGTGATTATTATAATGGTTGTGATTGTTTTCATTTATTTGGCTCCAGTTTGTGGTGGATTAACCTCTGTTGTTTTGCCCTATAATAGCATGTTTTGTGTGGTTTTGTTAGTGTTTTATGCGTTATTTAATTATTATTTATTTTATTTGTTTTTTATGGTTGACATGGTGTGCGCACACCGTCTATTATGGCGTCATGTTTAAGAGAAAGGATATATTTTATGCCAAACCAAAGAGACGTTAATAAAAAACGAATCGCGGTCTGGCTTACTCCAGAACAAAGATCGCTGCTTGATCAGATGATTGCGGATGGATTTGTTCAGGATATGTCTGATTTCGTAAAAAAAGCGATTGCTGAGGAAGCGAAACGATTGGGGATAAGCGATGAAAATAGCCGTGACTGAAAATGTAACGCTGGTTGTTTGCGAGCTGGATGAAAATGAAAGTGTCCTGCTATCAGAAATAGCGAAACAAAAAGGCGTTGATGTAGAAAAAGCTCTTATGGAAACTTTTTCTATTTTTTTAAATAGAGGTGTGCAAACACCCAGCAAGTAGGTGGTTTTATTTTATCCTGAGGTGTGCAAACACCCACCCGGGAATGGAGGCTTGAATGGATGCGGTTTTAAGAGAAAATGCGAAGATTGGAGCTAAAGGCGCAATTGAGGCTTTGCGCGTGGCTGGCTATCAAGTGAGCGGGTTGGAGATTGACTTTCTTTTTAGCTATATTTTTGATGCGTTGAAACGCGCGGATGATGATCGGGAGGTTTAAATGAAATACAGAATGGGCAGTTTGACGCTGGAGGCAATCGATGGATATGTGCGCGTGACCGTGGAGAATTTGGGCGGAATCGACAGTAAGCCGGTTGTGAAGTGCACAAAAAAGGAGCGGCCAACTGCGCGGCAAGTGGCCGAATTGGTGATGGAGCTGCGCGGCGATTGGCCGGATCGGGCTGTGCTACAGGAGTGCGGCAGGGTTGCGCGTGATGCGCATGATAATTGGGAGTCGCGGCAGCTGGATCTGTAATGCGCGTTGGAGATTGAAATGAAAAAGACTAAAAAGGATATTTTGGTGGCGACCACGATACCACGTGCGTACCGTGATGCGCTGCTCGCGATTGCAACAGCTCATGAGCGCAAGATTGCGGCCGAGCTGCGGCTGATTGTTCGCCGGCACATCGTAGCTAACGGGTATGTGGAGTGCGACAATGACTAAGGCGAATGAGATGGCGATACGGGCGTTAATGGCTGCGGATGGTGTGCCGGAGGCTGATATCGAGCTGGCTGTCTCAATCGCCGCGGGGGGGCTGTGGGTCAGCACTCCGCAGCTGTGCGAAAATTTGAAGGTTAAACGCTGGCTGGTGTGGCGTTTTTGCGATGAACATAAGGTGCCAGTCCGGCGGCGAGCTGGGAGGTGCGGCAATCTGGTTAAGGCGCGCATTTTTTTTGATGCCTGGGCGCGGGTGTATGGCTTAAAGTAAGGAGAGAGATATGGATTTGAATCAAATTAAAGAATCGGTCAGGGTGGCGGTGATGAGCAATTTGTTATGCTGGAATGAAGAGTGGGACGAAGATAGAAGTTTTGCGAGTTACGGCGCGGATAGCCTGGACCAAGTTGAGATTATGTTCTGCGTGGAGGAAGAGTTTGAGATTGAGTTTCCAGACGAAGAGTGTGCGCGGATTAAAACCCCGGCGCAATTGGTTGACTACTTGGCGGCGGCGATGGCAAATCAGGAGGTTTAGTTTCCCGGCGGGTTGCCGGGTGCCCCGCGCCGGATCGGCGCGCGTGTGCCACGGAAAAAACGTGATGGCGCGGGGTTGTTTTTTTGAAAGATGCGGAGGTGCGGCGTGGTTGATTTTGAAAATTCGCGGATTGTTTTGTTGCGACAAGATGATTGGCACGACATTAAGTGCGTTGTTGGTTCGCTCATGATTGCCAGTGGCGCGGATGAGCGGGTGCGATGCCAGTGGTACGGGATGGCAGAGCGGGTGGATCTGCGCAATGGGGCGCGGGCAAACGAAAAAGGAGATTGACATGAAGGTGATTACGTTATCGAAGCAGTTTCAGAAGGGCCATCCCCGAGCTGGGTCGCCTACTGGGTTTCGGGAAAAGTTTTTGATGGGTGAAAAGGTGCACACGATCCGCAAAAATGAGAGAGGATATTTTAAGGATGGGGAGGGCCTGAGCGTTCGGGAGTGGTCTGGCGCGGCTTATCGTTCTAAACAGGTGGAGATTTGCGCGCTTAAAAGTTGCGGGGTGGTGCCGATTCGGCTGTATCGCAGATTTGGGTTGGTTGATATTTTTGATAGCCATCCAGATAGTCCGGTGGTGGTGCCGATTAATGTGCTGGCTGCTAATGATGGGCTGAGTGTAAGTGATTTTCTAGGTTGGTTTTTCCCGCCAGACGTGGAGGAATTTTTTTACGGAAGTTTGATTTATCTCACAGATTACAGGTATTGAGAGGGTAGCTATGCAGGTTGAGTTAAAAAAAATCATTGAGAAGAGCGGACGCATTTTTGAGGTTGGAAAATGCGATAGGGGCGGGCGAAAGGTTAGATCCATCTTGCGGGTGGGTAGTTTTATTTCGGTTGTTTTTGTGTCTTCCGGAGTTTTTATTCCCACGCGACCGATTGTGCTGCATGTGGATGATTTAAGGGAGGTTTTATCATGATGGAGCGGTTTGGGTATGAGTGGCTCGATGTTGTTTTTGCCTTTTGTGCGTTTTTCGTGGCGGTTGTTGCGGGCGCGACGCCGGTGTCGGCTTATCTTTGGGTGTCGGGGTTGGATGGCTGCGATTTACAGCTGTCGGCGTGGTTGATTTTGGTTGGTTTTTTTGCAGCCCTGGGTATTTTCGTCTGCTTGGCCTGGTTTTGGGGTTTGGTTGAGCTTGCGTTTTTACGGGCGGGCGAATATATGCTTAAGCGGTCTGCGCGCGATGAAAAGCCTTGTGCAAAGACCATGTTAAATGGAAAAGGAAGTGAGAACTAATGTGGCTATACGTGCCAGTCGTGAAGGGTTGCAAGTTGCCGGATTATGCTCTGGAATCGGAATGCTTGAAACCGCGCTCGAAACAGCCCTCTCGGTGCGCGGAGTGCCGGCACAAAGTTGTTATCACTGTGAGTGGGAAGCCTGTACGGCGGCCGTATTGCGTCGCTTTATCGTTGCGTCCGGCGGTGAGAGCCTTATCCACGGCAATATGTTCGCCGCAGATTGCTCAGGATTGCGCGGAAAAGTGGATGCGGTCATTGCAGGACTCCCCTGCCCTGCTTTCTCTGTCGCCGGCAAACAAAAAGGTAACGGAGATTCAAGGGCATGGGGAGAAAATTTTAACCCTGTTGACGAAAGTACATGGGGCCCTCAACCCCACTTCCTCAGACTGGCAGAACAGATATTGTCCGGCATTGTCATCATTGAAAACGTCCCTCAATACCTCTCAGGCGGATATTACGCTCCCGTGGGGGAGATCTTATACAGATTGGGTTACGAGTATCAGGATGCGATCCTTGGCACAGCGGAAAGTGTGGGAGGAAGCCACAAAAGAGAGCGCTGCTTTATCCTGGCAATCCATCGCGAGTACGATATTTGGGCAAGGCTCAGAGAAATTGGAGTCGAAGAATTGGCCGACAGCGGCGGCGCGAGATGTGAAGGGCACGAACGGCGAAGCGCACACGGAGAGCCGGGATCGTCCGCATCTGGGCCAACTGCCAAATGCGGTGAAAAACTGGGCGACAGCAACCGCGAAGCACGGAGGGATGGATCCAGTCGCCGACAGAACAAGACCGGGAGGTGGGGATTCCGATCTACAGAAACAAGCACACCTCTTCCCATTCACGCGCCCGGAATCGACAACTTTATGGCTTGGAGTGCTGTTGCAAAACTGGACCCGTCCGGAACGCCCTCGATTGAATCCGGTGTTTCAGTGGTGGCTACTCGGCCTGCCATCGCCAACACTGATCTGCTCCGAATCGGCGGGAATTGCGTTGATGCGCTGGAAGCGACAGCTTGTATCGGTTGCCTCATTGATCGCTGGCTTGAAGGTTATTGAAAACAAAAAAAACAGATGGAGTTAGACTTATGCGACTACCAAGCGGATTGCAAAAAACATCGGGGGCAGGTATGAGTAAGATTTATCTTGCAGGACCGATGAGCGGGATAAAGGATAACAACTACCCGGCGTTTTTTGCGGCGGCGGAGCTACTACAAGGCGCAGGCTTTGAGGTGGTTAATCCGGCGGCGATTGCACATGATGACCCGGGTGTTTGGGCGGCATGTATGCGCAAAGATATACAGGCTATGTTGTGCTGCCAGACGGTTGTTTTGCTGCCAGGGTGGCGCAGTTCGCGCGGGGCGACGATTGAGCGCAATCTTGCGCTTGATTTGGATATTCCGGTAATTGATTTGAGTAGGCTTTGTGGTTTGTAGCAAAAAGCTTATTAAAAAGCAGATTGGAGTCAAGATGTTATATGCTGGCGAAACGAGTACGCATACTAAGCAACGTGGACAAATAAGATGGTGTGCATGGTGTGCGCAAGCGATAAACATTGGTGAGCAATATGCCAAATGGCTCTGTTTTGATTGCGGCAGCCGGCAAACTGTATACGTGCATAAAGAATGTAATGAGGCGTGGATGGAACTTTCTATGGCTGAGGGCGGGATTGTAGAGATTACGAGAGGAAGTCAAGAACGGCCATCAAGGGAGAAAACGAATGTATGAGTGATAACCAGTATATCAAGTGGGGCAAAAAGTGGGAGGTGCTGCAAAGCAAATGCGGCGCGTGGTACGCTGGCTGCAAACGGACCGGATACTCCACGGCGGTACTGGATAAGCTTGGTACGGAGCCGACGGCTTATGCGATGCAGGGCAAATTGGATGCGTGGGCTAAGCGCAATGGGGCGCGACTGGTTGGGTATCGTCCCGCTGAGCAAATGAGGTTTTTTTGAGGTTTTAAAATGGCTGTTAAGAGATTTTTGGCGGTTATCTGGAACAATAAGTTATATGGCGATGTGCCGTTGCGCGGCTGGCCGATTTGCCTGGGGTGGGTGTGTATCGAGGATTTCGAAAATCATATTGAAGCGCAACGGGAGTTGAATCGGTTGGTTGGTGGGCAAATTCCGTATTTTTATAATCTTTGTGGAATGTGTTGCGATGAAAACGAGGTCGATCGGTTGCGTAAGCCTGAGAGTGTTTTGAGATCTCGGATTAAGCGTCTTGATAAAAAATGTGATGATTTTCCTTTATTTCCTGAATATATCAGGGCGCAGGAGCTGGCGCGAACCCCTGAAAAGTATACGCTGCGCGACTGTGTAGACGGTTTTGAGATGCGGAAAAAGCTGATTGAGTCGGTGCGCTTGACGGATGAGTATTTTGATGAGCGGATGCAGGGTAGTAGCGAGTGGCGTGATCACGACTGGGCGGGAATTGGGCTGCGAATGTTTCGGGAGATTGTGCGGTCGGGTGGCCGTGCCGATTGGCGGGAGATGTACGCGGAGCGGGCAAAGGAAGTGCGAGGGGTGGTATGAGAATTGACGATTTTTTAGGCAAATTGGAAAAAGTAACTGAATCGGGTAAAGGGCGCTGGAAGGCGCGTTGCCCGGCACACGCGGACGACGGCCCTTCGCTGTCGGTGCTGGAGGGGGCTGACGGCAAAATTGTTTTAAAATGCTTTGCAGGATGTGGGTTTGAGGATATTTTAAGCGCCATGAATCTCGAAGCTAAAGATTTGATGGGCAACGAAAAGCCGGTGAAGAAAAAGCGCGTTTATCCAAAAATTACCGCGTATTATGATTATACCGATGCAGCCGGGAAGCTGCTCTATCAGGTGGTTCGTAAGGATGACAAGAGCTTTTCTCAGCGGATATTGAATGATAAGTTTGATGCCGAGCGCAAGGAATCGAAGAGCAATTCAAAATGGCTTTATGGCCGCACGCGTTTCGGCGTGGGCGCTACGATTTACAGGTTGCCCCGGGTGTTGGCGCAGGCGGCGGCTGGTAAAACGGTCTTTGTCGCTGAGGGCGAAAAGGATGTTGAAACACTGGAGCGGCTGGGGCTGGTAGCTACCTGCAATAGCGGCGGGGCCGGCAAGTGGCAGGATGATTTTGGCGCGTTTTTTGTGGGATGTAATGCGGTGGTGATTTTTGCCGATAACGATCCCCGACCCGATGACGTGCCAGAGGGAAAAAAGTACTGGCAGGGCCAGGCTCACGCGCTACAGGTCCAGTCCGCCCTGATTGCGGCGGGCGTGGATAAAGTCAAAGCGATGGTTCTGCCGGAAATAGGCGGCAAGGTGGTTAAAGATATCTCTGATTGGGTCGCAGCCGGTGGCGATTTATCTCAACTTAAGTTGGCAGTTCGCGCCGCCCCCCCTCTCCCCCCAGAAATAGCAAAAAACGAAACTCTTAATCCACCAAAAAATAAAGTTGACGCAGACAAAGATGAACCCAAGTATGAGATTAATCCCGACGAATCGCTGGCTGCTCAGATCGGAGCGGAGATTTACGCCGCAATGGCCAGCGACGACGGTGATATGCGCAAGCTTACCTCTAATGAGATCCGCAAAATCCAAAGTGAGGTAATGTTCGAGTGGCTGCGGTCGCGGGGGAAGTTTTATTTCAATCCCGATCACCTGAACTATGATTATAATATGTATTTTGATGCGATTCAAAAAGAACTCCACGTTATCGAGAGTAATTATTTTTCAAGCTGGCTGGCTCAAAATAGCGGCATGAACCGAACTGATCGTGGGTTTGCTTTTTGTACATCACATCTGCACGACCAAGCTATGTGTGGCGTGGGCGCATCCGGCGTTGTGCCAAATAAGTTTTTTACACGCAAAGGCGATACCGTTTATATTTCCAATGGAGATCGGCATATGGTGCGGGTCCAGGCCGGCGCAGTCGAATTTATTGATAACGGCACAGACGGCGTTGTTTTCGCGGCTGGCCAAACTCTTCAGGAGTGGCAGCTAGTCGATGAGCAACGTGGAGTCAATCCGTTTGATGCCTGCCAGATTTTTAAAACAATGCCGGTGACCGATGCCCACGGAAAAATGCTGACCTTGCTGTGGATTCTAGGTGTTCTATACTGCCACGAGAAAAAACCGCCAATTGTGTTTAGCGGTGATATCGGCAGTGGTAAAACTCGCTTTAGCGTCGCAGTTTTTGAGCTGCTTGGATTAAATGCGCGCGTGAACGCAATTGGCGAAAAGCCTAGCGCGCAGGATGATTTCTGGGTATCAATTAACTTTCCCGGCTTAATCTGCTGGGATAATGTTGATACTTCAATCCGATGGCTACCCGACGCGCTGGCTTCAGCTGCCACCGATGGCAGCCGCGAAGTTAGGGAAATGTATTCCAACGCCGGGATCTTCTTCCACCGATCGAATGCCAACATCATAATTACATCGGCCAACGCGCAGTTTGCGGGCGATGCAGGCCTAGCCGACCGGCTGATCACTGTACGTCTAAACCGCTTGATTTCCGACACGGAGGACAAACTACTATCTGCGGATGTGCTATACAATCGAGATGCCTCTCTATCGTGGCTGTGTCGCATCATGGCGCAAGCCCTAGCCGATCGTAAGCCGGTACCCAAGGGGCTCAATCGACGTCATCCTGACTGGGCAGAATTCGCCGTTAAATGCGGTCGCGCCATGGGCCAAGAGCAACACGTTCTAGCAGCCATTAAATCAGCTGAGGCAGGTAAATCAGTTTTCGCTCTTGAAAACAACTGGATTGGAGCAATGCTGACCAGCGTGCTGCGACCAGGCGAGGAGTGGCAAGGCACATCCACCGACCTTTGCGAGATGATCTCCGAACGCGGAGAACTGAACGAAAAGCAAAAAAAAGACCTATCGCCGCATCGTATTGGGCGGCAACTAGGCTTAATTTGGCCGCACCTTGAAAAGGTTTTAAGCGCTAATAAACGTTCTTGTTATGGTAAAGCTTTGTATATCTTCGAGAAAATGAAGGATGTGAAGGATGTTGAGGGGGTGTTTCAACCTTCTAGTGGGGAAACTTTATACACGGACTCTATGAAAACACCCCCTCAACATCCTTCACATCCTTCAAATACTTCACTACCACCACTAAGCAATGAGATATTAAATAAGAAAGACAGAGAAGAGGAAGGGGAGGTAGAGTGTTTGGATTTGGATTGGTTAGATGATGAGTGAGGTTTGCAATGAGTTATCAAATGGAAAGAGCTTGGCTTGATATGGGATGTGGCGGTGCTGTGTTTTACGGTGTCAAGTATCGCGCAAGCAAACCAATTGATCCGCGTGTTTTATCTGCGTTCAAGTTAATTGAGCCCGAGTTCATTCGCTGGGTGTCTGCCGGTAGTCCAGGCTTAGCCCGTTGTTTTGAGTGTCCATGTTCAAGCCAATGCAATGGAGGTGAATTTTGTTGTTTCCCTTTTTAACAGCTTCCGTTTGGCGTCTCGAAGGCCTCCCCCCTAGTAGGTTCTTTCCCCTCTTTTCTTTTTTCCCGGGGTGCAAACGGCGAAGCCAGGGGCAAAAAGTGACTAACGTTCTGGAGTACAATGACTTACGTTTTTAGCATAGATCAAGCGCAACAATGGCACACTGGAATCAAGCAACTTAAAAAACTTAAGCCGCTGAACATTACCCAGTGGGATAAGATGTTGAATTTGTTGAATGGGGCGGGGAAAGACGGCGAACCCAAACGCGACCAAATTGAGCAGTTACAGCTGGCGGCGATACACCATAGAGCAAAAAAAACAAAAAGAATTGGGCCGGGGATTATAGCTGCGTGGCGCTTGGTAAATTTAGCAGAGGCAGAAGAATACGAACAGCAAAGGGCGGTGTTGAGTAATGCAAAAAGCGGAGCCGATAGGGTTGCCGAGCATGTTGCCAGGAGATCCGATATAGGAGAGTTGCCGACGTGGGATGATGATGAAACGGCGGCGCGTATTATCGCTGATCCGGTTGCGGCCTGCTGGCACTATTTCCCGCTTTGGTTTACACGTCCACCGAGCAAGTTGACTCGCGCAATTATAAAAGTAATTTGGGCGGTAATGTTGTACGGCGGCAACCAATCAGTCGGCGTTGTGCGGGGTGGTGGAAAAAGCACAATTACCAAAGCCCTGATTATCCTTGCTGGTTGTATCGGGAGGATAAAATATGCTGTTGTGTTTGGGGCGAACGCTAAAGCGGCGCAATCAATTAGGCGCGACATCGTACGGCAGTTAGAAACGAACAAAATGCTGTTGGCTGATTTTCCGGCAGCGTGTATTCCGATCCAGCTATTAGCGGGGAGATCGCAGCGGGCAATGGGGCAAACGCACAGGGGCGTTCGTACTTATATTCGTTATGAAGCGGATGTTGTCCAGTTGGCGCGAATCGAGGGGGCAAACAGCGGCGGGTTTATGATCCGTTGCCAAGGCATTGAAAGCGGATTTTTGGGTTTGATCGATAACGGTGTTCGACCTGATTTTATTTTAGGAGACGACATCCAAGGATTAAAGGCAGCTAAAAGTGATACAGAGGTCGCTGGTTTGGAAGATGCGATTCGGCAGGGGTTTGAGGCTTTGGGCGGCAAAGACAATCCGCTGCGCATTATTCTGTTGGCAACGTGTACCAGGCAGGGAGATTTTTCAGACCGCGTTCTGGATCGCGAATTGTATCCAGAGTATTCAGGTTTGCGATTCGGATTGATAGAAGATTGGGGTACGGCGGAAGTTTTGTGGGAAGAGTATGTAAAAATCTGGAGGCAAGATCAAAGGGACGGAGACAAGCGTTATAAAAACGCAACGCAATTTTATATTAACAATCGTGGTGCGATGGATGATGGAGTAAAAGTTACGGATCCTGAATTTTATTTAGTGGGTCAGGAGTTGAGCGCAATTCAGGGGGCGTGGCATGCAAGGGCGAAAATGGGAGATTTGGGATATTTTGCGCAGATGGAAAATCGTCCACTTAGTTCAGAGGCCTCACTTTATAGTCTGCTGCCGTCTGATGTAAGTAAGGTTGTTAATGGTTTGAAGCGTTTTCAAGTGCCCGGCTGGGGCAACGGCGTTTTTGCTTTTGCGGATGTTGGCAATGATAAGCTGCGCTGGAGCGTGGTTGCCTTTGGCGACAAATCGCGATCGGCTGTTATTGATTATGGATTTTGGCCACCAAATGGACGCGTGGCTCCCGAAAAATGCACAGGGACCGCATTAAAAACACATATCTGGACAGCGATGAGAGCTGTGCGCGACCACTGGGATAACAGCGTTTACCTGAGATCGGGGGATGCGCAAAGAATTGTAGCGGCGGGGTTTGATCGCGGCTATGAGGCAGATACGGTTCAAGATTTTTGTAAAGCTGTTAGCCCGCTGAGTCGCTTTCCAGTGATTGCGATGCGTGGCCAAGGGTTTCAGCAGTGGCGGGATGTGACAAAAAGGGCTATCCGATATGGATGGAACGTGCAGTTAATTCAAACGGTTGAGGGGGCTGCGCCCGGAGAATTTTTGAACGTGCATACTGATTTTTGGAAAGAAAACGCCCAACGTGCCTTTTTGTCACCGAATTATTTAGCGGCAGGCGCTTGCTCATTGTGGGGGCGGGATCCACGCGAGCACGGAGAATTTGCAGATCACATTTGCTCAGAGGTACTGAGCGATAAAGGGCGCGGCACAAACGGGACGGAATTTTGGAAATGGGGGCTGAAGCCAGGTAGACAAAATCATTTTTTAGACACTCTTGTCGGGTGTTATGCGTTGGCTGGATTCTACGGATATCTGCGCCCCGAAAATAATATGTCTACAACCGACCAGCCGCAGGAAATTAAACAGAAGGCGCGCAAGCGCACAACTAAACCGCCCCGGCGTAAGTGCCGGGTAAAAGTACAGGAGTATTAAGATGGCAAAAACACCAAAGTTATCACTGATTATACCGGCGCGCGGCAAAGAGCCGTTGCTCCAGCAAACAATTGATTGCGCAATCAAGGGCGCGCTAAACAAGGTTGAGATTATTGTGGTTGACAACGGACTGGAGGTCGCTGCGCCTTGTGGCAGCGATGTGCGTGTTATCAAAAGTGAGATTAGTGGCACCGGTGCGGCGCGTCATGCCGGTGTACTTGCAGCGCTGGCTCCGGTGATTGTTACAATTGATGCGCACGTTCGGCTTTGTGATTTTTGGGATGACTATGTTTTGGATCATTTTGAGCGCAAAGCCTGGGCTAAAACCGTAGCCTGCGGTCACGTTGGTGGATTGGCGACAGACTTCAGCGTGGAAAAAGAGGCATGCTATACCGGCGCACAAATCCACTGGCAAGAAATCAACGGATCAGAAACGCGGCTGTTGGTGCCTAAATGGTCGGATAATTCATTTGGCTCTCGGATTGGCGCCGTTATGGGCGCGTTTTACGCTTTCAAAAAATCGTGGTACGAAAAAATGGCTGGGCCATGGTCGGTTTTTTCCTCATGGGGCTGCGATGAAGAAACCATCTCAATAGCATCATATTTAGCGGGTGGCGATTGTCGGTTGATGGCCGAGCATGTTAGATCTTGGCATCTGTTTGGGCACCCGGAGCGCATTCGGTATACTACTGCCGAGATTGCAACCATTGCAGCCAATCGCTTTCTTTTGTTTCGGCTTTTTCCATTTGCATTCGAGGACCTGGCTGCTGTGGCGAATCAGCACCCGGAGGTTAACGCACCCCTAAGCGACCAGCAAATAAAGTTTGCGCAGTATTACAGCGATAAGTCCGCTGAGCTTGCCGACTACCTCGGTAAGTATGTAATCGGTTATCAGGAGTGGCGTGGTTCCATCGTTCAAAAAACCGCAACCCCGCCAAAAAGACGCAAGCCGCCGCAGCGTCTGCCAACGGTACCACTTGATCAATGTGATCAGTGCGACGCCATTAATAGCTTTATCTGCGTCCGCACCGAAGAAATCCGCCGCTATAAATGTAAGGTCTGTGGGCGCAATGCCTGGCGGCAACGTCCAGAGGATCAACTTAAATTCACAATCAATAATATTTAAAGGATAAAACATGAAGATGGTTAAATGGGATGAGGCGAAAGAAAGTTATTTGATAGAGCTTGTTGACCGACGCTCGGAGCTGAAAAACGGTTGGTATACAATCGCGAGGATGTTAAATGAGCGGTTTGGAATTTGTTCAACTCCGAACGGGTGCCGATCACGAGCAACAACAATCAGGCAGAGGCGTCGTGTTTTTACACAAAACTAACCTGTAAAAAATAAATATTAGAAGAATCATTAGAAAAGTTCTAGATTCTGGAACTTTTCTTTTTTAGTGCCCTTGTTTTATCCGTTGACTGGCCTTATCTTTGAGTCATGGCAAGAGCTTTAACACACAACGAACAAATGTTGCGCACAGTACGGCAAGCGATAAACGACTGTGTTGTCGGTGGTACAAAAAGCGCGACCATTGCACAGGGCGGCGGATCAAAATCATTTACCAGGCACTCACTAGATGAACTTGAAAAACTAGAGGTTAAATACGTCAACCGTGTAAATCGTGAGCGTGGTGGCAAAAGCCGTCGTAAGCCAGATTTCGGGAGCTTCGGTTAATGGCAAAAAAAACGCACAGATCGCGCAACGCTGCAACCCCGTTAACTCCGGCGGCGGCGCCGCGTACTCCACAAAAAGCGCAGTACGATATTGTTGGCCCCGGTGCTTCCAAAAAACGTCGCCCTGCCCGTGTGGAATATCACGGCGAAACCGGACGCGACAGCCGCCAGCTGCCACCCATGGCGCGGCTTATGGCTATTTCACTTGTGCGCGATGCTTGCCGTAATTTTTCCAGCGCCCGCTCAATCATTCAGCAGATCGCTCTCAATGTGGTTGGTACCGAGTATAAAGTCATAATCAAAGATCCATCGGTTAAGGGGCGTGAAAATGACCCGACCCACCCGGTGGTAGCTGCGCAAAACTGGTTTAATGACACTTGGGCTAAAAATCCGGATTTTAGAAACGACAACCATCTGTTCGATGTCAACCGCTTGCTGCTTACCTCGGTTGTGCGTGATGGCGATGCAGGAATGTTATTTGATCGCGATTTCACGCAGAGCGGGAAAATTGTTACATTTGAATCAGATCAAATCTGTGATCCCTCCCCGCTGCCGGATGGCGCGGCGGAATCAAACGATGGCATTTTGCTGGACCACTTCGGTCGCGAGATCGGATATTGCACCCATTTTTCACGCGGCAAAACCCAGGTGAAATTAGATGAAGCTCACATTTTTCCACGCGACCCGGTGGATACTGATGCCAACATGTTCAAGCTGCTGCGGATGCCATGGCGAGCAAATCAAGGGCGGGGCACAAGCGACATGTTTTCATTTGTAGCTGATATGCTAGATATTTACGAGATGCGCTCAAAAGAATTGCAGTCCGCTAAAGTTGCCGCAACCATGGCCGGCATGGTTACAAAAAACGAATCCGACACGGGCCCGGCGCTGGATGATGCCCGTTATGATCCATTGGCGCCAATTTCTGATTTTGACGATGAAGAACATCCCGCAGTCAAAGAGTCGGACAACTACAATAATTTTGAAACACTGACCGGTGGATTAATGGAATATATGATCCCTGGCGAAAAATTCGACCTGCTGACCAGCAATCGCCCCAATGTCAATGGGATTCCCTTTACTGAGCACATTATCAAAAGCGCCGGTTCGGCTGTTGGTATGGCGCGGTGTTATTCGACAATGGAAGCTCAAACATCATACACGGCTTTTCGTGGCGAAATGGTCATGACCTGGGTTATGTTTCGTTATTGGCAAAAATGGTTGGAACGCTATGTTCAGGATTGGCAGGCGGTTCGCGCGATTAACTTTGCAATTTCGATTAAAGCAATCGACCCGCTTCCAGCAGGTTGGAGTAAATATCTGGCATGGCAACATCCCAAGATGCCGTCGCTAAATCCGTTAGTCGATCAAAATACGTTTTTAGCAGCCTTAAAGAATGGCAGCACCAATCTGGAACAAGAGCTGGGACCAAATTGGAAAAACACAGTTCAGGAGCTAATAACCGAGGTTGAATTTATGCGCGAAGCGAACCTCCCACACGCAATGTTTGAAACCAAAGCCGGCGCGGTTGCCGGCGACTCAACAAAGGAATAAAAAATGAAGACGTTTAATTTGTTTGGCACAATTGTCGGCGACGAATCCTATAAATGGGCAAAAGAGGATGTAACGCCCGCTGACTTTAAAGCGTTTTTGGACTCGGTCCCGGATGGCGAGGAGATCAAAGTGCAGGTTAATAGTCCCGGCGGGCATGTTACAGCCGGTCTTGCAATCGCCAATATGATTAAAGCCAAGGCAGCATCTGTTACGGTTTCAGTTTTAGGGATTGCAGCGTCGATGGCCAGCGTGATCGCCGCTGCTGCTGGTAAATGTGAGATGGCAGCCGGTAGTTTCATCATGATTCACGAACCCTGGGGGATTGCGCTTGGATCAGCTTCCGAACTGCGCAAAGAGGCAGATGTGCTGGATTCAATGAAAACCGCGATTATCGGCTTTTATGCCTCGCTTTTCCCCGGCAAAAGCTCCGAAGAAATCGATGCGCTGGTAAAAGATGAGACCTGGATCAGAGGCGACCAAATCGAAGAGTACGGCCTTTCCGCCACTTTGAGCGACAGCATTCCTGCTTTCGGCAGTGTTTCCGGTCCGTTGAAGTTTGCCAAGATTCCAAATGATGCCAAAAAGTTTTATCAGTTTTCAAAGGCGATGACCAAAACCCCGCCCGCTGAAGAGCCGCCCACTGAAGAGCCGCCCGTCGAAGTGCCGCCCGTCGAAGAGCCGCCCGCGCCCGCGCCAGTATCAAGCTTGGTTGCGCTCTCCCAAAAGCTGGAAGAGATAGAGGCCAAGCGACGCGATCTGCAAAGTCGCTGCGACAAAGCTGACGCCAAGATCCGCGAGCTAGAGAGTACGCACTCCGCAGCTTTGCTGGAGCGGCAAAATAAAATTTCCTCTCTCGAGAGCGAGGTTCAATCCGCGGAACAAAGAATCTCCGCGATGACACTCAATGCTCTGAAAGGGCCCTCCGGTGGTTGTGCGCAATCCTGGCAGCAGGCTCTTGAAGAGTGTGGAGGCAGCTATGAAAAAGCTATCAATAAATATCCAGGATTGGCAGCCGCGTATCGCGCTGGCAAGCAGAGATAAGAATCACCACTAAACCGCGCCCCGCAAGGGGCTAAAACCTCACGGAGAAAAATATGAATACCAGAACAATCACGGCAGACCGCCCCGAGGTGGTTATTGCATGTAAGGATCGTATCCATGCCCCTATCGGAACCGGCTATATTGGCTCGCGTTTCTTCCCGGCTATGCGTGTGCGAGATACAGCCAATACGCTTTATCACAAAACGATTGATGATGATGCAGCGGCCCAGGAAGCTCGCGTCGCCACCGCATCACACGAACGTGCGACCATCACCAACGGATCGACGGCCTACACGACTACGGAAAAGCCCAAAGCCTACCAGATCCCTGAAGCGGACGTAAAAAAGTATGGCTCAATCGAAGCGACTGATCGTATCGGCATAACTGCTGCATGCCGGAGCGTTTACCGCAAACACGAGACCGACGCAGCTACCAAAATCATTACAGCTGGGCGCTATAATGCCGGCGCCTATTTGACCGACGGACAAGTGCTCAAAGGTTTGCAAACGCAGGCAATCAGGATTGGCCGTTATTATGGGCGTACGGTTTTGGCAGGTTCCACAACGTTTTTTCAAAACTTTGTGGCAGCCTCAGATGTGTCGGCTAAAATTACAGCTATGATCGGCGCGGGCGGAATTACGCTGGATAACCTCAAACAGAGCATTGCTGGTGATCCCGGGGTGGCCATTCAGCTGCTGCGCGCTTTTCTGCCGTTCGATGAGGTTTTGATTGGCGAGGACACCTTTTGGGCGCCCTCCGGTAAGACCGACGTCGGTATTGTTGCGCGTTTGCCTTCAATTGAAGATACCAAGAGCGTCGAAGATTTCGACATGTTGATTCGCGAGGTGCCCGTTTTTGGCGCAACTCCCTGGTATTATCCAGATGAGGATATTGAGTTTTCGGCACGCTCGTTTTTTGATGAGGACAACGACTGCAACGTTTATAAAGCCAAAGGGTTTTATGATTTGGCCGAGATGAACGCCGGCGCGGTTGTATTGGTGAAACTGAATGTTTTCGAGACCACCACCACCAGCACCACCACCACCAGCACCACCACCACCAGCACCACCACCACAACTCAAGGATAAGTATTGCTCCACCCCTGGCGGGGGCCGGGGGTCTTGACTCTCATTCTACTCCGGCTCCCGCCTTTTTTGTTGAGATAAAACACCATGCTTGATTTTGACAATACAGCAGCTTTCGAGGTTTTCCACACCGATACTGCAGCCGTTTCCGGCAAACGCCTAGAGCCAGCTGCATCCGCCGCGCGTGATTTAAGCTTCACTTGTGCCTGTTGTCTTTTAGTCGGCGATGGTGCCGAAATCAGCGAGCGTTCGGTCGCCGCTGGTGCTGGGTTTAATGTCTCAATTTCAGTGCTTAAAAAAAACTGGCCCGATCACACTCCGCCTCAAAAAGGCGATATTTTTACTGTCGCGAATTATGGCGCAATAAAAGTTGTGTCAACTCCGTTTGAAAATGCCACTGAGTATCAAGTCGAATGTTTTTTTAAGAGGAGCTAATTGTGGTTGAGGTAAATCTAGATTTCAGCGCCGCTGATTCAGCTGCTTTTCAAAGCGCGATGGATCGGCTGTCGGCTGAGTGCGGTTGGGCAATTCCCCGCGTCTGCCAGTACGGATTTATCAAGCTGTTAACCTCAGTTCGTGCCTCTACCAAAAAATCTCCTAAGGTGCGCAATGTGCGCGTTAAATCTCAAAAACACGGCGACAAACGCCGCGTTTTCCAGGCCCAAAGCTACAAGGGTGGCAAAGAGCATTGGTTTGATATTTTTGCATACTCTCTAGCAGCCGCCAAGAATAGTCCGGCAGCCCAAATCCGTTATTCGGGTTTGGCGAAAGCCAGCTGGGGATGGGCCATGCGCGCCATGTTTAATTCCGGCTCTAATCCCCGCACAAAGTTCGGCAAAAAACCAGAGCTGCTTTATACCCATGTTGAAAAAGGTCAAGGTCATTTTTCCGCCACTGTGACCAATCGGGTGAACTATGTTGAAAAGGCTTTTGTCACCGAAGGCAAGCGCACGATTGATACAGCCATGGCACGCGCCACGCGCCAGATGATCGGCAAAATAAACTCCGAACTCAAAAAGGCAGGTGCGTCATGAGTAAGATTTTTGTCGAAAGTGTGCTCAGTGCCACAATCAAAACCGCGCTCGAAGCCGCGGGCGTGGGCTTGCCTGTTATCACGTTTTGGGGCGCCGAGCCCGAGGGCACCGTGAAAACCGATGAGCTGGATAAAATCGCAGTCCTGATTAATGTCCGCGATTACGAGGATCTTCCCGGCGTGGTTGCAAATCTGCAGGGCGTAATCTCAATCGAGATCCACGGCGCCGGAGTTCGCACTCTCGGAATTGAGTTTAAAAAAGTGGTGGATGTGCTCGAAGCCTGGCAAGACAAACAAGACGACGGCTGCCAACTCGCGACCACCGCGTTGACAACTCCCGGCTTTAAAGTCGATTGCTATAAAATCGGCAGTGGCAATGTATGTGGCGTGGATCCAGCCGTGGGCGTTTACTTTGCAGTTTTAAATTTTGAGATCACCGGCCACCACACTAAAGTTGTCGAGCCAGAGCCCGATCCCGAACCAGATCCAAACCCCGAATCTACACCAGAAACTTAAAAGAGGAATTAACTATGAGCGTAGGAATAAAATTAACCGCCGGTATCACCGATGCCGCGCTTGAAAATACCGACTCCGGCGAGGGCAAATCAACTCAGATGGTCACAGCTCCGAATAAATTCGGAGATGTTGTCGCCTCGCACCCTTTTGGAGCGCTGTCGGCTCCAACTCAAAACTTTGCCGTAATTGGTGATTTTGATCCAGAGGCTAAATTGATCCTAGGAACAGTTACCAACGAAGCGGTTTTAACCTCTTGGAACATAAAAACCGGGGCTGCGGTTGCCCCGACGCTGGATGCTGGTTTTGACTCAGTTCCGGCCAACAAAGCGACTACCGGACGGACCTTTAAAACGCCCGCCGCTGAACTTAAACCCTGCTGCTGTGCTCAAACTCTTTTTGGCGCCTTCACCCTCGCGGGTGAATTGTGCAACTTGACCTCTGCCAGCTATGCCGGATCAGTCAATCTCACGCGCAGCCCCGACGCTGAACATAAATCTTGGTGTGTCAGCGGCGGTAAAATCGTATGTACGATCGAAGTGAATCAGGCCGGCGAAACCGCGCCAACCCTTACCCCTGGCGAGAACTGGATCGTGGATGTTCCGTTCCAAAAAGTTGAGTCGGATCAAGATTATGAAAAATGGAGCGCAACCCTGCGCTATGAAATTACGGGTATCGAGCCAGCAGAAGGTTAAAAAATGATTTCAAAACTTGCCATAGCCGATATAGATGCGCTGATCGCTGCGGGGGCAACTCCAACCCCGCAGCAGATCATCACGCTAAATGCGCTTGGGTGTGCAATCAATTTTGCAAACCCCGAGATCACGTCGGCTCCGCGCGTGGCTCCGGTCGGCAACTCTTTTTTATACGAGTTCACCTTGCAGGCTGAGCAGTGGTTTTGTGATTTTGCCGGCAAGTGGTGGGAAAAAGAGAGCTTGGTTTACGCTCTCGCCTGGGCCTGTGCCAACGGCACAAAGCCCGGCTTTTTTGCGGATTTTACCGATGAATTCCCAACGCTAAAAGCTATCACAACTTGGTACCACTCGCTAAATTGTACGGCTGAGCAATTCCACGCGGCGCTGAACTATGTGATCCGCGCTGAAGATCGCTTGATTGAAGATGAGTACAAAAAAGCGCTCAAACCCAAAGTCGCGCCAAAAGAAAAGCTGTTTGAGATCCCCGACCTTGATCCAGACTCGAAGCTGGAGGATCTCACCCGCGAATGTCTAGCTGCCGGATTAGCTCTCACTCCTGCCCAAATTGGCACGCTGACCGGTGTCGCGGTAATCGATATTCTGCGCCGCTGGACCCGCCTGCAGTTGGCGCGTTCTCCTGGCAGCTCCGACTCTACCGCGCGCCGAATTCGCGGATCCGCAGAAGCCAAATATTTCCGCTACCTGGAGGCTATAAAACATGGCCAACAATAATGTAACTCTCTCAATTAACGGCAAGGATAAGGCCACGCCAGTAATTGCGCAGGTCAAAGCCTCAACCGTTGCCCTGGGAGTTGCGGTTGGAAATTTGGCGACAAAAGGTCTTGTTTTCTTAATCAATCAAACCCGCAGTTTTATCGACGCGGCCCTCGATTGCGAACGCGCGAATATGATGGTGGATGCTTCTTTGCGCGGGATCGGCAAATATACCCCTGAACTGGCCCAAAAAATGAAGGATCTTGCCGGGACAATCCAGGACGAAATCGGCGGTTCAGATGAATATTTTAAGGATATTGTTAGCCAGCTCCTGACTCTCGGAGTCTCCACCGATAAAATTGATCAGGCCACCCGCGCGGTTCTCTCGCTTGAAGCGGTCGGCAGAGGCGGCGCCGCCGCCATGACCGCTATTGCCCGCGCCGCCGAAGGCGATTATCAGGCTTTCGAGCGGCTTATTCCGGCTGTGCGAAATGCAACCACCGACACCGAAAAACTTGCCGCCATCAATGCGACCATCGCCGCCGGCTATGCCCAGCAGGAGGCAAAACTTCAAACTGTCGGCGGCGCGTGGGAAGCACTTAAAGGCCGGCTCGGCGATGCGCAGGAAGCTTTTACGAACGCAATTTTCGAAGGCCTCGGGCTCTCCGGCACCTTTGGTGATATGCAGACCGCGGTTGGTAATTTTTTGCAGAGCGATCAATGGAATAATTTTTTAGAGAAACTCGAATCAAGCGCCCGATTTGCAAAGGATCTTGTAACAGCCATGCTCTCAACCAGCGGCTTTAAAGCGGTTGGGGTAGCCCTCGGGGATGTAATCCTTGCAGCCCTAAAAGATGGTGCGGATTATGTCAGCGAGGCTATAAAAAACG
Organism: Kiritimatiellia bacterium; assembly: GCA_028686345.1. Taxonomy (GTDB): domain Bacteria; phylum Verrucomicrobiota; class Kiritimatiellia; order RFP12; family UBA1067; genus M55B167. The sequence goes on from JAQUCE010000013.1 coordinate 51,734, forward strand.
CGCTTGGGAAGCAGGCTGTAAAAGATTATCAAGAAAAATATTCTAACGACCCAATCGCCCGCGCTGCTCGCTGGCTGGGTGCGAAATCGGCCGGCGCATCAAATGAAGATGCCGCCGCTATGATGGATCGCACCGATCTTGCTGTCGGCGGCGCCGGAGGCAGCGCCGGCAGACTTGGAAGGGCAATTGAAAAGCTCAAAGAAGTAATTGAAGAGCAGACCAAAAAAACCGAGGAAAATACAAACGCTGTTGAAGAAAACACCGACAAGCCAGCTCCGCCCGCCCTCGCCCCAGTTGTCGGCAAACCAAAAGAAAATAAGGAGCTCCAGGCAGTTGACAAGCGTATTGCTGAACAAGAAAAACAGGCTGTCAAAAAAGCTGTTGCCGACCGCATAGCCCAGGAGCAGAAAAACGTGGCCCTGGCCGACGCCGATATTGCGGATGCCAGGAAAATACTTGGCGACAAAAAAACTCCCGCGCAGGCTATCGCAGATCGTAATCAGGAGATTGCCGCCGAAAAGGCCGAAGCCAAAGAATCAAAAAAGATTATGGATCGCTACGACAATATCAAAAAAAGACAGGCAGCTGCTGGCAATATGGGATTTAGGCTCAATCGCCGCGACCAGGAGCTTGTTGCTGGTGTGGAGGAAGAGCAAGCCCGGCAAGCGGTTGCCGGGCAAATGCTCAAAGATGCGCAGGCCGACAAACAAAAAGCAGAAGACCGGTTGGAAGCTGCTCGCGCCGAAGAAAAAAAGCTCCAGACCGACCAGCTCGCTGAACTGAAAAAAATCCGCGAGAAAATAATCGAATCTTTAACGGTGGGGAGTTGATATGGCCGGCGGACTTTTTGCATCTTATAGCGATACCAATAAAAGGATCTTGGAAACTCCCAGCGTCGTGGAAAAACCAACCGGACAAGTTATCCCCGGCAGCGAATCCGGAATGTATAAAGTTGTTCAGCGCACCGAGACCGAGCGCTATCAGTATTTCGGCATGACCGAAGCAGCCGCCGCAACTTGCACCACTGCCATCGAGGCCCTTTCATCCGACTCTGTGAGCTACAAGGCCTCCGGCACGCCAGTTGGAGATTCGCCGATGTGGAATGTTAATGTCACGAAAGTTAAAATCACAATTACTGCTGTCGAGATCATTTAACCAAAGGAGTTTTTTACATGAGCGCCCAAAGCCAATATTCAATTTTGTTCCGTCGTTTCCCGCTCGGCGCCGGGCTTAGCAATATGAATCTCAAACACGATCTCGATATTGTGTACAACTTTATCGAGAGTTTTCGTGGTGATAACGGGCTTGTAGTGCTGAAATCTGACGACGGCTCAACGGTGATAGATACCGATGATGGCCAGCCTTCCGGCTCCGGCTCTGGCGGCGGCGCCGCCGACTTTGACGCAATGTTTGAGTTTAAATCAGCGGCAATTGTTAGTGGCAAATTAGAGGTTGTTTTCACAACCAAAAACGTTAGTTCGGGCGATACTGGAGCTGACATAACAGCCAAAATCCCGGTAGTACTTTTTAGCGATTGAGAGGTTTTTATGTCAGATCCCGTTTACAGTTTAATTACAGATTTGGAAGGCAATGGACCTTGTATGGCGCCGTATCCAAAACAAGGTTCACTGGTTGCCATGCTTACGCCGTGCCCCTTTGCCGATCTGGATTTTATTCCTGGCAGTTCCACTACAAATTATAGTGATCTTTCGTATGGCAGCGGCTTTATCAAGGCGACAACAAGCAAGTCTCCCGCTGACGCAACCATAAGTTTCCGCCTAAAACATAACGGGGGAAACCGTACAATAAAAATAAGCAATAGCGCTAACTCGACATTCTATTCCGCGCATTACTTTTTATGGATTAACGGTTATACTGATTATATTCTGCATCCGCTGACTCTCGGAGATAATATTTTAGTCCCGCCATATTATCGATATCAGCTGAGAATCACCATCCAGGCGTATCAGCAAACAAACATTCAAGAGGATTTTGAAGAGATTTGGGTTAAAGCCGAAATATTTTAAAAAGGAGAACCATGTACAAAAATACCATATCGCTACGCCCTGACAAGCCAAACTTTCCGCTTACCCCGATCTGGGTCGGGATGGGATCCGCCGCACTCTTCAGAGTCAGCGGATTACCTAAAATCGATGGACTAACGATCCGCTTAATTCTGCGCCCGCTAATCAGCGACGACGAATCAATTGCCATTGATGGCGAGGTGGATGATGGTGCCGGCAGAATTTACGCCGCTAGTTGGTATTTTCCAACTGCTGGGCAAACCAAGTACGAGATAATTTTTTTCATTCCGCCAGCCAACCCCGGCGACGATCCAGTTGCTTACTGGTGCGGTTCCGGGCAATTAAATATCATGGAGGCAGCCACCGAGGCCTATCTTCCTGGCCCGCCCCCGATAATTCCACCAGAAACTTATGTTCGTAACCCACTCACTGGACTTTATCACCTAGTGACCGCAATTCAAAATGATTATGGCGACATCACGCTCTCAGTTGCCGAGGAAGGGATCCATCATGTATAAAATTATTCTGATCACCCCGCTATTGCTTAGCCTCTCAGTCTGCGCAGCGCCCATGGCCACGGAAAATTATGTCAATCAAAAAGTCGCGTCAATTGAAATTATTGCGACCAACGCCGCCGCCGTCGCCGCCACCGCCATCCAACCTCCGGGCACCAACGGATTTTTGCGGCTGGAAGATCTTCCAGCAGTAGAAAGTCCCGACGAAACAGACCCCCGCGCCATGAGGCTGTTCCATTACGGCGACCCTGATATCGTAATTACCCCAGCGAGCGACTTCGGGTTTGATTCTGATACCGGAACGATTACAGGCTATACAGGAAGCAACCCTGATATCGTACTACCTTATGAGATCGGCGGCGTCCCCGTCGTGACGATTGGGATTAGTGCGTTTGATGGTGATATTGTTTTAAAAACGTTAACGGCACCAAAGACCTTGACCAGCATCGGCAGCGATGCTTTTGCAGACAGCTCCTTGACCTCCTTGGTCGCCCCTGCACTGACCACCATCGACACCGGTGCTTTTTTCGTAAGCTCCTTGACCTCCTTGGTCGCCCCTGCACTGACCACCATCGGCGACCTCGCTTTTAGAAGCAGCTCTTTGACTATCTTAACCGCCCCCTCACTGACCACCATCGGCGACTATGCTTTTGAAAGCAGTTCTCTGACCACTGTCTACTACGGCGGAAACCAACCTACTGCGGGTGTAGGCATTTACGACGGTACCCCCACCAACCTGGTCAGTTACGTAACCGACCCGACCGCCACTGGATGGGGTGACAACTTCAGAGACAGACCAGTAGTTAGGTTACCGTTATACGCGGATGCGGTCTACAGCGGTGGCTCGCTGGTTGTGACCGAGGCCACAAAAGAGCTACACCAAGACACTTACACCAACTTAGTTTGGCGTAACGTATTTTCTAACGGCTGGGTGTGGTTGGTAGCATATACCAATACGCCAGGAGGAGGTCAACTATGAGATATTTCTTAACCATACTTTTAGCGGCATTTGCTATCACCGGAGCCACGGCAGCAGAAACCAATTGGAATAATTTTGCAGCGCAGTATCTTATGGCAGATCAGCACGGCAAGATCATCCCGCAGGGGTACGCCGCTGGTTTGCAGGAGATCGCCGCCACCGAGGCGCAGGCAGCCGCAACGGCCACGGCAGCCCAGCTCGTGACCGAGACTACGGCGGCAGCGTCCAACGTTGTCGCAGATGTAGTTTCCGCTCTAACCGGAGCCTACGGTTTTGCGTACGTCACCGGCCACACTGTCAGCTTTTCAGGCGCGGTCCAGGTTTCGACAAATGTCAGTGCGCAGATTATACACATGGAGCTCGGCGCGGGTGGCAATATGACGACCAATGCAATCGCGCACAGTGGTCATTATGTCTGGCATGTTTACAGCGAGGCGATGAACACCATGCCGGCAATAAAATATAAACGAGAACTGGATGGAACCAACGCGTGGGAATTTGTAGCCTTCCAAAGCACGGCCGAGTTTACTGATACAACCGTTGAGGGCATTACTTATCCAGTAGTTTACCGATCGACAGTCTGGCTTCCCTCAATTTATGATCAAGCTTTTTTTATGGCTTTTTGCGAGATCAAAGGCGGTGGGCAAGCTGGCGCACTGCTGGATATTGAAGGCGGTTTATCGGTCGGCGGCAAGGTCGGTTTTACTGGCCAAATCACGCGCAACGGCAAAATTTACACGTATATCACTGGCCTTTTAATGGGCGTCGAAGATGAGGAGATTCAGCCATGACTAAAAAACACTTTAAAGCCGCCGGGTTTTTGCTTTTAGCGGCAATATTAACCATCTATGCCGGTACAAAACACGACATAGGTTTCCGGCTGGAAAAGCCGTTAGAAACCCCTGACGGAGTCTGGTTCCAGTGGTCGGGCGCGTCGGCAGACCAGACGCACAGCTTGTATCGCAGACTCTATAAATCCGAAGGCGCAACGTGGGAGCGGATCGCCATGGGGTTGTCCGGTGTAAACGGCGGGACCCTAGTGCAAGGATTTACATTGGACCAAACTTATGAGTACGAGCTACGTGAGGACGCGCCATGATGAGATACACAATCATACTTTTATCAGCATTGACTCTCTCTGTGTCGGCTCAGACTTCTAACGTCCAGCGCGTAAAAGCCTGGACCCGCACACATATCATGGGTGTGCCAGGCGGACAAGTGCTCGACCCAACAGGCAAAGTTGCACCCGCGCAAAGGTACGAGGCAGCCGCAGCCTCAGTGATCGAATCAAGTAATCTTGTGGCAGCCGCAGCGGTTGGTCTTGATGCGGCATTAGGCAAACTTTACTCCATCACTGGGCGCGTGGATGAATTTTCTAGCAGAATCTACATCGCCGCAGACATGGAGGAAGATCCTGGTTACGAAAATCTACAAGGCAGCGTGGTCGGTGAATCGGTTGACCCGGATGGTACCGTGCATTATTTTTGCCATTATTCGCGTCTTTTAGCGTCTCCACCTAAAACCAGTTGGGCTTTTGATGTCGCTCCCGGCGTGATCCTTTGGGCTGATGGAGTTGTCGCGACCAATAATGTTTTAACTGACTGCGGCGGATATGATTGCTACGACATATCAGTGCACTCACCCCCGGGAATCGGTAATGTAGTTTTGCGGGCCGAAAAGTACATGAAGATCGGCGCACCGGACAAACCTCTAAACATTGATGATGCAGGGATTAATTTGATTGTTGATGGCGTATCAGCAGAGCCGTTTACAGGCGAGGTTGTTTATACCAACGATTCAACGTGTTTCACAGAAATTTATCTAGCGGGTACGCTTTATCAAGTCGCAACAAATGCAATAAGTGGAGAACAGCTATGAAACACTACGATAGAATGAGCCAATACGAAAAGGAGATTCGTGATATGAAAATTAGTGACTACGTTTTAGGCGGTTTAATCTTGGCAGTAATTCTGTTTTTTTGTGCGGTGGAATTTTGCTCAGCCGCCGCGGCGGAGACTTGGCTCACAAAAGAGAGAGCCGCAGCCCTCAAACGCGTGGCCGATCAACCCCGCATCACGGCCAAAGAAAAACAGCCCGACGGAACGGTAATTTACTATTGGAAGCGTGGACCCGAAATTTACGCAACAACGCAGCAGGTGGCCAAGATCGCCGGAAAAAAAGCAAGATCAGCCTGGAGCGAAAAACTGGACGCGGAAAAATTTGAAAAAGAACGAATCATACAGGAGATAAAAGCTATCAAGGGCAAGCCTACGGCCAAAGCTCTCGACGCCATCCTGAAGAATCACGAGGATCGTGAAGCCACTCCACCGGAGTTTCGGTTCGGGCGCGACACCTCGGGATTTATTTATTAATTTCCCGCGGGTGCGGGAGAGCCCGCCGCCGACTTTTTTACAACAGAAAAATCGAACTGAAACTCTTAAAACACGGCGGCGGGCAAACATTTTAAACAAGAAAGATCGAAATTATGAGCGAACCCAGCGTAATCCAAATGATGATCGATTCTCAGCGCCGTATCGAAGAAAAGCTAGATCACGTGATGCAGCACGGATGCTCAAAGCTGCTCGACCAGAAAAACCTTCGTGACACGCAGAGCGAAATCTTCAAACGCCTAAAACAGATCGAAAACGACCGTTCCGAGGATCGCGGAAAGCTAATCGTGATGCTTATGATTGTCGGTGCAATTGTGGGTGGCACACTCACAATGTTTTTTCGCTGGGTTGGAAATCGTTTTATGGGTTTTTAAACAACAAAAAAGAGGGTAAATTATGAGTGATATAATTATCAAGTTACTGTCAACCGATGCGGTAATCGCGTTGATAATTGGTGCATTTGTAACTTATATTGTAAAATGGCTCGCAAAAGATGGCGAAAAATTTAAGCAATATGAGGGTTACGCAATCACGGCCATTAAAGCCGCCGAAAGCCTAATTCCAGATGACACTAAAAACCGCGGCGCGGCAAAATTAGACTTTGCTCTGCGCACTTTTTTGAGCAAATACGAGCGCGCAACCGGCACCGCGCCGGATGCTGCAACCGCGGCAAAAATCGAATCATGGATAACCGAAATTCACACTGCGCTTGAGGAAGCAGGCGCATTCAACAAGGTGATTGAGCTATGATCTACTATCGAAAGTTGGATGAGGTGCGCAAGTGGGGGCGCTTGCGATATCTGATTGAGCGGCTATGTGATGGCAAAATCGCCACGATCAAACCGAGCTGGGTAAAGAGCTATGGTTTGCAGGATGTGCAAGGGCCGTTATACATGGCAGCCAGCCGGACAAAAGAGATCCGTCTGGACGGTTTGGAGTGGCAAAACAAAAAAGAGGAAGAAACATTATGAAAAAAGTATTGATTATGACAATGGCAATCACGGCCGTCATGATTTTGAGTGGGTGTGTAAGTGCCAAAGCATTCACCAAGGTAAAGAGCCCTGATGGTGTTCAAACCGAATCCAGCGCCGCAGTATGGGGCTGGGGTGACAAAGCATCGCAGCTTGCGGCCGAGGGCCTTTTTGCTGACGGTACTGTAGAGGACTTAGGAGCTGGCTTCAAGACCACCACCGCCTCCCAGGAGTCCACCGGAATCGCACAGACCATCACGGCATTGACTCAATTCGTACAAGCGGCGGCAGCGGCTAAATCTCCGGTCGCGCTTGCAGCTCCGGTTGCGGCCAGGTCAATTGCAATCGCACCAGGCGAAACCTGCCCGACTTGCGGGCATTGCGATGAGTGCGCACCTCCGACTAGTGGCAGGTAATCAGCCCCTGTTAATCCCTTAATCGCATTAAAAAGGGCTAAAAATCTTTAGCCCTTTTTAATCTCCTGATTGCCGCCACTTAGTGGTGGCAATAACTGTTCAATCGCTCGCCAAACAGCCACATCCGGCGCCGACTCCACAATCTTTTCATGCAGTTCAACTGGGATTCTCACATTTTTATATTCGGTTGCCACCCGGCTTCTCGCCGCCTTCCTGCGCTGTGCTTTCGCCGCCGCGGTCATAGTATAGTCGCGTTTTTTAGCCATTCTTTTTATTTCCTTTTTTACGCTTGCATATCTGAGCAAACTTTGTTACTGTTTTATTTGTCGCGAGGAAACTCGCGTGGATTGAAACATATCTGTTGCCTGGAGCTAGCCCTTCGTGGCAAAAATTAAAGGGCCGGTGCTGAATTGCGCCGGCCCTTTTTTCATTTTTTAGCCCTTCGTTTTTTTGGTTTAGTTTGGCCGGTGGCAGATGCCACCGGCGTGGGTGATAGGATTACAAATCAACTTTGCAAGCATCGATCAGGTCGGCAAAGATAGCCTCGTCGGCCTCCTCCCAAATTGGATCGCCGTTTGTGTCTGCCCCGCGGACACAGCCAATCTGATAAAAGCGTACGCGTGAGTTTGGGTTATCTTGATTGCCATCGCTGTGCCCTTCGGCCAGCAGCTCGATGCGGTTGATATCCATGCGCTCGCACTCGGCAACAATGCCGGCGCTATTAATCTCGGTGACCTGGATGCCGTCTTTCGGAGAAAAATCAGCTGGCAGATCCTCTACAAAAGTTTCGGCTGATTGGCTTGATATGTGGTAGCCATAGCCTGGCAGCTCGTACACTTTGGCGCGATTGATGCCATCAGGCACCGTGCCAATAAAATAAACAGCCTGGTTGTGATAATCAGGATCAGTGCCGTAGCCGCAGTTGATTAAGGTTTGCAACGCGCCTTTTTCATCGGTTCCGCAGTTTTCTGCGATCATCTGGATCAATGTTTTCATTTTTTAGCCCTTCGTTTTGTTTTTGGGAGGAGCCTATCTCCTCTTTTCTGCCCCTATTATAACAAGTTTCGCAAGTGTACGCAACCCCGAAATGCAATTATTTTCACTTTATTTTCATTTATTTTATAACTCGCTATAATACAGCAACTTACAACCGAAAATAAATCTAAAAAACATCATTTTTAGCTATTTTTCGTCTCATTTTCAACCTTTTAAAAAATCTTTTTGTTACATTTGTACGGGCTGAAAATTTTTAGCTCTAATAATCCAAATCAATCACCGCTTTTTTTACAGCCTCCATCAAAGCCGACCGCGAAGGCTGCGAATATCTACCGTGCATCCCCTGGCTGGCGTGGCCGGTAATCGCATCCGTAATGTGCGGTGAAACACCCGCCTCATCCATCATACTGATAAAAGTTGCGCGCAAACTGTGGAAGCTGGCACTTCCAAATTGATTCGCGCCCACCCCGGCCCGTACAAAAATCGCCTTCATTCTATTGCTGGCTGTATCGGCGCGCAGCCTTCGAAAAAAGCCAGGCGCCACCCCCTCCAGCGCCAGCCGGGTTCTCGGCAGCATCGGGATCAGCAGCGGACGCCCTTTTTTAGCCCTCGTTTTGCCTGGGATCACGCGCAAAAAATCACCATCAAAAGCCCGCTCATCAATCTCCAGGCAGCTACCCAGCCGTAGCCCGGTCGAAAATCCCAATCGCAGCAGCGCGCACTCCACTGGATCCGCAGCAGCCTCCAGCAATCGCCTCATCTCATCCTTAGAGATTCTTCTAAATCTCCCCGCCACAGCCACAGCCAAATCATGCCCCTCCCAAATCCCGGCATCCAGCCCCAGCCCTTTAAAGATCCTGGCGAACAGCCGACAATCCCTTTTACCTGCCTCCGCGCTTCTGCCCTCCAGATATTTCGCCGCCTCCCCGTGGGTAATCACGCCCGGACCCTCCACGCCATTCAATTTCGCCCACCCACCCAGCGCATTCACCGCGCCCTCATACGCTCGCAGCGTTCCAGCGTTCTGCGTCAGCCTTTTATTTTCTTTGCTCCAGCGCCAAAACAAATTATCCCATTCGACATCAATTGGCGCCGCCTCCCTGATAAGCTGCGCCTTTGCCTTTTCGCCCAGCTCCACCAAAAACTCCAACCATCCTGTTTTAGGGTTCACCAGGCCCGGCACAAAATCAACAGCCCTTCTTTCCGCCTCAGCCTTATCCTCAGTTTTCAGTGCAAGCCATTTATTTTTATACACCAGGTAATATTTTTTACCTTTTTTAGTAATACATCCAGCATTCAGCCTAGCCATTTTCGCCACCCTTCTAAGCAAATCTCTAATGATTTCTAAGATTCTTCTAAAAACGCTCCATATTATAATCAATGTTGCTTTACGTAGCAATAAAAAATAAAAAACAAAAAAAACCGTTAAAAATCACTAACTCACTCTAAAATAGCGACTTACACGGCTTTACTTTTTTAAAACTGGTAGGCCAGGGGAGGCTCGAACTCCCGACCTGCGGATTAGGAATCCGCCACTCTGTCCAACTGAGCTACTGGCCTGAAAAATTTGATCAGAGGTTAGCAGAAAAATCATGGCTTGGCAAGTGTGGTGTGAATAAGGTACAATTTAAATGTTTTAGTTAGGGGAGTTTGACGAGTTTTATAAGCTAAGGGGGCTTTGTTTGAGAATGAGGTTTTTCAGATTTTTTTTGAAGTCGCTCTTTCTTCTGTTTTTTTGCCTGCTGGTCTTTCTGGCTGTTCAGCGCAAAAACATTGCAGACAGGGTGATCAGGAGCCAGTTGAACAAGCTGGCAGTCCACGATTTGAGCTTCAAGGTTGCCGAGTTTTCGCCATTTACCTTTGAGCTGCAGGATATCCGCTGGGGTGAGCAACAGGCTCCATTCTTCTATCTCTCCTCAATCAAGGTTCAATACACTCCTAAGGGGCTTTATGGCGGAGTTGTGGACAAGGTTGTGGCAGGCCGCCTGGAGACCTCGCTGCTGTTTAACAATGAGAATAAACCGCAATCCGAGCTGATCGAACGGGTGCTGCAGGTGGTGGCCCGCGCGCAGCAGGTTTACCCGGCAGGGGCGGATGAAGCGGGGGGGGCGAAAGGGCCGCTCGTTCTGCCTGAGTTTGTGCTGGAGCGTGGCACACTGAATTTGCACGGCACAGGTTCTTTTCCGATGGAGGAGCGGGTGGTTTTTGACCTGCAGCTGCGCCAGGGGGTTGGGGCAATAAACCTGCGGAGCAGACTCAATCTGCCGGGAGTAGGGACTCCTGTATTGCGGGGGCGGGTGGAGATCCCGACGCTGGATCTCAGCTCTGCGATCACAGCCCGGATTACGGCCTCCGCTGACCTGAGCACTCTGACAGCTCTGCCCTCTGGTTTTGAACCAGCGCAGGCGGATTTAACCGGAGAGTTTACTGTCGCAGGGTTGTCAGCGGGTGCGCCGGAGTGGAGTTTGAAGCTGCGGCTGCCGTCGCATCCCTGCGCCGTGACAAATGACACTGTGCAACTCTCCGGCACGTTGCAGGGGATTGGCGAGTTCAGCGGAGCCGGCCCCCGGCTGAGCGGCGGCGCGAGTTTGACTCTCAGCAATTTGGTGAGCAAAATCAAAAGTTCGGCGGGTGATACCCTGTTGGCAACCCGAGCGCAGCGGATTAATCTGAGTTTTGAGCTGCCGGAGGCCGCGCCTGATCGGGTAGAAGACATCCTGCTGAGCGGTTGTGTCGGGGTTGAGGAGCTGCTCTGCAATGCGCCAGGCGACCTGCTGACGCTGAAGCAGGGGACGTTGAATATTCCGTTCACTTTTTCGGAGCCGCAGGGGTGGGAGTTTGAAAAATCAAGGTTGGAGTGGGCGCTGTGCCGTGTTGGAGGCGTGGAGTTTGAGGCTGGTAAGTTGCAGCTGTCAATTAGCAACAGCTACGCACAGGTGGCGAGTTGGGTCACGGTCAAGGATGAAGCGCTGAAGGTCGCAGTGGAGTGCGAGCTGCCACTGTTGAAACCTCAGGCAGGCACGCTGCGGTTGGATGTGCTGCCAGCCGTGGTGGAGAGCAGCGGCAAGCTTGGCAAGCTGGTGCGGAAAAAGAGCGGACTCAAGCTTGATTTTGCGGGCGAGCTCTCGGCTGCGGTGCGGGTTGCCGGCCTAAGTTCTGACGCGGTAATCACAGGGATGGTGCGGCTGGTCAACGGCTCGTGCAGCTACCAGGAGGTGACACTGGGCGGGCTTGCGGCGCATATGCCTTTCAAGTTTGATGGTGCCTTACGCTCAACTGGTGAGGCGCTGCTGACAGTTGAGAGCGTACGCGCCGGCAATATTGCGATGGGGCCGGGCAAGGTGTTTTTCCAGCTTCGGGAAGATGAGCTTTTTATTGAGCGGGCTCAGATGGCTTGGGCCAAAGGGTTCCTGCATGCGTATGCGATTCATGCGGGGTTGGACGGCGGTATCCGCAATGAGTTTGTCATTTATGCTGATAAGATGGACTTGGGAGAGGTTTTTATGCTGGTCATGCCCTTTGATGGACGGATGGAGGGGGTGCTTTATGGTCGCTTCCCGGTGGTCCTCAAAAAAAATAGGGTTGAACTTTCCGGCGGATATCTGTACTCTTTACCTAATCAGGGGGGAGTTTTGAAATTAAACAATCCCGCGCAGATGGAGTCGTTGCTCAACCGGGCAGGCATCACCGATGATCGGGAGAAATCACTCTCTAAGGCGCTGAGTGATCTGGATTTGAGCGCAATACGTCTTGATTTAGAGCCAAGGCTGGACGGCGATTCTTCGCTGCGAATCAAGTTGGATGGCAAATCCAACTATCAGAAGCGGCCAGCTCCCGTGAGCCTGAATTTAAACCTGAATGGTCAGCTGCAGCAGTTGCTGGATCTGGGGATGGATATGAGCCAGTAGTATGGATAAAATAAAAATGAGGTACGTTATATGAGGATTTGTTTTAGGTATGGCCTGTTGTGCCTGAGTTTATGCGCGGGTTGTTTTTCACTGAAAACCGAGCACGAGGTCAAACCGATTCACATTACGATGGATATCAATGTGAAGGTTCAAAAAGATCTGGAGAATTTTCTCGATCTTGAAGATTAACGCGCAGGGTGCTTGAAGCTGAATTAATTCAATTAAAGGAGAGAAAAATGAAAACAATAACAATGAGATTATTTACCATCATGGTTTGTATGGCAGCACTGACCTTGACTGTGTTGGCTGATGCCAAGACCGAGGCGCATGAGCGCCGCAAAGCGCGCAAGGATGAGGTTGCCGCGCTGATTACCAGTGGTGAGGCGGAGGAGGGGGAGAATGGTTTTCTAGAGCCCAAAAAAGCGATGAGCAAAGAGAAACAAGCCCTGCTTAAAGATGAGAACGCTGATCGAAAGATTGGTTACGAGGCGATTGCCAAGGAGCACAAAACCAGTGTTGAGGCGATCTCCAAAGCCGCTGGCAAGATTAACCGCAAAAGAAGCGCTGAGCAGAAGTAGAGATTAGACCAGACCTGGTGGCTGCGCGACGCGGAGCCCACCAGGGGTCAGGGGGTGCAGACCACTGGACATAGACGTGAAAAACTTAGTGTTTTTTGCTTTATTTTCTGAACCATAGTTCGTTTTATATTTGCACTTTACGCGCGCGTGTTGCGTGGTTAGTGCCCACCATGAGTGAAGACTAAAAGCTCAGTTCGTTTTCCTGTACCTCTTTTTTTAACTACGAAACACACGGAAAACACGAAAGGGGTGCGCTTTGTAGGGGTTTCTCACAGAGGCTCAGAGAACACAGAGCGCAAAGTATGTTACTCTGAGTTATGTGCCTCTGTGAGAGATA